>NZ_JBQQCB010000178.1:0-17741 GCF_052246675.1 Nonomuraea sp. KM90 | reverse complement strand
ATGAGGTGGCGTTCATGCTGGATCAGTGTCACAACATCGAGCCGAAGATCCCGGGTCAGATCCGTTCGGTGATGAATGTGCAGGAGGCGACGGCCAAGGCGTTGCTGGTGGATCGGGAGGCGCTGGCGGCGGCTCAGTCCGCGGGTGATGTGCTGGGTGCGAACGCGGTGTTCATGGACGCCTACAACACCGACGTGCGGCCGTTGCTGGCGGAGTTGCGTCAGGAGATGGGTCTGGCGCCCGACCCGATGGCGGCCTACGCCAGGTCCGGATATTTCGAGAAGATCGCCGCCGACCGGGTCGGCGGCGAGCAGGCCGGCTGGGGGGCCTGAAACACCATGTCTGACGTCGTGAACGAACTGCTCGAACGCTCCCACCGCCTGGGCGCCGACCCGCGCAACACCAACTTCGCGGGCGGCAACACCTCGGCCAAGGGCGCCGCGCCCGACCCGGTCACCGGCGAGGAGGTGGAGCTGCTCTGGGTCAAGGGCTCGGGCGGCGACCTCGGCACGCTGAAGGAGTCCGGCCTGGCCGTGCTCCGCCTCGACCGGCTGCGCGCGCTCAAGGGCGTCTACCCGGGCGTCGAGCGCGAGGACGAGATGGTCGCCGCCTTCGACTACTGCCTGCACGGCAAGGGCGGGGCCGCGCCGTCGATCGACACCGCCATGCACGGCCTGGTCGAGGCCGGGCACGTGGACCACCTGCACCCCGACGCGGGCATCGCGATCGCCACCGCCGCCGACGGCGAGGAGCTGACCGGCCGCGTCTTCGGCGACCGGGTCGTGTGGGTGCCGTGGCGGCGGCCCGGCTTCCAGCTCGGCCTGGACATCGCCGCCATCAAGGAGGCGAACCCGCAGGCCATCGGCTGCGTCCTGGGCGGCCACGGCATCACCGCGTGGGGCTCGACCTCCGAGGAGTGCGAGGCCCGCTCGCTGGAGATCATCCGCACCGCCGAGACGTACCTCGCCGAGCACGGCCGCCCCGACCCATTCGGCCCGGTGATCCACCAGACCCTCGGCGAGGCCGAGCGGCACGAGCGGGCCGCCGCGCTCTTCCCGATCGTGCGCGGCCTGGCCTCCACCGACGTGCGCGTGGTCGGCCACTACACCGACAGCGCCGAGGTGCTGGACTTCGTCTCGCGGGCCGAGCACCCGAGGCTGGCCGCGCTGGGCACGTCCTGCCCCGACCATTTCCTGCGCACCAAAGTCGCGCCGCTGGTGCTGGACCTGCCGCCGGACGCGCCGCTGGAGCGGGTGGCCGAGCGGCTGCGCGAGCTGCACGCCGCCTACCGCGCCGACTACACCGCCTACTACGACCGGCACGCCACCTCCGACTCGCCGCCCATGCGCGGCGCGGACCCGGCGATCGTGCTGGTGCCGGGCGTCGGCATGTTCTCCTTCGGCAAGGACAAGCAGACCGCCCGGGTGGCCGGCGAGTTCTACGTCAACGCCGTCAACGTCATGCGCGGCGCCGAGTCCGTGTCCTCCTACGCCCCCATCCCCGAGTCGGAGAAGTTCCGCATCGAGTACTGGGAGCTGGAGGAGGCCAAGCTCCGCCGCATGCCGAAGCCCAATCCCCTGGCCACCCGCGTCGCGCTGGTGACCGGCGGCGGCTCGGGCATCGGCGCCGCCACCGCCCGCCGGCTGGCCGCCGAGGGCGCGTGCGTGATCGTGGCCGACCGCGACCTGGCCGCCGCCGAGAAGGTGGCCGCGGAGATCGGCGCGCGCGCCTACCGGGTGCCGGACGTCGCCGTGGCCGTCGGGGTGGACGTCACGTCCGAGGAGCAGATCGCCGCGGCCGTACGCGCGGGCGTGCTCGCCTTCGGCGGCGTCGACCTGGTCGTCAACAACGCCGGCCTGTCGCTGTCCAGGGCGCTCCTGGAGACCACGGCGGCCGACTGGGACCTGCAGCACGACGTCATGGCGCGCGGCTCGTTCCTGGTGTCCAGGGAGACCGCCAAGGTCATGATCGACCAGGGCATGGGCGGCGACATCATCTACATCTCCTCCAAGAACGCCGTCTTCGCCGGCCCCAACAACGTCGCCTACGGCGCCGCCAAGGCCGACCAGGCCCACCAGGTACGCCTGCTCGCCGCCGAGTTGGGCGGCCACGGCATCCGGGTCAACGGCGTCAACCCCGACGGCGTCGTACGCGGCTCCGGCATCTTCGCCTCCGGCTGGGGCGCCAACCGCGCCGCCGTGTACGGGGTGGAGGAGGAGAAGCTCGGCGAGTTCTACGCCCAGCGGACCCTGCTCAAGCGCGAGGTCCTGCCCGAGCACGTGGCCAACGCCGTCTTCGCGCTCACGGCGAGCGACCTCACCCACACCACGGGCCTGCACGTCCCGGTGGACGCCGGCGTGGCGGCGGCCTTCCTGCGTTAGGAGCCGGCCGCCACCATACCGACCACCGCCAGCACGCCTCCGGCCGCCGTGACCAGGACCCCTCCGGTCACGGCGGCCCGGCGCCCCCTGCGCGCGCCCAGCCAGTACATGACCACGTACGGCAGGAACCCCAGCCCTGCCAGCCCGGCCCCCGGCAGCGCCAACGCCGCCAGCACGCCCCTGGTGCCCGCCGGCACGGCCCGGTCGCCCTCGGGCGTGAGCCGGGCCCGCAGCACGTCGCCGGCCTCCGAGTCGGGCGACGCGGCCACCTCCACGACCGCCTCGCCGGAGTCGGGCGTGAACCTCCCGCGGCAGTCGTACCGGCCCTCGCCCAGGTCCTCGCACGAGACGACGCGCAGCGTCCCCGGCGTGCCGGCCCGTCCCGCCGCCAGCTCCAGCTCCCCGACCGCGAGCACCATCGGCAGCATGCAGATCCCCAGCCACAGCAGGACGAGCACGATCCGGCCGGACGGCCCAGGCCCCCTGCCGCGTGTAGGGGCGCTCAGATCGGACAGGAATTCGGTCATGACCCCCATCCTGGCCGCCTGTTCTTGGAGCTCACCTGCGGGTGACAAGTCTCACGTTCCGGTCCTCGGCTCCCTCCCGGCTTGCATGTTCATCCTCCAAAGTGCATCATCTTCACAAGCAAGGTCATGAGTGTTGATGCATAATCATGCAGGAGGGGTTCGAATTGAGGGCAGCGATCGCGGGAGCCAGCGGCTACGCGGGGGGTGAGCTGCTGCGCCTCCTGCTCGGCCATCCCGAGTTCGAGATCGGCGCGCTCACCGCCGCCTCCAGTGCGGGCAGCCTCCTCGGCGCGCACCAGCCCCACCTGCCGCAACTGGCCGACCGTGTCATCGAGGACACCACGGCCGACGCGCTCGCCGGGCACGACGTGGTCTTCCTGGCCCTGCCGCACGGCCATTCCGCCGCCGTCGCCGCGCAGCTCGGCGCCGAGACGATCGTGGTCGACTGCGGCGCCGACCACCGGCTCGCCGACCCGGCCGCCTGGCAGGAGTTCTACGGCGGCGACCACGCCGGCACCTGGCCCTACGGCCTGCCCGAGCTGCCCGGCCAGCGCGAGGTCCTCAGGACGGCCCGCCGCATCGCGGTCCCCGGCTGCTACCCCACCTCGGTCCTGCTCGCCCTGGCGCCCGCGTTCGCCGCCGGGCTGGCCGGCCCCGACGTGGTCGTGGTGGCCGCCAGCGGCACCAGCGGCGCCGGCAGGTCGCTCAAGCCCAACCTGCTCGGCAGCGAGGTCATGGGCTCGGTGAGCGCCTACGGCGTGGGCGGCGTGCACCGGCACACCCCCGAGATGGAGCAGGGCCTGTCGGCCGTCGCGGGCACGCCCGTACGCGTGTCGTTCACCCCGACGCTGGCCCCCATGAGCCGGGGCATCCTCGCCACCTGCAGCGCGCCCGCCGCCCCCGGGGTGACCAGGGAGTCGCTGCGCTCGGCGTACGAGGTCGCGCTCAAGGGCGAGCCGTTCGTCCGGCTCCTGCCCGAGGGCACCTGGCCGGCCACCTCCATGACCTACGGCGCCAACACCGCCGCCCTTCAGGTGACGCTCGACGAGCGCGCGGGCCGCGTGGTCGCCGTCATCGCCATCGACAACCTCACCAAGGGCACCGCCGGGGGCGCCCTCCAGAGCGTGAACCTCGCCCTCGGCCTGCCGGAAGAGCTCGGCCTTCCTACGACAGGAGTCGCACCATGAGCGTTACCGCCCCCCTGGGGTTCAGGGCCGCGGGCGTTGCCGCCGGGATCAAATCCGGCGGCGCCCGCGACCTGGCCCTCGTCGTCAACGACGGGCCCAGCCGCGCCGCCGCGGGCGTCTTCACCGCCAACCGCGTGAAGGCCGCCCCCGTGCTGTGGTCGCAGCAGGTCCTGGCGGGCGGGCGGCTGCGAGCGGTGGTGCTCAACTCCGGCGGCGCCAACGCCTGCACCGGCCCCGAGGGCTTCCAGGACACCCACGCCACCGCCGAGAAGGCGGCCGACCTGCTCGAGGACTCCGCGGGCGAGATCGCGATCTGCTCGACCGGCCTGATCGGCGAGCGGCTGCCGATGGAGGAGCTGCTGGCCGGCGTCGAGACCGCCGCGGGCCAGCTCTCCCGCGACGGCGGCCTGGCCGCGGCCGACGCGATCCGCACCACCGACACCGTCTCGAAGATCTCCTTCAAGCGGGCCGGCGGCTACATGGTCGGCGGGATGGCCAAGGGCGCCGGCATGCTCGCCCCCGCGCTGGCCACCATGCTCTGCGTGATCACCACCGACGCCGACCTGACCAGCGATGAGCTGGACGCCGCGCTGCGCAGGGCCACGGCCCTGACGTTCGACCGGCTCGACACCGACGGCTGCATGTCCACCAACGACACCGTGCTCCTGCTGGCCAGCGGCGCCTCCGGGGTGCGGCCGGACCTGGCCGAGTTCGAGCAGAAGGTCACCGAGGTCTGCGCCGACCTGGCCAGGCAGCTGCTGGTGGACGCCGAGGGCGCCTCCAAGGCCATCGCCATCGAGGTGGTCGGCGCGGCCTCCGAGGACGACGCGGTCAAGGTCGGCCGCTCGGTGGCCCGCTCCAACCTGCTCAAGTGCGCCATCCACGGCGAGGACCCCAACTGGGGCCGCGTCCTGGCCGCCGTCGGCACCACCGACGCGGCGTTCGAGCCCGACCGGCTCAACGTGGCCATCAACGGCATCTGGATCTGCCGGGGCGGCGCGGTCGGCGACGACCGCTCGAAGGTGGACATGCGCGGCCGGGACGTGACGATCACCATCGACCTGTCCGCTGGCCCGCACACCGCGACGGTGCACACCACCGACCTGACGGCCGACTACGTCCACGAGAACTCGGCGTACTCCTCATGAGGCTCACCACCGCCCAGAGCAAGGCGGAGGCGCTGATCGAGGCGCTGCCCTGGCTGACCCGCTTCCACGGCGCGACCATCGTGATCAAGTACGGCGGCAACGCCATGACCGAGGAGGCCCTCAAGGAGGGCTTCGCCGAGGACGTGGTCTTCCTGCACCAGACGGGTCTGCGCCCGGTCGTCGTGCACGGCGGCGGCCCGCAGATCAGCAGCGCGCTGGACAAGGCGGGCATCGAGTCGACGTTCACCGCCGGGCTGCGGGTCACCACCCCCGAGGCCATGCAGGTCGTCAGGATGGTGCTCACGGGCCAGGTCAACCGCGACATCGTGGGCCTGGTCAACCGGCACGGCCCGTTCGCCGTCGGCATGTCCGGCGAGGACGCCCACCTGTTCACGGCCGTGCGCAAGCACGCCGTCGTGAACGGCGAGCCGGTGGACATCGGCCAGGTCGGCGAGATCATCAAGGTCGATCCGGGCGCGGTGCACGCCCTGCTCGACAACGGCCGCATCCCGGTCATCTCCAGCGTGGCGCGGAGCGACGACGGCGAGATCTACAACGTCAACGCCGACACCGCCGCCGCCGCGCTGGCCGTGGCCCTCAAGGCGCAGAAGCTGATCGTGCTGACCGACGTCGAGGGCCTGTACGCCAACTGGCCCGACGACACCGACGTGATCGACCTGCTCACCGCCGACGAGCTCGCGGCGATGATGCCCACACTGTCCAGCGGCATGGTGCCCAAGATGGAGGCGTGCCTGACGGCCGTGCAGGGCGGGGTGCCCCAGGCCCACGTGCTCGACGGCCGCGTGCCCCATTCACTGCTGCTGGAGATCTTCACCAATGAAGGAATCGGAACGATGGTGATGCCCTCATGAGCCTGTTCGAGAGGTTCGAGACCGCTTTCATGCCCAACTACGGCGTCCCCCCGGTCGCCCTGGCACGAGGCGAGGGCACCCGCGTCTGGGACGTGGACGGCAAGGAATACCTCGACTTCATCGCCGGCATCGCGACCAGCTCGCTCGGCCACGCCCACCCCGCCCTCGTCGAGGCCGTCTCCACGCAGGTCGCCACGATCGCGCACACCAGCAACCTGTTCCTGCACGAGCCCGAGGTGCTGCTCGCCGAGAAGCTGCTCACCCTGCTGAACGCCCCCGCCCGGATCTTCTTCGCCAACTCCGGCACCGAGGCGAACGAGGCCGCGTACAAGCTGGCGCTCAAGTACGGCAGGCGCGAGGGCCGCTCCTACTTCGTGGCCGCCGAGAACGGCTTCCACGGCCGCACCATCGGCGCCCTGTCCCTGACGGGCAAGAAGGCCATCCGCGACCAGTTCGGCCCGTTCCCGGTCGAGGTGCGCTTCGTCCCGTACGGCGACGCCGACGCGCTCAAGGACGCCGTCACCGGCGACTGCATCGCGGTCTTCCTGGAGCCCACGCAGGGCGAGGCCGGCGTGGTCCCGCCGCCCGAGGGCTACTTCGAGGCGGCCCGCGAGATCTGCGACTCGACCGGCGCCCTGCTGGTGGCCGACGAGATCCAGTCGGCCATCGGCCGCACCGGCCACTGGTTCGCCCACCAGGCCGACGGCGTCGTCCCCGACATCCTCACCCTGGCCAAGGGCCTGGGCGGCGGGCTGCCGATCGGCGCGTGCGTCGGGTTCGGCGACGCGGGCAAGCTGTTCGAGAAGGGTGACCACGGCTCCACGTTCGGCGGGAACCCGGTTTCCTGCGCCGCGGCGCTGGCCGTGCTGGGCAACCTCGACCTCGACCACGTCAAGTCGGTCGCGGCCCGCCTGCGCACGGGTCTGGAGGCGGCCGGCCATCCGCTGCTGAAGGGCGTGCGCGGGCGGGGCCTGTGGCTGGCCGCGGTGCTGGCCGAGCCCCGCTCGGCCGAGGTCCAGAAGGCGGCCGCGGACGCCGGCTTCCTGGTCAACGCCCTGCAGCCCGACGCCGTACGCATCGCGCCGCCCCTGGTCGTCACGGCCGGCGAGGTGGACGCGTTCGTGGCGGCCTTCCCGGCGATCCTCGCGGAGGCGGCCAAGTGACCGGGCACAGCGCGGACTCGGCGCATATCGGGCACAGCGCGGACTCGGCGCATATTGGGCACAGCGCGGACTCGGCGCAGCCCAGGCACTTCCTGCGAGACGACGATCTCACGCCGGCCGAGCAGGCGGAGGTCCTCGACCTCGCGGCCGCCATGAAGAAGGACAGGTTCGGCTACCGCCCCTTCGAGGGCCCGCGGAGCGTCGCCGTCCTGTTCGACAAGCCGTCCGCCAGGACCCGCGTCTCCTTCCACACCGGCATCGGCGAGCTCGGCGGCCTGCCGCTGATCGTGGACAACGTCACGGTGCTCATGGGCCGCGGCGAGCCGCCCGCCGACCTCGCCAGGGTTCTCGACCGGCAGGTCTCCGCCATCGTCTGGCGGACCACCGGCCAGGAGCGGATCGACGAGATGGCCGCCCACTCCCGGGTGCCGGTCGTCAACGCGCTCACCGACGAGTTCCACCCCTGCCAGATCCTCGCCGACCTGCAGACCGTCCGGGAGCGGCTGGGCAGGACGGCCGGGGTCACGCTCACGTACGTGGGCGACGGCGCCAACAACATGGCCCACTCCTACCTGCTCGGCGGTGCCACCGCGGGCATGCACGTACGCATCGCCGCCCCGGCCGGCTACCAGCCCGACGCGGTCGTCCTCGACCGGGCCGCGGCCATCGCCGCCAGGACGGGCGGCTCGGTCGTCGCGCTGTCCGATCCGGCGGCCGCCGCCGAGGGCGCCCACGTGATCGCCACCGACACGTGGGTTTCGATGGGCCAGGACGGCAAGGAGGAGCGGGTGGCCGCGCTCATGCCGTACCAGGTGAACTCCGAGCTGATCGAGCACGCCGCGCCCGACGCGATCGTGCTGCACTGCCTGCCCGCCTACCGCGAGTACGAGATCACCACCGAGGTCCTCGAAGGCCCGCGGAGCGTGGTGTGGGATCAGGCGGAGAACCGGCTGCACGCCCAGAAGGCCCTGCTCCACTGGTTGGTCACCCGACGATGACGATCCCGATGACCAAGGCCGCGCGGCAGGCGAAGATCACCGACCTGCTGCAGCGGAAGGCCGTGCGCTCCCAGCCCGAGCTGGCCAAGCTGCTGGCCGAGAGCGGCGTCGAGGTCACCCAGGCCACGCTCTCGCGGGACCTCGACGAGCTCGGCGCGCTCAAGCTGCGCGCCGACGACGGCTCGCTCGTGTACGCCCTGCCCGGCGAGGGCGGCGGCCGGATCCCGCTCACCCGGCTGGGCAGCGGCGGCGAGTCCCCCGACGCCCGGTTGCACCGCATCGCGGAGGAGCTGCTGGTCGCGGCCGAGGCGTCGGCGAATCTGGTCATCGTGCGAACCCCTCCTGGTGCGGCCCAGTTCCTCGCCTCCGCCATCGACCACGCCGACTGGGAGTCGATCCTCGGCACGGTGGCGGGTGACGACACGATCCTCGTCATCAGCCGCGATCCGACGGGCGGGCAGGTCGTCGCCGACGCGCTGCTGAAGGTCGCGGATCGGCGCAGCTAGAAGCCTCAGTCCAGGGAGAATATGAAATGTCGGAAAGAGTAGTCCTCGCGTACTCAGGCGGTCTCGACACCTCGGTCGCCATCCCGTACCTCGCCGAGAAGATGAACGCCGAGGTCGTCGCCGTCGCCGTGGACCTCGGCCAGGGCGGCGAGGACATGGAGGCGATCCAGAAGCGGGCCATGGACTGCGGCGCGGTCGAGTCGGTCGTCGTGGACGCCAGGGAGGAGTTCGCCGCCGACTTCTGCGTGCCCGCCCTGCAGGCGAACGCCCTCTACATGGACCGCTACCCGCTGGTGTCCTCGCTCTCGCGCCCGCTCATCGTCAAGCACCTGGTGACGGCGGCCAAGCAGTTCGGCGGCACGATCGTCTCCCACGGCTGCACCGGCAAGGGCAACGACCAGGTCCGCTTCGAGGCCGGCCTGGCCGCGCTGGCCCCCGACCTGCGGGTCATCGCGCCCGCCAGGGACTTCGCCTGGACGCGCGACAAGGCCATCGAGTACGCCGAGGCCAAGGGCCTGCCCATCGAGACGTCGAAGAAGAACCCGTTCTCCATCGACCAGAACCTCTGGGGCCGCGCCGTCGAGACCGGCTTCCTCGAGGACATCTGGAACGGCCCCACCGAAGAGGTCTACTCCTACACCGCCGACCCGAAGGAGCCGCGCGAGGCCGACGAGGTCGTGATCACGTTCGAGCGCGGCGTGCCGGTCAAGGTCGACGGGCGCGCGCTCACGCCGTACCAGATCATCGACGAGATCAACCGGCGCGCCGGAGCCCAGGGCGTGGGCCGGATCGACATGGTCGAGGACCGCCTGGTCGGCATCAAGTCGCGCGAGGTGTACGAGGCGCCGGGCGCCGTCGCGCTCATCTCCGCGCACATGGAGCTCGAGAACGTCACCGTCGAACGCGACCTGGCCCGCTTCAAGCGCGGCGTGGACCAGCGCTGGAGCGAGCTCGTCTACGACGGCCTGTGGTTCTCGCCGCTCAAGGACGCCCTCGACGCCCTGATCGCCGACGCGCAGAAGCACGTCAACGGCGACGTCAGGATGACCCTGCACGGCGGCTGCGCGACCGTGACCGGCCGCCGCTCCGAGGATTCCCTGTACGACTTCTCGCTCGCCACGTACGACACCGGCGACACCTTCGACCAGTCGCTGGCCAAGGGCTTCGTCCAGCTCTTCTCCCTTCCCGCTAAGATCGCGGCCGCGCGCGACGCGAAGAAGGGCTGACTTGCACTATGGTCGCGCCGGAGCGAGGAGCTCGGGGGGAGATCGCCGGGCATGGTGCCACCGGGCACCGAAGCGGGCGCGATCAACAGAAACGTGATGGAGGATACGACGGTGAGTGATGGCAAGCCGATGCGGCTGTGGGGCGGACGCTTCGAGAGCGGCCCGTCCGACGCGCTGGCCCGGCTGTCGGTGAGCGTCCACTTCGACTGGCGGCTGGTGCCGTACGACCTGGCGGCGTCCAGGGCGCACGCCCGCGTGCTGCACAGGGCGGGGCTGCTGAGCGACGAGGAGCTCGAGCGCATGATCGGCGCGCTCGACGACCTGGAGCGCGCCTGCAAGGCGGGCGAGTTCCGGCCGACGGTCGCCGACGAGGACGTGCACACCGCGCTGGAGCGCGGCCTGCTGGAGCGGCTCGGCACGCTCGGCGGCAAGCTCCGCGCCGGCCGCTCGCGCAACGACCAGATCGCCACCGACCTGCGCCTCTACCTCCGCGACCACGCCCGCACGGTCGTCTCCCGCCTGGTCGAGCTGGAGACCGCGCTGATGGCCCAGGCCGAGCAGCACGCCGACACGGCCGCGCCCGGCATGACGCACCTGCAGCACGCGCAGCCGGTCTCGTTCGGCCACCAGCTCCTGGCCCACGTGCACGCCTTCGCCCGCGACATCGACCGGCTCATCGACTGGGACAAGCGCGCCGCGATCTCTCCGCTCGGTGCCGGCGCGCTGGCGGGTTCCTCGCTCCCGCTCGACCCGCGGGCCGTGGCCGAGGAGCTGGGCTTCTCCGCCGCCGCGCCCAACTCGATGGACGCCGTCGCCGACCGCGACTTCGCCGCCGAGTTCCTGTTCGACGCGGCCATGATCGGCGTGCACCTGTCGCGGCTGGGCGAGGAGATCGTCCTGTGGGCCTCGCAGGAGTTCCGCTGGATCGAGATGGACGACGCCTACTCCACCGGCTCGTCGATCATGCCGCAGAAGAAGAACCCCGACGTCGCCGAGCTGGCCCGCGGCAAGTCCGGGCGCCTCATCGGCAACCTGATGTCGCTGCTCACCACGCTCAAGGGCCTCCCGCTCACCTACAACCGCGACCTGCAGGAGGACAAGGAGCCGGTGTTCGACTCCGTCGACACGCTCCTGCTGGTCCTGCCCGCGATGGCCGGCCTGGTCGCCACCATGCGGATCAACACGGCCCGCATGGAGGCCTCGGCCCCCGACGGGTTCGCGCTGGCCACCGACCTGGCCGAGCTGCTGGTGCGGCGCGGGGTGCCGTTCCGCGAGGCGCACGAGGCCGTCGGCCACCTCGTGGTGTGGTGCCAGGTCAACGACAAGGACCTCGGCGAGCTGACGGACGACGAGCTGGTCAAGGTGTCGCCGCACCTGACCCCCGACGTGCGCGACGTGCTCAGCGTGCCCGGCGCCCTGGCCGCCCGCAGGGCCCACGGCGGCACCGCGCCCGACCGCGTCCGCGACCAGCTCATCGCGCTGCGGGAGGCGGTCGACACGCAGGCGGCATGGGCAGCGGGGAGCTGAGCTCCGCCGCGCTGCCGCGGAGCTTCTTCGACCGGCCGTCGCACGAGGTGGCGCCCGAACTGCTCGGGCGCGTGCTCGTGCACGGCGCCGTCGCCGTGCGCCTGACCGAGGTCGAGGCGTACGGCGGCCCGGGCGAGGACCCGGCGGCGCACACCTACCGGGGCCGGACGCCGCGCAACGCGGTGATGTTCGGCCCGCCGGGCCACCTGTACGTGTACTTCACCTACGGCATGCACTTCTGCGCGAACCTCGTGTGCCTGCCCGAGGGCTCCGGCTCGGCCGTGCTGCTGCGGGCGGGCGAGGTGGTGGCGGGCACGGAGCTGGCGCGCGCCCGCCGCTCGGCCGGCCGGCCTGTCGCGGACCGTGACCTGGCCCGCGGCCCGGCCCGGCTGGCGGTGGCCCTCGGCCTGCTGCGCGAGCACAACGGCCTCGACGCCATCCTCGAAGGCTCGCCCACCGGCCGCCCGCGCGAGTCGGCCACCATGCGGCAGGGCCGGCCCGCGGATCCGGCGACGATCAGGTCAGGCCCGCGCACCGGCGTGTCGACGGCCAAGGACACCCCGTGGCGGTTCTGGATCGACGGCGACCCGACCGTCTCGCCGTATCGTGCTCACGTGCCCCGCCGCCGCAGCACCGCGGCCACCTCAGTGGGGGAGGTGCCCAGCTCGTGAGGGCTGAAGATGTGCAGGTTGTCGCCGGTGTCGATCTCCAGCATCTCGCTGCGCAGACCCCACCGCCGGCGTACGTCCACCTTGATGTCCCAGATCGACTCCCACGGCACGTGCCGCCTGCCCGCGAACCCGTGCACCACGGTGATGCCGCTCTCGTCGGCAGCCAGGCGTACGGGGACCAGCAGGTCACGCAGCCCCATCCCGCCCACCAGCACGGCAGCCGGGACAGCCAGGATCACGCCGCGAAAATCGCCCTCAACCCACCAGTAAACGGCGAGCCCGGCACACACCAGAGCCCCTAAGATCTTGAAAACGGCCAGCTCACGACGGACCCTCCACATGGGCACCCACCCTATCCAGGTGGACGTATCCAAGTGGCGCGCATGCGCACCGATCGGGCAGGCTAAAGGCACCGTCCTCCGACCCAGGGAAGCCAGATCACCGTGACCGACATCATCGACGACCTCGCGTGGCGAGGTCTGATCGCCCAGTCCACCGACCTCGACGCCCTGCGCGCGTCCATGGCCAAGGGTCCGATCACGGTCTATTCCGGTTTCGACCCCACCGCGCCGTCGCTGCACATCGGCCACTTCGTGCCGCTGCTGACGCTGCGCCGCCTCCAGCTCGCCGGGCACAACCCGATCGGCCTGGTCGGCGGCGCCACCGGCCTGATCGGCGACCCGAGCGGCCGCAACACCGAGCGCTCGCTCAACTCCTCCGAGATCGTCGCCGAGTGGGTGGAGCGCCTGCGCGGCCAGGTCGGCAGGTTCCTCGACTTCGACGCCGAGGCGAACCCGGCGCGCCTGGTCAGCAACCTCGACTGGACCGGCGAGCTGAGCGCCATCGACTTCCTGCGCGACATCGGCAAGCACTTCCCGGTCAACCGCATGCTGGCCAGGGAGTCGGTCTCCGCGCGCCTGGCCGGCGAGGGGCTCAGCTACACCGAGTTCAGCTACCAGATCCTGCAGTCCAACGACTACCTCGAGCTCTACCGCCGCTACGACTGCACGCTGCAGATCGGCGGCAGCGACCAGTGGGGCAACATCACCGCGGGCGCCGACCTGATCCGCCGCGTCGAGGGCGGGCACGTCCACGTCCTCACCCAGCCGCTGATCACCAAGGCCGACGGCACCAAGTTCGGCAAGACCGCGGGCGGCGCGCTCTGGCTCGACCCCGCGATGACCTCCCCGTACGCCTTCTACCAGTACTTCCTCAACTCCGACGACCGCGACGTGATCCACTACCTCAAGGTGTTCACGTTCCGAAGCCGTGAGGAGATCGAGGCGCTGGAGAAGGCCGTCGCCGAACGCCCCTTCGCCCGCGAGGCCCAGCGCACGCTGGCCGAGGACCTCACCGAGCTGCTCCACGGCCGCGCCGAGCTGGACGCGGTGGTGGCCGCCTCCAAGGCGCTGTTCGGCCAGGGCTCGCTGGAGGAGCTGCCGGCCGCCACCCTGGCGGCCGCGCTGGCCGAGGTGCCCAAGGCCACCGTCCCCGAGCTCGGCGTGTCGTTCGTGGACCTGCTGGCCGACAGCGGCCTGGTCGAGTCCAAGTCGGCGGCCCGTCGGGCGGTCAAGGAGGGCGGGGCGTACCTCAACAACCGCAAGATCACCGACGAGTCCTACGTGCCGGTCGCCGACGACCTGCTGGCCGGGCGGTTCATGGTCCTGCGGCGCGGCAAGAAGTCGATCGGCGGCGTCGAGGTCGCCTGACCCTCACCTGTTCGACGCGAGCGGGCCTTTCGCGGGGCGAGGGGCCCGCTTTCGCGTGATACTCCAGGCATGCTGTCGGCCGCGGACCTACCGGACGACGATCGCCCCCGCTCTCGGGGCGGCGGCGGCCGTGCCGGTGGTCCTGCCGGTCAACCAGCAGTTCCCTGACGCGTGAACAACGCCACCGTCATCCCCGGCAGATCGCCCGAGTGCTTGGCCGAGCTGAGCTCGAACCCCGCCCGCTCCACCTCCCCCACCCGGGCCACGGAGTCGCCCTCCAGCCCCGACTGCTTCGTCCCCCGCCACACGACCCAAACCCGCTCGCGCCCCTCCAGCACGCCCGAGACATCGGACCGCTCCGGGTACCCGAACCCATCAGGATCGGGCGAATCCCCCGACCGCAGGACATCCACCGGCATCAGGGAATCCGCGTAGTAATCGAACCCCGTACGCAAGTGGCTCTGCCCGTACACGATCGCGTCGTCCGGTTCGGCCTTGATCACCCGCAGGGCCCAGGGGATGTTCTCGAACCGCCCGTTCTCCTCCCGTACCTCCACGTGCTCGGGAACGGCCAGCGCGCACCCGAGCGCGACGACCAGCACCCCCGCCACCACGTGGAACCGGGGCAGGCAGGCCACCGCCAGCCCCGCCAGGAGCGCCAGCGCCGGGGCCGTCACGAAGAGGTAGCGGTCCACGTACACCGGCGTCACCAGCTGCGACACCGCCAGCAGCAGCACCGGCGGCAGCACCAGCCAGCCCACCAGCACGAACGCCCACACGCCGTCGTCTCGCCGAGCCCGCCACAGCAGCACCGCCCCGGCCAGCGCCAGCGCGAACAGGGCCAGGCCCAGCGCGTTCGCCCCCGCCGCCATCTTGGGGAACTTCAGCCACACCTCGGGCCCGCGCTGCGGGATCCAGCTGATCGCGTGCCGCTCGCCGAACCCGATCAGCCCCAGCACGGCGGCCGGCACACATCCGACGGCCAGCGCGACCGCCATCCGCCCCACCGCCACCCGCCGCACCAGCAGCAGCTGGGCAGGCAGGACGAGCACCGCGAACAGGTGCGTGGAGCACACGAGCGCCACCGCCACCCCGTACACCACCCACCGCCGCCCGTCGGCCCGCTCGATCGCCCGGTGCAACGCCCAGAACGAGAACACCACCGCTGCCGCGGCGAACGCATAAGACCTGGCGAAAGCCCCGTAGTAGGACACCGAGGGCAGGATCGCGAACACGGCGGCGGCGATCACGCCCGCACGAGTGCTGTGCAACCGCCGCCCCAGGTCGACCAGGAACCACGCCGCCACCCCGATCGCCACCGCCGACGGCAACCGCAGCCACAGCTCCGCCGTGCCCAGCTTCATCCAGAAGTGCATGAACAGGTAGTACGGGAGGAAGTGGCCGTCAATGTGCCGCGCCAGCTCGAACATCTCCGGCAACGAGCGGGAGGCGGAGCTGATGGTGGCCAGTTCGTCGCCGTTCAGGGTGGCGGAGCCCGTGCCCGAGAACGCCGCGGCCCCGGCGAGCAACGCCATCCACCAGGGGGTTGACGTGCGGAGACGCTGGGCCGGGCGAGCAGGTGGAGCTAGTGTGGCGGCAGTGGTCACCGGGGCAGGATACGCGGCATAGGGTCGCGCGCATGGCGAATGTGATCGTTTGCGACCTGTACGGCGTGATCCCCCGTACGCAACCCGACGGGGCACCGTCCAGGTCGGCGGCCACGAGCTCGGGCACGTCCCCGCCACGTACGCCGAGCCGCTCACCCACCGCCGCCCCGTACGCCACGCCGTCCCGACCCGCGTCATAGGCCGGCCGGCACGCCTTCCAGAACTGCTCCCTCGGCACTCCCGAGCCGCCGCCCCGCGATGGTGAAGGTGGCGCACGAGCCGGCCGACCAGGGGCACCGGCTCCACCTGCTCTCGAACATCGCCGCGGAGCTGGCTGGGGCGGTTCGCGTCGCTGCCTGATCGGGATGGGCCCGGAACTCGGTGACAGCCTGTACGTCTCGACACCTTCACTCCGGGGACACCCGCGATACCTCGGACCTCCGACCTCCGCTCCGGAGTCCATGCCTCAGCCCTTTACGCGCCGACTTCCGTACACGATCAGCCGACTTTCGCACGGCGCTCAGCTTCATGCCGCCATCGCCCGGGCCGCGATCGTCCTTCAGCCGCCATCGTCTGTCGGGCGCCCATCGGTCTGTGTCAGGCCGGCCATCATCTGTCGGGCGGCCATCGTCTCTGTCAGGCCGGCCATCGTCTCTGTCAGGCACGACCATCGTCCGCGTCAGGCGGGCTTCTCACCGCCGAGCGCGAGCAGGGCGGCCAGCGTGGCGTCCTTGTGATCGCGGGTCCAGGGACTGCCGACCTGCGTCCGCAGGCCGTCCACCCGCTCCACCACGCCAGGTCCGAGCACGCGGGCAGCAGTGTCACGCAGCTGCTTGAAGTCGTACCGGCTCACCGCCAGCCCCGCGCCCCGCGCCGCCTCCGCCAGCGCCTCGTGGTAGAGCTCCCCCTCGGCGCCGTGCAGGTAGTGGTGCTTGGCCAGCACCTCGGTCAGGTCACCGGGTATCGTCATCCGCCCCGCGCCCACCGCCCCCAGGTCGAGAGCCACACCGTGCACGTCGTGCCCCGCCTGCGCCAGGTTCAGCGCGGCAGCGTCCAGGGCCTCACGAGCCGCCGTACGAGCGGACCGCTCCACGCGGGCGATCAGCTCGCCCGCCGCCCCGGCATCGAGGCCGGCGGCAGCATGATAGGGCTGGTCAGGCAGCGAAGGGTCGTCGAGCAGCGCCACCCGCTCGCGCATCAGCACCTCGGGCGCAGCGGGTCCGCCACCCACCGCCACCAGCACGGCCCAGCCACAGTGATCTCGCACTCCGAGCGCCGCCGAACCCAAGCCGGCTCACCTCCAAGTCACTGCCGGGTGGTGCGTGTCGGCTTCATAACGATCACGACCCGCCGCTCGGCATCGCCGACCGGGCTTGCGTACCTCAGGCCGTAGCGCCTGGCCGGCACATCGAAGAAGTCACCCGAGGGATCCGGCTCGACCCGCTCGACCACACCACGGGACTCCACGTAACGGTACGGCTTCTCGGGGTCGTTGATGGAGACCGCGAGGTGCGGATTCTCCATCACATTCCGGCACTTACAGCGATCCGTCGTGGTCGTGAACCGCAAGAACTCCCCGTCCCAGATCGCCCACACCGGATTCACGTTAAGCGTCCCGTCCGGCCCGACGTGGCCCGATGGGCGAACAGCGGCCGGGTCAGCAGATCGAGGTGGCTTTCAGGAATCATCGCAACCTCCTCTCTGGCGCTCTGACCAGTCAGGTCAGTCCCACTTGGACTTCGTGCGGGGATGCCTGTGGAGGAACGACTCGGCCTGCACAGCAAGCGCACCGAGCAGGTGGCCGTAGGGCCGGCCGGGCTGACCGTTCCCCAGTACGCCGCGCTGTCCGCACCCGCCGACAGCCCGGGATCTCAGGGGCCGCCTCGGCCCGAGCGTGCCTGGTCACACCCACGGCCATGGCCGTGGTCCTCAAGAACCTGGAGGACCACGGCCTGGTCGAGCGCTCACCACACCCCTGGCGATCGCGGAGGAGTTCAGAGAGGAGGAACGGCCGGCGCTACGCGGACTGCTGGCTCGCTGCAACGAAGCCATCACTGGCACCACGTCCGAACTGTGACCCGCCACCCCCCACGGTTGCGTCCACGGAAGTGGTGTACGAGTTTGACCTGGTCAGCGGGTGTGGTGCCGTGAAATGAGAACGGCCATCGCGTGATCCTTCGTAGCAACGATTCCAAGAAGGAGAACGGCGATGACCGCGG
>NZ_JBQQCB010000177.1:0-17931 GCF_052246675.1 Nonomuraea sp. KM90 | reverse complement strand
CCGGGAGCCGTCCCAGGTGCCGACCACCCGATACTGACCCCACTTCGTACCCTGGACGCTCTCGTGCTCAACCTTGGACCAGTCCCAGCCGACGATGTCCGGCCCACTGCACTGGGGTGGCAGCGACGCGGCCATCGCGGCGCACAGCTGCGGCCCGTGGCCGGAGTTCTCCAGGACGGAGACGGCGTCGGCCGCGTACGTGACCGGCTTGCTGGCCGCCACTCCGCTGCCGCAGGCGGTCAGCACCATGAGGGCGAGGAAGGCGAGTGAGCGCATGACCTTCAGACGTGCGAACGCTCCGCAGAGGTTCAGCAGCATGCGCTCGAGGTCACCCAAGAGGACACCTCCGGGTCGGCGGGTGCGGCTGACATTGGAGGTACGCAGCGGGCGGGATGTTCGCATCCTGGCAGTTATGTTCATCCGCCAGCGGTTATGTCCGCCATCCCCGGGCAGTCGCTCTACGTGCCAGGCCGCGGATCGGCCACTCTCCGGTACGGCTGCCCCGTCAGGTCAGGCGGGGTAGCCACGCCCTACCGGCAACCCGACCGGCCAAGACCGCGCCTGCGGGATCAACGCACCCAGGTCTGCCGCCACGGCGGGACAGGCGGCGTGCGCTGACCATGCCTCTTCCCCTCGGCCTCGCCCGGATTCGCGAGGACATCCCCGCGCTGGTCCGGGCAGTTCACCAGGTCGCGCTCGAAAACCAGGGTGGCAGGTCCGGGCGGCGACCTCACGGGTCCGGGCGGCGGCCCCGAGAGTTCAGGGGCGGCGGCCGGCGGGCTCGGGCGGTCAGGTCAGATGGCGGCCTGGTAGGCGCTGGCGCGCATTCCCGCCAGCAGCCCCGCCGTCTGCTCCGGCGTGTAGCGGCGCACGGGATCGTGGTGCAGCAGCCCCTCGATGAGCGGCCGCATCACCCCGGCCCGCCGCGGCGGCGGGTAGGGGCCGCTGCGCGCCATGCCCAGCACCGTCGCGGCGTCCTGCCCGGGATAGGGCGGCTGGCCCTCGATGGCGCTGTAGAGGGTGGCCCCGAAGGACCACATGTCGGCCTCCTTGCTGGCCGGCCCCCCGTGCAGCCGCTCGGGGGCCATGAAGGCGGGGGTGCCGCGCAGCCGGCGCGAGTTCGTCATGCGGATGTCGCCCTCGGCGGTCGCTATCCCGAAGTCGGTCAGCACCACCCGGTCACCGGTCAGCATGACGTTGGCGGGCTTGACGTCGCGGTGCAGCACACCCGCCTGGTGGGCGGTGCGCAGCGAGGCGAGCAGGTGCTGCCCGATGGCCGCCACCGACTGGGCCGGTAAGGTGCCCACCTGAGAGAGCAGCTGGTGCAACGAGAGCCCGTCGAGATATTCCATCACGATCCAGAGCTTGCCGCCCTCTTCGATCAGGTCATGCACCGTGACGATGTTGGGATGCGTCAGCCCCGCGGCCATCCGCGCCTCACGCAGCACCCGGCGGCGCACCATCTCGGCCTCACCGGCCAAGGTCAGCTCCTTGAGCGCCACCGTACGGTGGAGGAGCTGATCGAACGCCCGCCAGACGACTCCCATACCCCCACGACCGGCCTCCTCATTCAGGAGGTACCGTCCGCCGATCTCCCGCATACCATCCCCTCAAGCTCCGGGGGATAATCATGTCACCTCAGCACCAGCTGTAGGGTGCCTAACGTGATCTGGATATGTCGGAAAGTGTAGGTTCGCTGGTCAGAGGCCCAGAAATTCGATCCGACAAAGCGCGCCACACCAGTCCGACTCCCGCCAAACATACTCCCGTCGCGCCGACGAGGACGGCTCCGATGCCCACGAACTCGGCCACGACGCCGCCCAGGGCCGCTCCGAGGGGCATTCCGCCCATCCCGACGAGCCGGTATGCCGAATTCACCCTGCCGAGCAGTTCCGCCGGGATCAGCCGCTGCCTGAGCGAGATCACCAGCACGTTCCCCGCGGCCCCGACCAGCCCCCACAGCACGGCCGTCGGGTAGAGCGCCCAGGCGGACGGCACGATCACCGGCACCAGGAGCAGCAGGCTGCTGATCAGCCAGTTGCCCACGAGCGTCCGGAACTCCCCGAACATCGCCGCGGCCCCGCCCGACAGCAGCGAGCCGAGCACCGCCCCGATCGCGAAGGCCGTGGTCATCAGGCCGTACCCGGCCGGCTCCAGCCCCATCCGCGACCCGTCGCCGACCGCCCACAGCACGAAGACGGCGAAGTAGGCGGAGTTGGCCAGGTTGAGCAGGCCGGCCGTGATCGCCAGGCTCCGCAGGACCCGGTGCGACCACAGGTAGCGCAGCGCCTCGGCGATGTCCACGCGCATGGGGCGGCGCCGCGCGGGCGCGGCCAGGCGGTACGTGCCGCGCATGCCCACCAGGAGCAGCCCCGCGGCGCCGTACAGGAGGGCCGGGGCGCCGATGACGGCGGCGGGCAGGGCCACGACGAGCAGGCCGGCCGCCGGCGCGCCGACGAAGTCGTTGCCGATCATCTGGGCGGTGGAAATGCGGCCGTTCGCCCTGGTCAGGCGCTCCTGGGGGACGGTCATGGGCAGGATGGACTGCGCGGAGAGGTCGGCGAAGACCTCGCACACGCCGGCCAGCAGCACGGCGGCCAGCAGGAGCCACAGGTCGAGCAGGCCGAGCGCGGCCAGGAGCGTGGCGGCGGCCAGGATCGCGGCGCGGGCGAGGTTGGCCCGCACCATGACGCGGCGGCGGTCGGCCCGGTCGGCCACCGCGCCCGCGTGCAGCGCCAGCACCAGCCACGGCAGCGTGGCGGCGGCCCCCACCAGGGACACGAGGGTGGGGGCGCGGGTCATCGACACGGCGAGCAGCGGCGCGCCGATCTTCAGCACGCCGTCCGCCAGGTTGGACATCCCGGTGGAGGCCCATAGGAATCCGAATGAACGCCCAAGACCGGCCATGGCTGACTCCGATAGTGTGTAAGGGAAAGTGTGCACAGGTTTCTTTGCAAAGATAGGCTTGCACAACGATGCAGATCAAGAGCTTCTCCGCCCGGACGCTCGACGCGAACGCGCTGAAGTCGTTCGCTCACCCCCTGCGACTGCGGATCTACGAGCTGCTGGACGAGCGCGGCCCCGCCACGGCCACCGGGCTCGCCGGCCTGCTCGGGCAGAACACCGGGGCGACCAGCTACCACCTGAGGGAGCTGGCCAAGCACGGCATGATCGAGGTCGCGGCCGGGATGGGTCGCGGGAAGGAGAAGTTCTGGCGCATCACGCCCGGCGGCTTCTCCTACGGCGAGCCGCCCGCCGACCCGGAGGCGGCGAGCGCGATGGAATACCTCCTCGACGACCTGGTCCGCCGGCGCGGCGCCGAGCTGGCCCGGTGGCGCGAGGAGATGACCGGGGCGCCGGAGGAGTGGGTGGAGGCCGCCGCGTTCGGGCGCCGGTCGCTGCGGCTCACGCCGGAGGAGACCGCCGCCATGCGGGACCAGGTCTTCGAGGTGCTGGAGCGTTACCGGGCGCTGTCGGACGGCCGGGCGGAGCCGCCGGAGCCGGCCGGGCACGTGGTCGTGCACTTCGACGTCCTGCCGGTGGGCGCCACGCCCGAGCGCTGAGGGCCCGGCTCAGGGTGGCCCGCCGCGATCACATCCTAGGGATTTCCCTAGGCCCCGCCCTGAGGCCAGGGCTTGACCCGAGCCCATAGTGTCCTCGATCGGAACCCGGCCCTTTCCGGGCGACGGCCAAGGAGTCGACCATGGCGCGCGGCAAGATGCCGTTACCGGCCCGCTGGAACGCTCCACGACGTCACGGGCAGGCTCACCGGGCGGCAGGCGGGGGCTCGCCCGGGGAGCGGGCGCGGCAGGAGGGGCCGGGCCGCACCCGCACGGACATCAGCCGCGCGCCGTTCACCCGCACGGCATTCAATCGCTGACACGCCTCCGGGCCCGCCGGACACAGGGCTCGGACGGGCGGCGCCCCCGTCCCGGGCTGGAGGGACGGGGGCGCCTGCCCCTCCTCGCGCGAGCGGTCAGGTGATCAGGCTGAGGGCGCGCTCGGCCATGCCCTCCGGGGCCGTCTTCGGCGAGCCGCAGGAGAACGGCGGCTGCGGGTCGTACTCGATGGCGAGCTGCACGCTCTGCGCCGTCTCGGGGTCGGTCGCCCGCGCCAGCAGCGTCAGCGCCATGTCGATGCCCGCCGACACCCCCGCCGCGGTCACGATCCTGCCCTCCGTGACCACCCGCTCGGTCACCGGCTCGGCCCCGTACGTCCTCAGCAGGTCGAGGATGGCCCAGTGGGACGTAGCCCGCGCGCCCGACAGCAGCCCGGCGGCACCGAGCAGGAGCGAGCCACTGCACACCGAGGTCGTCCACCGGGTGCGCTCGTGCGCCTGCCTGATCCAGCCCACCAGGGCCTCGTCGGACAGGGCGTCCAGGGTGCCCGGGCCGCCCGGGACCACGATCACGTCCGGCGCGGGCAGGTCGGTGTACGAGGCCGTGGCGGTCAGCGTGAGTGTGCCGCGGTCGTCGCCGACCGGCCCCGGCTCGGCGGCGACGAACGTGACCGTCCAGCCGGGCGCGAAGGCCAGCACCGTGTACGGCCCCACCGCGTCGAGCGCGGTGAACCGGGGATAGAGCGGGATGGCGACGTGCATGGGCTTACCTCTCCTTGGACTGGAAACGGCGCCGGTGGTCGCCCGGCGAGATCCGCCAGTGCCGACGGAAGACGCGGTAGAGCGTCTCCGGCGTGCCGAGCCCCGACTCCCTGGCGACCGACTCCAGGGGCAGGCCGGTCACCTCCAGGAGCCGCCTGGCGGTGTCGGCCCGGCTGCGTTCGACGTACCGGCCGGGGGACAGGCCGGTCTGCTCGGTGAAGACGCGTGAGAAGTGCCGCTCACTCATCCCGGCGCGCGCGGCGAGGGCGGGCACGCTGAGGTCGGCGGCCGGGTTCGCGTCGATGTGGGCCTGCAGCTCCCTGAGCGGCTCGCTGCGCGGCGTCATGGCCCGCATCGGGGTGCTGAACTGGCTCTGCCCGCCCGGCCTGTGCAGGTAGACCACGAGGCCCCGGGCGACGTCCCTGGCCAGCGCGTGCCCGTGGTCCCTGGCCACCAGCGCCAGCGCCAGGTCCACGCCCGACAGCACGCCCGCGGAGGTCCAGACGTCGCCGTCCTCGATGTAGAGGGGATCGGCGTCGACCTCGACGCGTTCGTAGTGGCTCTGGAGCTCGCCCGCGACCAGCCAGTGCGTGGTGGCCCGCCGGTGGTCCAGCAGCCCGGCCTCGGCCAGCAGGAACGCGCCGTTGCAGACCGACGCCACCCGGCGCGCGGCCGCGGCGAGCGCGGCGATGCCCGCCACCAGCTCCCGATCGGCCAGCTGCTCGGGCACGGACAGCCCGCCGGCCACCAGCAGCGTGTCGATCGGCCCGGTGACCTCGGACAGCGCCGCCGCCGTGACCGTGACGCCGTTCCCGGCGGGCACCGCGCCGGCGCGCACGGCGACCAGCTCGACCCGGTAGCCGTCGCGGGGCCGGAACAGGGCGGCGGTGGCGAACACGTCGGCCGGACCGGCCATGTCCAGGAGCTGGAAGCCGGGGAAGACGACGATCAGGACACGTCGCTGCATGCTGTCCATGCTGTCCATGCTGGTCGCGGGCCGGTCATGGCGTCAACGACACGAACATTGCACATTACGCCACGGTCAGGTCCCGGCGTCGTCGAGCACGACCGCGGGCTCCTCGTCCGCGTCCAGCCGGTCGCATGCGAGCGGCAGGCCGGTGGCCGCCTCGACGAAGGCGAGCGCCCGTGCTCGTACCGGTGCCCGGTGAAGTGCCGCGAGAACGCCGAGAGCCCCCGGGGGCAGGACCGGGGGCTCTCGCCGACGATGGGCGCAGGTGATCAGCCCATGTGCGGGTAACGGTGGTCGGTCGGCGGCACGAACGTCTCCTTGATCGTGCGGGCGTTCACCCAGCGGATCAGGTTGAAGATCGAGCCGGCCTTGTCGTTGGTGCCGGAGGCGCGGGCGCCGCCGAACGGCTGCTGGCCCACGACCGCGCCGGTCGGCTTGTCGTTGACGTAGAAGTTGCCCGCCGCGAAGCGCAGCCGCTCGGAGGCGGCGGCGATCGCGTACCGGTCCTGGGCGATGATCGACCCGGTCAGCGCGTACGGGGCGATGCCCTCCATCTGGTCGAGCACCGTGTCGTAGTCGCGGTCCTCGAAGACGTGCACGCCGAGGATCGGCCCGAAGTACTCCTTGACGAAGATCTCGTCGGTCGGGTCCGCGCACTCCAGGATGGTCGGCTTGACGAAGTAGCCGGTGGAGTCGTCGTACGAGCCGGTGAGCACGTCGATGTTCGACGCCGCCCGCGCCCGGTCGATCGCCTCCTTGTGCTTGGCGAAGGCCCGCCCGTCGATGACCGCGCCCATGAACGTGGACAGGTCGCCCGACACGTCGCCCACGGTCAGCGACTCGGCCACGGAGACGAAGTCGTCACGCATGCGGTTCCAGACCGAGCGCGGCACGTACGCCCGCGACGCGGCCGAGCACTTCTGGCCCTGGTACTCGAACGCGCCCCTGACCAGCGCCGTCGAGAGCACCGCCGGGTCGGCCGACGGGTGGGCGAGCACGAAGTCCTTGCCGCCGGTCTCCCCGACGAGGCGCGGGTAGCCGTGGTAGGAGGCGATGTTCGCGCCGACCGTGCTCCACAGGTGCTGGAACGTCGCGGTCGAGCCGGTGAAGTGGATGCCGGCCAGCGCCGGGTGGCCGAGCGCCACCTCGGAGACGGCCTGCCCGTTGCCGGTGACCATGTTGATCACACCCGGCGGCAGCCCGGCCTCCTCCAGCAGCCGCATCGTGAAGTGCGCGGCGAACTGCTGGGTCGGCGACGGCTTCCAGACGACGACGTTGCCCATCAGGGCGGCCGACGTCGGCAGGTTTCCGGCGATGGCGGTGAAGTTGAACGGCGTGATCGCGAGCACGAAGCCCTCGAGCGGCCGGTATTCCATCCGGTTCCACACGCCCGGCGACGAGACCGGCTGGTCGGCGTAGAGCTGGCGGGCGTAGGCCACGTTGAACCGCAGGAAGTCGATCAGCTCGCAGGCCGAGTCGATCTCCGCCTGCTGCGCCGACTTGGACTGGCCCAGCACGGTCGCCGCGTTCAGCGTCGCCCGCCACGGCCCCGACAGCAGGTCGGCGGCCTTCAGGAAGATCGCCGCCCGCTCGTCGAACGACAGCGCCCGCCAGGCGGGCGCCGCCTGGAGCGCGCCGGCGATGGCGTCCTGCACGTCCCGGGCCGTAGCGTCGTTGGTACGGCCCAGGACGGAGGCATGGTTGTGCGGTTGCACCACGTCGATGGTCGCGCCGCCGCCGAGGCGCTGCTCGCCCCCGATGGTCATGGTCAGGTCGAGCGACGACCCGGCCAGTTCCTTGATGCGGTCCTCCAGCGCGCCCCGCTCGGCGCTGCCGGGCGCGTAGCCGTACACACGCTCGTTAGCGGGCACGGGCACGTTGCTGATGGCATCCATTTACTTACCCCCAAGGGCACGAAGGAAGAAGGCGACGTTGGCGGGGCGCTCAGCGAGGCGGCGCATGAAGTAGCCGTACCAGTCGTCGCCGTAGGGGACGTAGACGCGGACCGTGTGGCCGGCCCCGGCCAGGGCCTCCTGCCGGTCGGTCCTGATTCCGTAGAGCATCTGGAACTCGTGGTCGCCGATCGTCCGCCCGAACCGGTCGGCGAGCAGCTCCGTGATCGCGATCATGCGGTCGTCGTGCGTCGCCACCATGGGGTACCCCTTCCCCGCCATGAGGATCCGCAGGCATCGCACGTACGCCTTGTCCACGTCGGACTTGCCCTGGTGGGCCACGGAGGCGGGCTCGCGGTAGGCGCCCTTGACCAGGCGTACGCGGGAGCCCTCGTCCGACAGGTCGCGGCAGTCCTGCTCGCTGCGGAACAGGTACGCCTGGATCGCCACGCCCGTCGCCGGGTAGTCCTCGCGCAGCTTGCGCAGGATGGACAGCGTCGAGTCGACGGTGGTGTGGTCCTCCATGTCGAGCGTGACGGTGGAGCCGTTCGCCGCGGCGGCGGCGCAGATCTCGCGGGCGTGCTCGAGCGCCATGGCGTCGTCGAGCCGCTGCCCGACCGCCGACAGCTTCACCGACACCTCGCCCCGGGTCCCGAGATCGAGCGGCCTGACCGCTTGGAGCAGGGTGATGTAGGCGTTGGCGGTGTCCTCGGCGGCCCGCGCGTCCAGCGTCTCCTCGCCGAGGTGGTCGACGGTCACGGCGAGCTTGGCGTCGCTCAGCCGTTCGATGGCGGCGCGGGCCTCCTGGACGCTCTCGCCCGCGACGAACCGCTGCACGACCTTCTTGGTGAGCGGGAAGCCTGACACGGAGCGGCGTACGACACCGCTCCTCGAAGCGGTGAGCAGCAGTTGACCCAGCATGGTGCCAAGTCTAAAAACGCAGCTCAGAGGGGGGCCATCGACGGGCGTAACGCCGGTTGTGGCAGGCTGTCGTACAAATGCACAACTCGGCCGACCTACAAGAGATCGTCGACGAGATCGCCGCCCGGCTGGGCGCGTCCGCGACGCTGGAGGACCGCTCGTTCCGGCTGTTGGCCTACGGAGCGCAGCACGGTGACATCGACACGGTCCGCCAGGAGTCGATCCTGCGCCGCCGCGCCACGGGGGAGGTGCGCGAATACTTCGAGCGCTACGGCATCGCCCGGGCGAGCGGCCCGGTCCGGATCCCCGCGGACGCCGAGCTCAAGGTCCTGGCCAGAGTGTGCTGGCCGCTGCGCCACGCGGACGTCACCTACGGCTACCTGTGGCTGCTCGACTCGGGCGAGCTGACCGACGAGACCCTGCGGGCCGCCGCGCCGCTCGTGGCCAGGGCCGCCGCGGCGCTCGCCCAGGAGGCCAGGAGCAGGCAGGACCTCGGGCGCGGCCTGCGCGCCCTGCTCTCCGCCGATCCCGAGGAGCGCGCCGGCGCCTCCATCGAGGTGCCGGGCCCGGTCGCGGCCATCGCCGTACGCGAGTCGCAGGAGCGCGTCGCGGCCCTCTGGACGCTCCCGCGCGGCGTCGTGGCCCGCCCGGGCTCGCCGGTCGCCCTGCTGGCCCCCGCCCACCTGGCGGGCGAGGTGGCGCAGACCGTCCAGAGCGCGTACGGCACCGCCGCCGGCATCGGCGCGCCCAGGGCCGACCCGGCCGACGCCTGGCTGAGCTGGCGCGAGGCCCGCCAGGCCCTGCGCATCGCCGAGCACTTCCCCCGCCACGCCCCCATCGCGCGTTGGGAGGACCTGGGCGTGCACCGCCTGCTGGCCCGGCTCGGCCAGGCGGACCTGCGCGAGCTCGCCGCCGAGACCACGGCGCTGGACGCCGAGCTGGCGCACACCGTGGAGGTCTACCTCGACCTCGGCGGCCACGTCCAGAAGACGGCCGCCGAGCTGGGCATCCACCGCCAGACGCTCTACTACCGGCTGGGCAAGGCCGAGCGCCTCACGCACCGCGACCTGTCCGACGGCGACGACCGCCTGGCCGTGCACCTGGCACTGAAGGCGGCCCACCTGCGCAACCTGGACGCCTGAGCGGTCCCTGCGAAGTCTCCTTAACCTTCCCGGCCGACCGTGCGGCGCGGGCGCGGCCGCTCGGCCGCCGTCCTCGCTCAGCCGGTGGCGCGGTCGAGGAGTTCGAGCAGGTGGTGGTACGGCTTGCCGGTGGCGCGGGTCAGGCCGAGCTCGCAGGTGCGGTTGACCGAGGCGTGCGCGGCGAACCCCCCGGCCCGTACGGCGGCGGCCTCCGCCCGGGTGGCCGAGGCGGTCAGCTCGGGATGGAGCAGGCCGCGGTCGCCGGCGAAGGCGCAGCACTGCCAGCCGTCGGGGACCACCACCTCGTCCGCGACCGCCTGGGCGATCCGCGTGATCGCGGCGTCCAGGCCCAGGCGGGTGGAGGAGCAGGTGGGGTGCAGGGCCAGGGAGGGCAGTCGGCGTTCCACCCGGAGGCGGGGCAGGAGGTGCTCGGCGGTGAAGGCGACCGCGTCCAGCACCTGGAGGACGGGCCCGGCTCCTGCTCCGGCTCCTGTGTCGGTGCCTGCTCCGGCGCCTGTTTCGGCGGAGGCGACGGCGACGAGGCGGTGGAAGCCCTCGGTGCAGGAGGCGGCGTCGCTGACGACCGGGATGCGGCCACCGTCCGTGGCCCCGAGGAGCGCGTCGCGGACGCGGTCGCTCATCGCCTCGAAACCGTCGGCGTACCCCTTGGACGACCAGACCAGGGCGTGCCGCAGCACAGGCCGCCGATCCCCTCGGGCACGTGCAGCCGCACGCCCGCCCGCTCGGCCAGCCGGGCGAACGCGGCCATCACGCCGGGGCCGCCGTCGGCCGGGGCGAAGAGGGTGTTCAGGCAGGACGGGACGTAGACCGCCTCGGCTCCGGGGTCCGGGGCCGGGCGGCGGCGGGTCCCGCCGCGCGGCAGGTCACGGGTCCACTGAGGGACGGTCTCGGAGCCGACGATCGCGCGGGCGGCACGGCTGGCGGCTTCGGGGAGAGCGGGCGGGGTGGCGGCGGCGGTGTCCAGGCCGAGGTTCATCGCCCTGGTGACGCCGTCCCAGTGCTTGGCGGCCGTCTTCCAGCCCCGCTGCGCGGCGCGGCCGTGCCGTTCCGCGCGCAGGCGCTTGGTCAGGTCGCCGGTGTTGATGCCGACGGGGCAGGCGGTGGCGCACATGCCGTCCACGGCGCAGGTGTCCACCGCGTCGTAGCCGTACTCCTCCCGCAGCCGGCGGGCCAGCTCGTGGTCACCCGCCTCCTCGGCGGCGGCGAGCTCGCGGCGCAGCACGATGCGCTGGCGGGGAGTGGTGGTCAGGTCGCGGCTGGGGCAGACGGGCTCGCAGTAGCCGCACTCGACGCACCGGTCGACCTCGGGCTCGACGGTGCCGACGGACTTGAGGTCGCGCAGGTGGGCGTCGTCGTGGTCGGTGAGGACGACGCCCGGGTTGAGGGTGCCCGCCGGATCGCACAGGCGTTTGACCTCGCGCATCACCTCGTACAGCTCGTCGCCGTACTGGCGGCGGACGAAGGGGGCCATGACGCGGCCGGTGCCGTGCTCGGCCTTGAGCGTGCCGCCCCGCTCCAGGACGGCGGTCACCATGTCCTCGGTGAAGGCGGCGTAGCGGTCGAGGTCGGTGGCGAAGCGCTCGTTGAGCATGAAGTGCAGGTTGCCGTCCTTGGCGTGGCCGAAGATCACGCTGCGCTCGTAGCGGTGCTCGGCGAACAGCGCGGTCAGGTCGTCACACAGGTCGGCCAGCGCGGGGACGGGGACGGCGACGTCCTCCAGCAGGGCCGTCGTGCCGCTGGGGCGGGCGCCGGCGACGGAGGCGTACAGGCCCTTGCGGATGTGCCACAGCCCGGCCCGGCCGCCCGCGTCCCTGCTCAGCCGGGCCGGCGCGGCCGTCTTGAGCTGGGCGAACACGCCCTCGGCGGCCCGCTCGCGCGCGGTCAGCAGGTCGGGGTCGGACTCCTGCCATTCGATCAGCAGTGCGGCGTGCTCGGCGACGGTGAGCGTACGCAGCAGGTCGTCGGCCTTGGGGTCGGTCTGGGCCACCCGCAGCGACTCGGCGTCCAGCAGCTCGATCGCGGCGGGCCCGGCCGCGACCAGATCGGGCATGGCGGCCATCGCCTCCCGCAGGGTGGGGAAGACGAGCAGGCCGGTGGCGGCCAGCCGGTGGGCGGGCACCGTGCGCAGCACGGCCTCGGCGACGAAGCCGAGCGTGCCTTCGCTGCCGATGACCAGGTGGGCGAGGATCTGCGCGGGCGAGTCGTGGTCGAGGAAGCTGTTGAGGCCGTAGCCCATGGTGTTCTTCAGCGAGAACTGCGCCTGGACCCGGCGCACCGAGTCGGGGTTGCCGCGTACCCGGTCGCGCAGCCTGACCAGGCCCTCGGCCAGCTCGGGTTCGAGCGCGCGCAACCGCTCGTCGGCGTCGGGGGCGCCGGTGTCGATGAGGGTGCCGCTGGGCAGCACCACCGTCATCGACTCCAGCGTCCGGTACGTGTTGGCGTGCGTGCCGCAGGTCATGCCGCTGGAGTTGTTGGCCACCACGCCGCCGATCGTGCACGCCGACTCGCTGGCCGGGTCGGGCCCGAGCTTGCGGCCGTAGGGGGCCAGGCGGGCGTTGACCTGCCGGAGCACCGCGCCCGGCTGCACCCGTACCCGCTGCCCGTCGTCCAGCACCTCGATCTCGCGGAAGTGCCGGCGCGTGTCCACCAGCAGGTGCTCGCTCACCCCCTGCCCGCTCAGGCTGGTGCCGCCCGAGCGGAACGTCAGCGCCAGGCCGGTCCGCAGCAGCGCCGCGACCTGCCCGGCGCTCTCGGGCACCAGCACGGCCTGCGGGGTGAGCAGGTAGTGCGAGGCGTCGTGGGCCATGCCGAGCCGGTCGCTCACCCGCGATCGGGTGATCCCCGGCACGGCCGCCTCCACGGCGGCCAGAACGTCGGGAGCCGGAGCGGTCAGCCGCCGCGGTTCAGGGTGGTTCACGCTCGTGCTCTCTTCGTTCGTCGCGGCCGCACGCGTCATCGGGGACCGATGACCTGCTGGCGCTGGGTGCCGAGCCCGTCGATGCCGAGCTCCATGACGTCGCCGGGCTGGAGCCAGATCTGCGGGTCGTGGCCCATGCCGACGCCGGGCGGGGTGCCGGTGTTGATGAGGTCGCCGGGTTCCAGGACCATGAACTGGCTCAGGTGGTGCACGATGACGTACGGGTCGAAGATCATCGTCTTGGTGGTGCCGGTCTGGCGGCGCTCGCCGTTGACGTCCAGCCACATGCCGAGGTTGGTGACGTCGGCGATCTCGTCCGGCGTGACCAGCCAGGGGCCGGCCGGGTTGAAGGTCTCGGCGGACTTGCCCTTGCTCCACTGGCCGCCGCGTTCCATCTGGAAGGCGCGCTCGCTGACGTCGTTGACCACGCAGTAGCCGGCGATCGCGTCCTTGGCCTCCTCCACCGTGTCCAGGTAGGAGGTGCGGCGGCCGATCACGATGCCCAGCTCCACCTCCCAGTCGGTCTTGGTCGCGCCGCGCGGGATGCGCACGTCGTCGTACGGGCCGACGAGGGTGTTGGGCGACTTGGTGAACAGGATCGGCTCGTCCGGGACCGCCTGGCCGGTCTCGGCGGCGTGGTCGCTGTAGTTGAGGCCGATGCACAGGATCTGGTGCGGCCGGGCGATCGGCGCGCCGATCCGCTCACCGGCGAACTCCCGGCGCCGGCCGGTGGCGACCCGGTCGGCGAGCAGGGCGACGCCGCCCGCCGCGAAGAACTTCTCGTCGAAGTCGGGGGTGACGTCGGAGACGTCGATGTAGTGGGTGTCGTCCACGCGGACGACGGGCTTCTCGGCGCCGGGTGCGCCGATGCGCATGAGATACACGGTCGTTTCTCCGTTACTTGGAAATCCAGTAGGGCGTGGGCAGCCCGCGGACGCCCACCTTCGCGGTGAACAGGCGGCCGTCGCCGGGGCCGGGGCCGGTCAGGCCCTGGATGGAGGTGGTGATGACGAGGGTGTCGAGGTCGGGTCCGGCGAACGCGGCGCTGGAGGTGTGCGGGGCGCCGGTCTCGACGGTGGCCAGCAGCTCGCCGGCGGGCGTGCGGCATTCGACGCGGCCGAGCCCCCAGTTGGCGATCCACAGGTTGCCGTCGGCGTCGGCGCACATGCCGTCGGGTTTGCCGTCGGTGATGGTGAACGCCTCCCGCCGCGGCCCGGTCTTCCCGCTGTCCGCGTCGTAGTCGCGTACCCACACCGTGCCAGGGATGGTGTCCACGCTGTAGAACCGGTCGCCGACCCAGGCCAGGCCGTTGGACAGCACCAGGTCGGTGTCGAGGTACGTCAGGCCGGTCCCGTCGAGGCGGGCCAGCACCTCCTCGCCGTGCCGGTCGTCCTGGGCCAGGCTGCCGACGAGGAACCGCCCGGCCGGGTCCACGGCACCGTCGTTGAGCCGGCTGCGCGCGCCCTCGGCCAGCACCCGGGCCAGCTCGGTGCGCCGGCCGCCGGGGTCCACGCGGGTCAGCGTCTCCTTCCCGGCGACGATCAGCTCGCCGTCCTCGGAGACGGCGACCGCTCCCACCGTGGAGCCGAAGGTGTGCCGACGCGTGGCGGTGACCATGCCGTCGTCGAGCATGCCTTCGTACACGGTACAGGCGATGGTGTCCACCCACAGCGGGCGCTGCTGGGCGGCGTCCAAGGTCGGGCCTTCGCCGAGGCTGTAGACCTCCGCCGACGCCGGGCCGGCGGTGAACTTCACCATGGATCCTCTCCGGAGACGAGGGCGCGGATGGCCGGCAGGTCGGCGACGAGCTTGCCGAGCGGGGTCCGGTACGCCAGGCCGCTGACGCTGATCGCGCCGCTGGGTGTCGTGGGCGAGTTCAGGTACGCCGGCACGGCCACGCAGTTCACGCCCGGCTCGTTCTCCTGGTCGTCGGCGGCGTAGCCCTGCTCGCGGATGCGTACCAGCTCGGCGTGCAGCTCCTCCACCGTGCCGATCGACCGCTCGGTCGGCCGCTCCAGCCGGCGCTCGCCCACCCAGGCGCGGACCGCCTGCTCGTCGGGGAGCGCGTGGGCCAGCAGCACCTTGCCGACGGCCGTGCAGTGCGCCGGATTGCGGCCGCCCACCACCGACGTCAGCCGCACCGCCCCCGAGTCCGGGTCCAGCTTGGACCGATAGACGACGGAGGGGCCGTCCAGCACCGCGTAGTGCACCGTCTCGCCGTGGCGATCGCACAACGCCTTGAGAATCGGCATCACGCGGACGTGGTCGGGGCGCGCCTCGTGGTGCGCGAAGGCCATCCGCAGGAACTCGTCGCCCAGCACGTACCGGCCGTGACCGTGCTGCGCCGCGAACCCGGCCCGCCGCAGCGCGGCCAGCGCACGGTGCACCGTCGGCTTCGGGCTGTCCACCGCCCGCGCCATCTCCTCCAGCCCGATCCCATCGGGGTGCCGCGCCAGCTCGGCCAGCACCGCCAGCACGCGATCGGACCCGACCAGCTTCGGCTCGTCCATCAAATCGGACATGTTCCGAACATTAGACCATCGTTCCGCCAGACGAAAGTTCTGGCTGTGCGGCGGACCTGTCAGCCGAGTGCGGTGGCGACGATCAGGATCAGCAGCAGCACCAGCGCGCCGGCCGGGATCGTCAGCAGGGCGATGACGCAGCCCTTCCCGTTCCACGGCTGCGGCGCGGGGCCGAGGGCGCCTCGCGAGTATGCCCACATGGGGGCTCGGTATTCGACCTCGAGCGCCGTGCCCGGCTGGAGCCAGACCGTCAGGTCCGCGGGGCCGATCTGCGAGGGGAGGAAGTAGGGCAGGTGGACGTGAAGATGGTGCCGGCCGGGGGGAAGCGGGATCGTGTTGCGGCCCCATCGGCCCGGCATCAGGTGGCCGTTGAGGACGATGTTGGGCGTGAACATGGCCAGCAGGAACCCGAGCGCGTGCCGCTTCACGTCGAGGACGAGATGCGCCTGATGGGGTGGCGGGCTCCATGGTGCGTGCGGCCTGGGGGGATGCATGGCGCACATGCTAGTGGCACCCCGAACGCACATGATCTCCCTTCGAACCGCCTGAAACTGGTGACATACCGGCGACATACCGGCAGCCGCTCGCCCGGGAGGGTCGCCCAGCGTCCTTTGATGTGCGGCCATCACCGCGGTGGACGCCGGGACGCCGGGACGCCGGGACCCGGGACCCGGTGCCGGAGCAGGCCGCCGGCCTCCGGCCTCCGGCGGCGCGCTGCCGTACTCGGGCGGGCTCCGGGCGAGCCGGATGGGGCGGGCTCCGGGCGCGTCAGTGCGCGAAGCGGTAGCCGAAGCCTGAGCGGAGCGCACCCGTTCAAGGCAGGTTGCGGAAGACGCCTGATGCCCTGCCGATCAGCCCGGTGGCCAGGAGCGGGCCGCCCGGGACGGCCGTCAGCGAGGTCAGTTCGCCGCCGGACGGAACCCTGCTCCAGCGGCCGGCGGGGTCGCGGTGGGCGAGGGCGGAGTCGTACCCGTTGATGTCGGTGGAGCCGACGAACCAGTGGCCGCCCCTGCCGTCGGGGACGGGCGGGAGGCCTCGGACCATGCGGCCGGCCTTCGCGGAGGTGTCCTCGCTGCGCCAGCCGGAACCGGCCTGGAAGAGCAGGAACGACGACGCCCCGATCTCCCCGGTGATCCAGACGCCGGACGGGTCGGCGGTGATGGCGGTCAGCTGGGGGCCGCCCGGGTGAGGCGGGAAGTCGTCGGACGGGGGCGGGGCCTTCGGCAGTGCCGGGGTCAGGTCGACCCGCGTCCAGACCTCGCCGTCGAAATGGCGCACCCAGGGCCCGGCGCCGTCGAGGGCCCAGACGTCGGAGGCGGAGCGGGCGCTGACCCGGAAGGCGTGGAAGGAGAGGCTCCGCTCCGACCAGGTGGTGCCGTTGTAATGCCACATCTTGTGATCGCCGAAGATCCGTACGTCGTTGTCCGCGGTGACGGCGAGACCCCCGCTCGCGCCAGGCGGCGCCTGGACGACCGCCCAGACGCGGCCGTCCCAGCGCAGAACAGAGCCGCCGGCCGTCACCCACACGTTGGAGGGACCGGACGCGGCGACCGAGCCGACATCGCCGAGCTTCACCGGGAAGTCGCTTCTCGTCCAGCGATTGCCGTCCCAGTGGAAGGCCGTGGGGCGGTGCGGGCCGTCGGCTACCGGGATCCACGCGGCGATGCCGAGAATGTCCCAGCCGAAGGCCCAGGCCTCGTGCTCGCCGGTGGCGATGACCTGCCCGTACGTGACCGACGACTGACCGGCCACCAGCTTCCACCGGTCGTTGCCGTCGTCCCAGGGAGCGGTCAGCCAGATCCACAGCCCGACGACGGCCACACCCACCGCAGCCGACCAGAGCCACGGACCGATGATGGTCACCGGCTTCCACAACATGATCGGAGTGTATGAAGGCCCTCGGAGCGGCACATGAGTATGCGTACTCAGCTCAGGTGGCACAGCGGAAAGGCAAGTTCGACAAGCCATTCCGCTGTCGGGCTGCGGCGTGGTGCAGGCACGGCGCGAGGGCACCCGCTGACCGACCCCGCACCGCCACGGTCGGCCCTGCGGTGCGGAGTGCGCATGGCTGATACAAATGGGGCATGCGTGAATCCGCCGGGTATCCCCCGCAGCCGAACGTGCCGTCGGCCCGGCGCGTTCACAGCCGGAGGTACCGTGTGTGGGCCCACGTGCTCCTGTGGACGCCGGTCGCGCTCACGGTTGTCGGTGTCGTCCTCGGCCTGGGGCTGTTCGCGGCCGCCGACGCCGACCCGACTTACAGCTCGTCCGCGCTCGGCTATCTCGGCCTCGTCGTGTGGGGCGGCCTCGCGGTCATGTCGCCGGTCCTGCTCGGGTCGTTCATCGCCGGCCTGATCATGCTGATCCGCACCCGCAACTGAGGACGCGGCGGGACGCGGCCCCGCCGCGACACGCTCCAGGCCGGCCGGCCGCCCGCCCGCCCGAGCCGCAGACCAAGGCCGACACGCACGAGCGGTCCGACGGTGGCACGGTAGGGGATCGAGCCGGAGCCCGGCGGTCGAGGCAGGGAAGGTCACGGCGCTGTCAATTCGCCTCGTCGACCACAGTGGCACGGCCGTCACTGAAGCCGTCCACCGAAAAGCAGACTCGCCCCGTACTCCTGCATGGAACTGCGGCGAGGGACACACTCTTCGCCCGGCAGTAGCCCGCCAATGCGAAAGGGTGCCACCCTAGCCTCGATCTTTCGTGATCTCGGCGTGGTCGGTTGAACGGTTCGGCTGGAGGTGGAATGCGTGCTGTGGTCAGCACGCTGGCCCGGCTGTCGCGCCGAGTGGGCGGGGTTCCACGGGCCCGCGGGTGTCCTAATGAGTCCTGGGAGTAAGCCATCCGGCAGACTCCGTGGTGGATGGTGGCCGCCGGCAGGTGAGCACTCGGGTGTCCTGGACGTCGAGTCCTGATGAAAGACCGTGCCCCTGCCGGTTGGTC
>NZ_JBQQCB010000176.1:0-17996 GCF_052246675.1 Nonomuraea sp. KM90 | reverse complement strand
ATTCCGTATGGCCGGGCCCGCGATCTCCCGCGCCGCATGAGGGGTCGGCGCGGGAAACCACACCGGCATCACTGGGCCGGCGTCACTGGGCCGGCATCACTGGGCCGGCGTCACTGGGCCGGCGTCAGCACCTTCGCCTCGTGCTTCGGCGCGGCCGGCGTGCGCCGCATCCGCTCCTTGGCCCGCTCCACCACCGTGTACAGCGTCGGCACCAGCACCAGCGTCAGCAACGTCGAGGAGATCAGGCCACCGATCACCACGATCGCCAGCGGCTGCGAGATGAACCCGCCGGACCCGGTCACCCCCAGCGCCATCGGCGTCAGCGCGCAGATCGTGGCCACCGCGGTCATCAGGATCGGCCGCAACCTGCGCCGGCCACCCTCGATCACCGCCTCCACCACGCCCATGCCCTGCTCACGGTACTGGTTGATCAGGTCGATCAGCACGATCGCGTTCGTCACCACGATGCCGATCAGCATCAGCATGCCGATCAACGCCGGCACACCCAGCGCCGTGTCCGTGGCCACCAGCAGCCCCACCGCGCCCGTCGCCGCGAACGGCACCGACACCAGCAGGATCACCGGCTGGATGAAGCTGCGGAACGTCGCCACCATGATCAGGAACACGATCGCGATCGCCGCCAGCATCGCCAGCCCCAGATCGGCGAACGCGTCGGCCTGGTCCGCCGACACACCACCGATCTCGTAGGAGGCGCCCGAGGCCAGCGTCACCGAGTCCAGCTTCGTCGTCAGCGCCTGCGTCACCGTACCCAGGTCACCCGCGTCGGCCGCCTTGGCCGACACCGTCGCCGACCGCTCGCCGTCGATCCTGGTCACCTGCGTCGGCCCGGCCACCTCACGCACGTCCGCCACCGACGACAGCTTCACCAGCCCGCCGGCCGTGGGCAGCTTCAGGTCCTCGATCGCCTTGATGTCGTCCGGCGCGTCAGCGCCACGCAGCACCAGGTCGCTCGCCCGGCCGTCCAGCGTGATCTGGCCCAGCGGCGCCCCGCGGAACGCCTGCGCCACCGCCTGGCCCACCTGCGCCTCCGACAGGCCCCGCTCCGCGGCCTCCTCCCGGTCGACCACGACCTCGACCCGGGGCGCGCTCGTCTCCAGGTTCGACGACAGGTCCCGCAGCCCGGACACCTCGCCCATCGCCGTCTTGACCGCGTCGGTCGCCGTACGCAGCGTCTCGGTGTCGGGCGCGCGCACGATCACGTCGATCGTGTCGGAGCCGAACCCGCCACCACCGGCGCCGCCGACCGTGACCTCCCCGACCCCCGACAGCTTCGCGACCCCGTCGCGCAGCTCCTGCTCGGCCCTGGCGGTGTCGGCGCCGTCCTTCAACGTCACCGAGTACGAGACCCGGTCCGCCCCGCCGCCGACGGCACCGCCCTGCATGGCGTTGCCACCGCCCACGTTCACCTGGTAGGTCTCCACCGCGTCCATGCCCGACAGCACGCCCTCGACCTGCTTGGCCGCCTTGTCGGTCGTGGCCAGGTCCGTGCCCACCGGCATCCGCTGCGACAACGACAGCGTGTTCTGCCCCGAGGAGTCCAGGAAGTTCGTCTGCAGCCCGCCGGCCAGGCCCATCGTGCCGACGAACACCGCCACCCCGATCAGCACCGTCACCAGCTTGAACCGCGTCGCGAACCGCAGCACCGGCAGATAGGCCCGCTGCAGCGGCGAGCGCAGCTCCTTGGCCTCGGCCTCCTCACGCTGCTTGCGCGCCTGCTCCGGCGTCAGCTCCGGCGTCTTCAGGAACCAGTACGCCAGCACCGGCACCACCGTCAGCGACACCACCAGCGAGGCCAGCAGCGCCACCGTCACCGTGATGGCGAACGGGCTGAACAGCTCGCCCACCATGCCGCCCACCATCGCGATCGGCGCGAACACCGCCACCGTCGTCAGCGTCGAGGCCGTCACCGCGCCCGACACCTCGCGCACCGCCGTCAGGATCGCCTGTAGTCGCGCCTCACCGTAGGCCAGATGCCGTTTGATGTTCTCCAGCACCACGATCGAGTCGTCCACGACCCGGCCCACCGCGATCGTCAGCGCGCCCAGCGTCAGCATGTTGAGCGAGTAGTCACCCGCCCACAGCACGATCAGCGCGATCACCACCGACAGCGGGATCGACACCGCCGTCACCAGCGTCGAGCGCACCGACAGCAGGAACACCAGGATCACCAGCACCGCGAACGCCAGGCCCAGCAGGCCCTCGGTGGTCAGGCTCTCGATCGACTGCTCCACGTACGGCGCCTGGTCGAACACCACCGACACCTGCGTGTCCGAGGAGTCGCCCAGCGCCTTGGTCAGCTCCGGCAGCTTCTCCCGGATCTGGTGCGAGATCGTCACCGCGTTGCCGTCGGGCGTCATCGTCACCGACACGCCCAGGCTCGTCTTGCCGTCCGTACGGGTGATCGTCGTCGAGTCCGCCAGCCCGCGCGTGATGTCCGCGACCTCGCCCAGCTTGACCGGCTTGAGCGGCTTCGGCCGCACCAGCTGCGCCTGAGCCTGCGCCTGTTGTGCCTGGGCCTGGGCGGACTGCCCCTGCCCCGGCTGCCCGGTCTGCGGGCGCGCCTGCTGCGGCTGGGACTGCTGCGGGGTCGCCGCCGGCTGGGCGGGCGTCAGGTACAGGTCCTTCAGCTTCTCGACCGAGTCGACCCGCGTGCCCACCTGGACCGTCAGCGACTTGCCGTCGGAGGTCAGCGAGCCCGCCGGGATCGGCGTGCCGTTCGCCTTGAGCACCTCGGGGATCTGCGCCGCCGACACACCCGCCGCCGCCATCTTCTTGGCGTCCGGCTCGATCGTCACGACCTCGTCACGGGTGCCCGTGATCGACGCCTCGCGTACGCCCGCCACGCCCTGCAGCTCCGGCACCATGATCCGGCGCAGCTTGTCGGCCATCGCCCGCTCGTCGCCACCGTCGCCCACCGCCAGCACCAGCACCGGGATGTCGTCAGTGTTGCCGGCCACCACCTGCGGATCCACGCCGTCGGGCAAGGGCACCCTGGCGATGGCCTGCTGCATCTTGTTCAGCGAGGACTCGATGTCGGTGCCGTACTCGAAGGCCACCTGGATCTGCGCCAGGCCCTCCTTCGAGGTCGAGGTCATCTGCTCCATCCCGGCCAGCCCCTGGAAGGAGTCCTCGATCGGCGCCGTGACCTGATCCTCGACGATCTCCGGCGAGGCACCCGGATACGGCGCGACCACGAAGGCGCCCGGGAACGACAAAGACGGCAGCAACTGCTGTTTCAACTGCGGGATCGTGAACGCGCCGAACGCGCTGAGCACGACCGCCAGCAAGATCACAAGGCTGCGGTTGACCAAGCTCAACCGGGCGAATGCGGTCATAGGCTCCCCTCCAAGAGTTCGCCCCAGACTAACACTTCGCCTTGTACGAATATTTAGACGACTGAAGCTTTCCTGATAACCTTCTCAGGAAGCGAGAGGTGAGCGTGAGCAACGAACGCGAAGAACTGATCCGCCGGATCGGCGAAACCCAGCGGGGCCTGGCCCGGCTGTTCGCCCAGCACCAATCCCCCCTGTTCAGCTCCAACCTCACCATGCGGCAGCTCAAGGTCATCATGGTCCTGTCCATGAACGGCTCCGTCTCCGGACAGGACCTCGCCCACAACCTCGGAGTCGGCCTCGGCACCGTCACCGGCATCGTCGACCGCCTCGTCGCCCACGGCCTCGTCAGCCGCCACGAGGACCCCCACGACCGCCGCGTCCGCCGCGTCGAGCTCACCCCCAAGGGCACCGCGCTCATCGAAGAGATCAACAACGCCGGCGTGCAGCACTACCAGCGCATCATGGACCACCTCGACACCGAGACCCTGCGCGCCCTCGACCACGTCACCCGCACCATCCACGCCGTGGCCGACAAGCTCTCCCACGACAACGGCTGATCCACCCCGCCGGTTCCCGCGGCTGAGGGTTTTCGAAGCGGGCGGCGGGAGGATTGCACCGACCCGCCGCCTTTACATTGTAGATTCCTTAGGCCAGGCGGGACAGGACCGGCGGCAGCTCGCCCTCGTGCACCACCGTCAGCCGCCGCGTCGCCCGCGTCACCGCCACGTACAGATCCTGGCCGCCCATCGGCGACTGCTCCAGGATGCCCGCCGGATCCACCACTACGACCGCGTCGAACTCCAGCCCCTTGGCCTGCCCCACCGTCAGCACCACCACCGGCGCGTCCAGGTCCCCCCGCGGGAACAGCCGCGCCACCTCCGCGTGCCGGGCGTCCGGCGTCACCACGCCCACCCGCCCCTCACCGCTCCCGCCGGCGACGGCCGCCAGCTCCCGCTCCACCAGCTCCGGCAGCCCGGACACCGGCAGGCGCACCGCCCGCGGCTCCGCCTCGCCCTCACGCACCGACTCCGGCGGCTCCTGACCCGGCGAGTACGCGCGCAGCACGTCCGCCGCCACCCGCATGATCTCCACCGGCGTGCGGTAGTTGACCAGCAGCCGCTCCACCCGCCAGCGGCCCTCCAGATGCGGGTCGAGCACCTCGCCCCACGTACGCGCGCCCGCCGCCGACCCCGTCTGCGCCAGGTCGCCCACCACGGTCAGCGACTTGGCCGGCACGCGCCGCATGATCATCCGCCAGGCCATCGGCGACAACACTCCTGCGCCTCGTCCACGATCACGTGACCATAGGCCCACGTACGATCCGCCACCGCCCGGTCGGCCGTGGTCAGGCCCACGCCGTCGTCGGCATGCCGCTCGGCCAGCACGTCGGCCCGGTCGAAGACGCCCGCCTCGGCCACGCCCGTCGTCACCAGCACCTCCCGCGCGTACAACTCCTGCTCGGCCTGCTCCTCCCCGGACAGCCTGGCCCGCACCCGCCGCGCGGAGTCGTCCTCACCCAGCAGCTCGGCCGCCTCGTCCAGCAGCGGCACGTCCCCGTCCGTCCACTCGGCGCCGGCCGGGCGCACCAGCTCCTGCCAGTCCAGCCCCGGCGGCGCCACCGACCACAACGTCTCCGGCGAGGACAGCAGCTCCGACACCAGCCGCTGCGGCGTCAGCTCCGGCCACAGCCCGTCCACCGCCCGCCGTACCTCCGGCTCGCCCCACAACCGGCCCGAGGCCAGCTCCAGGTCCAGCTCGTCCAGATCGCCCTCCAGATCGAGCGGCTCGGTCAGCTCCGGCTCGTCGACGTCCAGCTCCTCGATGTGCAGCGACTCCTCCAGCGCCCGCGCCTCCGCCCTGGCCAGCTCCTTGAGCATCTCGGTGACGTACAGCTTGCGGGCCATGTTGTGCGGCAGCCGCACCGCCCGCGCCCGCTCGCGCAGCCGCGCGCACGTCTCGTGCGGCACCCGCAGCCGCAGCCCGTCCAGCTCCACCACCAGCTCGCCCTCCGGCACCCGCTGGCGCAGCGCCAGCGCCCCGGCCACCACCTCGGCCATCCGCACGTCGCCCTTGACCACCGCCGTCGCCGGCCGGTCGGCCGCGACCGCCCGCACCCCCGGGAACATCTCACCGACCGTGGTCATCACCACCTGCGTCTCACCCAGCGCCGGCAGCACCTGCCCGATGTACCGCAGGAACATCGGGTTGGGGCCCACCACCAGCACCCCGCGCCGCTCGAGCGTGTCGCGGTGAGTGTAGAGCAGGTACGCCGCCCGGTGCAGCGCCGCCACCGTCTTGCCGGTGCCCGGCCCGCCCTGCACCACCAGCGCCCCCTGCAGCGAGGAGCGGATCACCCGGTCCTGCTCGGTCTGGATGGTGGCCACCACGTCGCCCATCCGCCCCGTACGGCCCCGCCGCAACGCCGCCAGCAGCGCCGCCTCGCCCACCAGCGTGCGCCGGTCCCCCTCGCTCATCCCCTCCAGGTCGAACACCTCGTCGTCTATGCCCACCACCTGACGGTCCTTCAGATGCAGATGCCGGCGCCGCACCAGGCCACCCGGATCGGTGGCCGTGGCCACGTAGAACGGCCGCGCCGCCGGCGCCCGCCAGTCGATCAGCACCGACTCGTGCCCCTCGTCACGCAGCCCGATCCGGCCGATGTAGGTGCCCTCCCCCGAGGCGTCGTCGATCCGGCCGAAACACAGGCCCCGCTCGACCGCGTTGAGCTGCGCCAGCCGCCGCGCCTGCTCCGAGGCCAGCACCTCGCGCTCGACCATCGCCTGCCGCGTCGTTCCCGAGGACCCGCCCCTGGCGTAGACCGTACGCAGCGTCTCCCGCGCCCGCTCCCTGGCGACGTCGAGCCTGCCGTAGAGCCAGGTCACAGCACGCTGCTCGCTGTCAAGGGCTTGCGCGAGACCATCTTGACGGTTAGTCATTCCGTGGTATACTCCTATCGGGAGTCTTGTGAAGGCCCGGCTGTCGATTTGCAGTGTTCGAGCCTATCCCCGCGCCCGCCCGCGCGCAAACCCTCCCCTCATGCGGCCAGGTCAGCTGCCACAGGACCGGCCCGCCTCCCGCACCCTCCGCGCCGTGACCACCCGTGCCGGCGCGCCAACCTGCCCGGAACCGAACCCCAGGCCCCTGGGTGTCAGCGCGGCTGCTAGCTTGACCGTCCATGTCGGACTATCTGCGGGAGCTGTTCTCCCTCCACGGCCGGCGCGCGCTGGTGACCGGCGGCAGCTCCGGAATCGGGTACGCCATCGCCGAGGCCGTCGGGCGCGCCGGGGCCGAGGTCGTGCTGGTCGCCCGCCGGCCGGCCGAGCTGGAGCAGGCCGCCACCCGGCTGCGCGGGCACGGCGTCACCGCCTCCTGGATCAGCGCCGACCTCGGTGACCGCGACGACGTCCAGCGCGTCTGCGACACCACCGGCGACATCGACATCCTGGTCAACGACGCCGGCAACAACATCCGCAAGCCAATGGCCGACCTCACCCCCGACGACTACGAACGCACCCTCGCCGTCAACCTCACCGCCCCCTACCTGCTCGGCCAGCACCACGGGCCGAAGATGGCCGGTCGCGGCTGGGGACGCATCATCAACATCGGCTCCCAGCAGTCCATCAGCGCCTTCGGCAACAGCGGCGTCTACGGTGCCGCCAAGGCCGCCCTCGCCGGCCTGACCCGCTCCCAGGCCGAGGCCTGGTCGGCCGACGGCGTGTGCGTCAACACGATCATCCCCGGCTTCGTGCTGACTCCGCTCACCGAGCCCACCAAGGCCATCCCCGGCCGCGTCGAAGCCCTCGCCGCCCGCCACATGATCGGCCGCAACGGCCTCCCGCAGGACTTCGCGGGCGCCGCCGTGTTCCTGGCAGGCGACGCCTCCGCGTTCGTCACCGGCCAGATGCTCTTCGTCGACGGCGGCTTCTCCGTCCACTGACCCCGCGCTGGCCCGGTCGCTTCCGGGCCGGTCGCTTCCAGGCCGGTCGAGCAGGCGGACGACACCCGCCTCCTCGTCCCAGGCTGTCCCGAACGGCGACCCGCGACCGTCGGCGGGCGCCTTTACGTTGTAGATCACTTGCGGCGGAACTGCCGCACCCCCACCCCCTCGCGCCAGCCGTCGATGACGATCTCGTCGCCCTCCACCCTGGTCCACGCCACCTCGGTCAGCTCGATCCGGAACAGGTGCGAGCCCGGACCGGGCATCCCGTACGACGCCAGCACCGCCGCATCGGTGATCTCCACCGCCCGCCCGGCCAGCTTCAGGTCGCCCTCCCAGGTGGACGGATCCTCCCCTTCGGGAGCGCGGGAGGTCACGTGGATCGCCATCCGCGGATCCCGCAGCAGGTCGGCCGCCTTGACCGCCTGCGACATCGACCCGGTCCACAGCTCGCCGTCCTTGAAGCTCGTCTCGACCCCGCTCACCCGCGGCGAGCCGTCCTTGCGCAAGGTCGCCAGGACCTTGTGCCTGTAGGCGTCCATCAGCCGCCGCGCGACCCGGGCCAGCTCCGGCGCCTGCCGATCGAACTCTTGCCATGAGGCCATGGCCCCCATCATGGACACCGCCGCCGACAGAATCCACGCACCGCTCCCCGCGTTCTTGAACGCCGGTTTACAAACCCGGGCGGGTCTCGCTACGTTTGTAAACGAAGACTCATTTATAAATGGGGAGTGCGCATGTACGCAGACCGGCCGTTCAAGTCAGCGGTGTTCATCGGCATCAGCCTGGACGGGTTCATCGCCCGCGAGGACGGCGACCTCGGCTGGCTGACCAGCAGGGGCGAGGCCGCCGGGGACGACCTGGGCTACGACGAGTTCATCAGCGGCATCGACGCCGTCGTCATGGGGCGCGGCACGTACGAGCCGGGTCTCACCTACGACCCGTGGCCGCACGAGGGCCGGCACACCGCCGTCCTGAGCACCACCCTGGAGGCCGGCGCCGACCCGCGCGTCACCGTCTACCGCGACCTCGACACGCTCGTGCGCGGGCTGGCCGAACGCGGGACCAAGAGCGTGTACGTCGACGGCGGGCAGGTCATCCGCACCTTCCTGCGCGCGGGACTGATCGACGAGATCACGCTCACCACGGTGCCGGTGCTGATCGGCACGGGGCTGCCGCTGTTCGGCCCGGCCGGCCGGGATGTCCCGCTCACCCATCTGTCGACCAAGGTGTTCGGGGCCGGGGTCGTGCAGTCCACGTACGCGGTCGAACATCCGGCCTGACCAGGCGAAGTCCTTGTCACGACCCGGCGATGCCACCTCACGGCCTCATGACTGCCGGGAACCCGGTCCAGCGCAGGCCGGGCGGGAGGTGGCTCATGTCGTTGAACATCACGATCGTGGGCGGCAGGCCGTTGCGGTACTCGATGACCGTCAGCGCGGTGTTGGCGCTGTTCAGCCCGAGCCACCGGGACGGCGGCGCGTCCAGCGCGTGCCGCACCAGCCACGCGATCGGGTAGGCGTGCGTCACCAGGATCTCGTGCGTGTCGGGCGGGGTCCCGTTCGAGGTCCGGTCCGGGACCCTGGCGAACCGGGTGACCAGGGCCTCGGCAAGCCTCTGGCCCGAGGCCGCCTCGGCGGCGTCGTAGCCGTCGAAGAAGCCGGCCCAGGACGGGGGTGTCTCGGCCGCACCGGGGACGTACGGCACGTGGTCGACGAGTTCGGCGGCCTCCATCACGGGCACGTCCGGCAGATGCCGGGCGAGTTCGTGGGCGCTGGCCACGGCGCGGGGCAGCGGAGAGTGCCACACGGCGTCGACCGGCACGCCGGCGAGCCGTTCGCCCAGCAGGCTCGCCTGCCGGTGGCCGATGTCGGTGAGTTCCCCGAACGCGTCGGCCGCGCCGTGGCGTGCCAGGTAGAGGTGTCGAGTTGCCATGAGCAGCGAGGGACGCGGCGCCCGGGCGGGTCCGCTTCCCCTCTCCTTTCGATCCGTGGGTGTGGGGTCGGCGCCTGGCCTGACGCGACCGAGGCGGCGGTGCGGTCGGTCACGCGTTCGCCGCCGTGACGGTGCCGGTGGTGCCGTCGACGGTGATGACGGTGCCGTCGTGGAGCCGGTCCGTCGCATTCGGGACACCGAGGACGGCGGGGATGGCGTGCTCCCGGGCGACGATCGCGGCGTGGGAGAGCACGCCTCCGGTTTCGGTGACGACACCGGCGGCGATGCGCAGCAGCGGCGTCCAGGCGGGATCGGTGAAGGGGCACACCAGGATGTCGCCCGGGCGCACGCGCGCGAAGTCGCCGGGACCGCGGACGATCCTCGCGGTGCCGGTCACGCTCCCGCGGCTGCCCGGCGTTCCGGTGAGGGCGGCGGCCGAGCTGCCCGGGACGCCGACGGGCGATGCCGGCGGCGGGAGCGCGGCGGTGACCGGCCGTGCTTGCAGGACCCAGGTACGGCCGTCGGCGATCGCCCACTCGATGTCCTGCGGTCCACCGAACACGGCGGCGATCTCTTCACCCAGCTTGGCGAGCTGCGTGGCGGTCGCGTCGTCGATCGTCGGCCGGCGCCGGGCGAGGGTGGACACGTCGCGCGTGACGAGTCGCCTGCCGCGCCGGTCAAGGCGGGTCCGTTTGTCGGCGATGGTGCGTGTGACCGACCCGTCCTCGGCGACCCGGTAGGCGTCAGGGGTGACCGTGCCCCCGACGATGCTGGGGCCGAGGCCCCAGGACGCCTCGATCTCGGTCGCGCCGTTCGGGTCCGCGGGGGTGAACATGACCCCGGACGCCTCGGCGTCCAGATGGCGCTGGACGATGACGGCCATCGCGAGATCGCCGAACGGCCGCCCGTCGCGGCCGGAGGCGCCACGGTAGCCGACGGCACGGGGGGAGAACAGCGAGGCCCAGCAGGCACGTACGGCCTCGGCGACCTCGCCGGACCCGTGCACGGCGAGGAAGCTCTCGTGCTGACCGGCCGCCGATGCCTGGCCGGTGTCCTCGTCCGCCGCCGACGACCTCACCGCCACGGGCGGATCGCCGAGCTCGCGGAGTGCGCGTTCCAGCGCGCCGAGCAGGGCGGCGTGGACCGGGAGGGCCTCGATCGCCTGCCGCGTCGCCTCAGGATCGTCCGGCTCGCCGGCGAACCGCCCGAGGTCCAGGTCGCGGACCGCGGCGAGGTGAGCGGCGAACGGGACGACGAAGCCGTCGGGCACCGGCAGACCCGCGCGGAGCAACGCGCCGAGCGCGCCGGCCTTGCCCCCGCACGTGTCGGCGGCAGCCTGCGCCAAGGGTACGATCACCCGCTCCCGCCTTTCAATAGTTTGTTGACAACAATTTGTTGATTGTGCATCATGAGTCGCATGGCACGCAACCCGGACATCGACCACGTGCACGCCGACCACGTCCAGGCCCAACGTGAGCAGGACGCGCGCGAGCACCTCCTGACCCTGGGCGCGGACGCGCTCGAAGCCCGCCCGTGGCGGCCCCCGCCCGTCCCGCCATCAGCGGTCGACCTCGTGCAGTTCGCCGTCTGGCGCCACGCCGACCTGGCCCCGGAGGACATCTTGCGCGCGCTCGCCCTCCTGCCCGCCGCCCGCGCCGAGGTCGAAGGACTCGAATCCGGCCTGCTGTTCACGGCCCGGAGCGCAGGGCTCACCTGGGCGCAGATGGCGCACGCGATGGGGTTCAACTCCCCGCAGGCGTGCCAGCAGCACTACCACCGCCTGGCAGCACGGCAGGACGCCGGCTCGTGACGCGGGAATCCTCCTCCGGCCTCCTGGTCCTGCACGCCGTGCGCATCTCCGGGTACGCGGACACCCCGGCGATCGCTCATCGGTACGGGCTCGACGAGACCAAGACGAAACAGGCGCTGCGCGACGGCCAGGCGCGCGGCTGGGTCGAGCACACCGCCTTCGCCGGCACCGGAGGCTGGTCACTGACCGAATCGGGCCGGGCCGAGAACGAGCGCCGGCTGGCGGCCGAGCTCGCCCGCGTCGGCGGTGCCGAGGAGGTCCGTGGCATCTACCGCGAGTTCCTCCCGCTCAACGCCCTCCTGCTCCGCGCCTGCACCGACTGGCAGCTCCGGCCCACCGCCGGGGATCGGCTCGCCGTCAACGACCACTCCGATCCCGCGTGGGACGCCCGGATCCTCGACGAGCTCGCCGCCATCGACCGCGAGCTCACGCCACTCGCAGAGCGGCTCGGGAACGTCCTGACCCGGTTCCGCGGATACGACACCCGCTTCACCACAGCCCTGGCGCGCGCCCGAGCCGGGGAGGGCGCCTGGGTCGACCGCACCGACGTCGACTCCTGCCATCGTGTCTGGTTCGAGCTCCACGAAGACCTCATCGCCACGCTCGGCATCGACCGGCACGCGGAGCCCTGACCCCACGCTCCCCCGCCCCACCCACGATGGCCCGCCGCCACCTGCCGGGCGCGCCCCACCGGCCACCTCGCTCCCTCAGCGCCCCGGAACCGGCGAAGGCGGTCACGGCTCCGACCTCACCAGGGGTCCGCGTCCGGCGCGTTCGGATCCGGTACGGCTCCCGGGGGACTGCGCGGAGCAACCCGGCTGCTCAGCGCGTCCCCGGGAGGTGCCTCCCTCGGGGTTCTGCACCGAGGCCAGGGCCCGGAACAGGAGTGCCACGCCCCATCGCGCCGGGGTCGGGCAGGCCGCAGGCCAGGTCCCCGACGTAGCCGGCGCGGCCGCGGCGGGCGCGGAGGTCGGCCGTGCCGCGCGCCCCCTCGGAGGCGGCCCGTGCCGCCGCCGCGAAGCCGGCGCCGCGTTCCAGCTCGGCCACCGCGGGAGACAGGGCGTCCACCAGCGTACGGTCGCCGACCTCGGCCTCCCCCACCCGCTGGATGGCGGCCGGCCCGGCGGCGGTCCCGGCCGCCCAGCCCGTCTCCGGGTCGCGGTCGAGCTGCACGAGCGGATCCTCACCGCGTGGCGGGCCATCGACGGCCCCAACCTGCCGGCCACGCTCAAGGCCGCCCTCCAGCTGCAGGGGACGCGACGGCGGGCGGCCGCGCAAGCCCTTCGCGCCCGCGAGTCCCGCCGAACGCGCGCGCATCGCCACGGCGCTGCGCGCGGCTAATCTGATCGCTTAGCCGTACACATCCGCCGAAGGGGAGACATAGTGCCGCCTCTGTCGAAGGGCTCGTCGCTGGTCGTGGATTCGATCGCGGACCAGCTCTACCGGATCCTGTGCGACCGGATCACCGGTGGGACGTACGCGCCAGGGGTCCGGCTCGATCCGCAGGCGGTCGCGACGGAGTTCGGCGTCTCGCGCACCCCCGTGCGCGAGGCGCTGGCCCGTCTCGAGCACGACCAGCTCATCGTGACCCGCCCCCGCTCGGGCACCTTCGTGGCCCGGCCGGGCGTCACCGACGTGCGCGAGGTCTGCCAGCTCCGCAAGGGCATCGAGTGGGTCGCGACCGGGATCGCGGCCGCCTCGATGTCGCTGGAGCGGATCGCCGACCTGCGCGGCGAGGCGGTCGAGGCGCTGCGCCAGGCCGAGCGGGGCGACTATGAGCCGTTCTTCGCCAGCGACAGCCGTCTGCACAACGAGATCGTGGCCGCGACCGGCAACGCGCGCCTGATCAAGGCCCGCTCCTCCACCGAGCCGTTCGTGCAGTGGCTGCGCGTGCTGGGCGCCACCGGCCCGCACCGCATCGCCGGCTCCACCCGGCGCCACCTGGAGATCCTCGACGCCATGGCCGCCCGCGACGCCGACGGCGCCCAGCGGGCCGCCGCCGTCCACCTCGACGAGGTGGAGGAGTGGACGATCGCCGACATGGAGTCCAAGGCGATCACGACGTGAGCGTGCGCGGGAGCGTGTCAAGGCCGCGCTCGGCGAGCCGGCCGACGTCGCCGGCTCCTGGGCCCGCCGCCCCTGAGCGGAGCGGCGGGCCAGGAGCGGCCCAGGAGCGGCCCAGGAGCGGCCGGGTCAGACGCCGAACGCGGCCGGGTAGCGGATGGTGCCGGACGGCACGGGCCGGGCCGGGTCGAAGACGAGCGCCATCATGTACTTGTCCTCGACGTCGAAGGGCGGCCGGATGGCGTGGCGCGAGGCCGGGACGAAGCCGAAGCGGGGGTAGTACTCGGCGTGGCCGAGCACGAGCACGAGGTTCTCCCCCTGCTGCCGGGCGGCGTCGAGGGCGGCGCGGATGGCGGCCGAGCCGGCGCCGCGCCGCTGGTGCCCGGGAAGTACGGCGCACGGGCCCAGGGTGAGCGCCGGGGAGCCGTCGACGTGGCAGCGGGTCAGCAGCGCGAATCCGGCGACGGAGCCGTCGGGTGCCTCGCTGACCCAGGACAGGCCGGGGATCCACGCCTGCTCGTCGGCGCGCAGGGCCTCGACCAGGTCGGCCTCGTGGGAGGTGGGGAAGGCGGCCAGGTTGACCTCGCGGATCCCGGTGAGGTCGGCGGCGGTCTCGGGGCGGGTGATCCAGGACGTGGTCATCGGTGAAGTCCGTTTCTGTGGGAGGTGGCCGGTCACGACTGCCGGTCCCGGAACCTGTAGGTGGCGCGCAGATGGCTGGTGATGGCCTTCTGCCGGTTGACGCGGTCGCCGCGCAGCCGCGCGTCGGTGCGCGAGGCCGCCCACGCGTTCTCGCGTTGCAGCTTGCGGTAGCTGTCCAGGCGGCGCTCGGTCAGCTCGCCCGCCCGGATGGCCGCGCGGACGGCGCACCCCGGTTCGGTGCCGTGGGCGCAGTCGCCGAAGCGGCAGTCCAGGGCGAGGCGTTCGATCTCGGCGAAGACCTGCTCCAGGCCCTCGGCGGCGTCGTGGCGGCTGACCGCGCGCAGGCCCGGCGTGTCGATGAGGACGCCCCCGCCGGGAAGGGGGACCAGCTCGCGGCGGACGGTGGTGTGGCGGCCCTTGCCGTCGTGCGCGCGTACCTCGCCGGTGGCCAGCAGTTCGTCGCCGAGCAGCGCGTTGCCGAGGCTGGACTTGCCGGCGCCGGAGGTTCCGAGCAGGACCGTGGTGCCGCCCAGCAGGGCGGTCAGCACGTCGATGTTCTGGCCGGTGGTGGCGCTGGTGACCAGGACGTCCACGCCCGGCGCGAGCGCGCTCGCCTCGGCGTGCGCGGCGTCGGGGTCGGTGGCCAGGTCGGCCTTGGTCAGGACGATCAGCGGCCTGGCGCCGCTGTCCCATGCCAGGGCGAGCAGCCGCTCCAGCCGGGCCGCGTCCAGCGGGGCGGCCAGGGAGACGGCGATGGCGACGGTGTCGACGTTGGCGGCCAGCACCTGCCCGTGGGAGGTGCGTGACGCCGACGATCGCACGATCGCGCTGTGCCGGGGCAGCAGGGCCAGCAGGCGTGGCTCGCGGCCGGGGCGCAGCGCGGCCCAGTCGCCGGTGCAGGGCGCCAGCAGCGGGTCGGGCGAGTGCAGGGCCGTGAGGTCGGCCCGGACCGGGCCGGACCCGGTGACCGCGTCGCACAGACCGCGGTCCACCCGGGCGATCCGGGCCGGTACGAGGCCGGCCTCGCGGTGCGCGGCGAAGGCGTGGTCGAGTGAGGTCGTCCATCCGTACCGGGACAGGCCGGCGTCGGACGGATCCGTGAAGAGGTTGGGCAACGTGAGACACCTTGCGGGAAGGGGCCCCGACGAGACGCAGGCATCACCCCCGCCTCGTCAGCCGGACAGCGGCTGCGGCGAGGGGAAGAAGTGGGTCAGACCGGGGCCCGGGACGTGAGGAATGTCCGGGCGCTGCACACGGCAGCGGTCTTCACCGCGGTCATCGAACCTCACCTCCCTCTCATCCGGAACTCCAACGCCAAACGTCCAGCAGCCTAGCACTCCCGGCGAGATGCCCGGCACGAGATCGCGGAGTGAGGAAACCGAAAGCGGCCGGTCCGGCGATAGACCTGATGTGCACCGCCTTTTCACCAGAAACCGGGACGCGCCCTCGTTCGGTCCCGACAGCGACGACGCCGAACTCGTCGCCGCCGTCGCGGCCGGCAAGGTGGAGGCGCTGCGAATCCTGCACCGCCGGCACGCGCCGTGGCTGCGGGCCCGCCTGGCCCGCCGCTGCGCCGACCGGACGCGGTAAACGACGCCATCCAGGACACCTTCCTCGCCGTCTGGCGCGACGCCAAGCGCTACCAGGCGGCCAGGGCGAGGTCGCCGCGTGGATCTGGACCATCGCCATCCGCCGGCTGGTGTCGGTGCTGGGCGGTCCCGGCCACCGGTGGATCGGCGACGGCCGCGCCCCGGACGAGGAGCGAGGGCCCGCCGCGTCCGGGGAGGACGTCGTGCTGCTCGGCGTGGAGCACGGCGACCTCGGCACGGCGCTCGCCCGCCTTTCGCCCGACCTGCGCGCGGCGCTGCAGGCCACCGTCCTGGACGGGCTGACCACCAGGGAGGCCGCGCGCCTGCTCGGCGTGCCGGAGGGCACCGTCAAGACCCGCGTCATGCGGGCCAAGGCCCGGCTCAGGGAGGACCTGGCATGAACCGCGAGGACAGGCACGTGCCCGGCGACCTCATGGACCGTTACCGCACCGGGCGGCTCGAACCGGCCGTGGTCATGTCCGTCGAGGCGCACCTCACCCGGTGCGCGCGGTGCCGGGCGGCGGTGCCGTACGAGGAGGAGTGGCCGGCGGCGGGCTGGGAGCGGCTGGAGGAGGAGGTGGACCGGCCGCGCCCGGGGCCGGTCGAGCGGCTGCTGAGCCGGGCCGGAGTTCCCGGGCACCTGGCGCGGCTGCTGGTCGCCACGCCGGCGCTCAGCCGGGCCTGGGTGGTGGCGGTCGTGGTGGTGCTGGCCTGCGCGGTGGCGGTGGGGCAGGCGACGCGGGACGTCGGGGCGTCGTACCTGCTCGCGTTCCTGGTCGCGGCGCCGGTGCTGCCGCTGGCCGGGATCGCGCCGGCGTACGGGCGGCACGTCGATCCCGTCCACGAGACGCAGGCCGCCACCCCGATGGCCGGGCCGCGGCTGCTGCTCCTGCGGGCGGGCGCGGTGCTGGCCACCGCCGTCGTCCTGACCGCCGCCGCGAGCCCGTGGCTGCCGGGCCCGCCCGGACGCGGCGCCGGATGGCTGCTGCCCTCCCTCGCGCTGAGCGTCGGCTTCGCTGCCGCTGGCCGACACCGCGCTGGAGGCCGCGGTGTGCGTGCTGGCGGGACTCGCCGGGGCGGCAGCCGCGGTACGGCGCGTCGGCGGGCGGCAGACCGCGCTGGCCGCGAGCGCGTTGCTGGGCGTGCTGCCGGCGGGCTCGCTGTTCCTTACCGGTGACCTGTCGCCGTGGCCGGCATTGCCCGCGAGAAGACCTGGGACGCCGTCCACCGGGGCTGGCCGGCCGCGCTGGCGCTCCCGCCGCTCGTCCTGCTCGCCGCCCACCGCGACCTGCGCCGCTCGGGCAGGTGACCCCTGCGGGACGGACTACCGGACCGCGAGAATCGCCGCCACGAGCATGCACGCGGCCGACGGCAGGAAGAACATCCCTACGGACGCCAGCGAGACGAAGCACCAGGCGAACAGGGCCATTGCCGCGGCGATCGACGTCGTCCGGGGCAGAATCCGGCCGAAGGCCAGGGGAATCGCCGCGATCAGCACGGGGAGCAGGAAGTAGAGCGCCCGCATGCCGACGACGCCGGCGGCATATTCCGAGCTCTCGCCCTCCTCGTTCAGCGACGCGTATATCGGGGTGGCGAACAGGACGATCGTCGACAGGCCGGCCAGGCCGAGCGAAAGGATCAGCCAGGGCCGTAACGCGCGTGCCTGTTCACCACTCCAGATAGTCATTTCGTCGCTCCTCGATCTCGTTGTGAAGGCGCCTGGCGGTAAATGCGTTGCGTCGGCAGTGGTGCCCACGCAGGATCATGACTACGCGTCCAGACGGAGGAAAAGGCCATGAATGAGATCCTGCTCGATGCGATCCGTCACAACAACTGGGCGACGAAGAGGCTCATCGAGTTCTGCCGGGATCAGGGTTTCTCCGCGGAGCGACTGGAGGTGCGCGGGGTCGGCACTTTCGGCGGCATCCTGGCGACTCTTCAGCACATCGTCGACGCGGACGGAAGTTACGCGCAGCGCCTGGCCGGAATCGAGCTTTCCTGGGTGGACGGCGAGGAGCAGGCCGATCTGCCGCTCCTGTCGGCCCGGGCGTCGGAGGTCGAGCGGGTCTGGGAGGAGGTGCTGGCCAAGCCGATCGACGTGGAGGGCGTGGTCGTCGTCGACGAGGGAACGCGTGCGGTCCGCGCCGGCATCTTCCTGGCCCAGGCCCTCAATCATGCCAACCACCATCGCGAGCAGGTCTGCGCCATCCTGACGGGCTTCGGCATCGAGCCGCCGGACATCCAGGCCTGGGAGTACGCCTGGGCCACGGGGCGGATCTGGGACCGAGGCTGAGCCCGGCCCCGCCGGTTCCGTACGCCCCGGACCCGGATCACCCCCGGCCCGGCGGTTCCGTACGGCCCGCACCTGGATCACCCCTGCGCGGCGGCGGCCGTCGGCTTCCCCGCGGCCGGCCCGGGACCGGCGACGCGCAGGTCCGGCATCAGGACGATCGCGACCAGGGCCAGCAGCCCGCCCACGCTCCCGACCCAGCCCAGGGTGACGCCGACCCCCCGGGCGACGCACGCGGCCGTCGCCACGCCGGCCAGGTGGTGGGCGAGCAAGAACCGGCCGACGGCGAGGCTGAACGCGCCGACGATCTGTTTGGTGGGTATGGACCCGGCGGTTGCGGTGCCGATGTAGGTGTGGGGGACGATGTTCTGGG
>NZ_JBQQCB010000175.1:0-17999 GCF_052246675.1 Nonomuraea sp. KM90 | reverse complement strand
CGCGCCTGGTGCCGCGCTACCTGGAGCTGTACGGGCGGGGCGCCTACGCGCCGAAGTCCTACCAGCAGCGGGTGACGGGCCTGGTCAAGGAGCTCGCCGAACGCCACGGGGTCGGCCGCGCCACCCCGGCCATGGCCCGCCGCCTCCCACCCCGCCGCCCCACCGCCCCGGCCGAGCCCGAGCAACTCCGCCTGCTGTAACCGCCCGCGCCCCGCAGGGGCCACCATCCCGCGACCCAGGGCGGCCACCACCCCTCCCACCCCTGGAGCCGCTGCCGGCCGGCTCCCCACCGTGCGTTCCGGGGCTCCACGTCCCGACGGCGCGCTTCGCGGGGCCTGGCGATAAATGGCTGGCCCGCAGCTGGTGGGCGGTGGCAGGATGGCCGGGCTGTAGCCCGTCGACGATCAGGAGCTTGAGATGCGGCGCCGCCTCGGAATCTCCCAGCGCCCCATTGGCACAAGAGTTTCTCGAGGGCTCCTCCAGCATGCACATCCTGAACATCGGCATCCTCGCGCACGTGGACGCGGGCAAGACCAGCCTCACTGAGCGGCTGCTGTTCGAGACCGGCGTGATCGACCGGCTCGGCAGCGTCGACGAAGGCAGCACCCAGACCGACAGCGGCGAGATCGAGCGCCGCCGCGGCATCACCATCCGCACCGCCGTGGCCTCCTTCACCCTGGGTGACCTGCGGGTCAACCTGGTGGACACTCCGGGGCACGCCGACTTCGTGGCCGAGGTCGAGCGCGCGCTCGGCGTGCTCGACGGCGCCGTGCTGGTGCTGTCGGCGGTCGAGGGCGTGCAACCGCACACCCGGGTCCTGATGAAGACCCTGCGCAGGCTGCGCCTGCCGACGCTCATCTTCGTCAACAAGATCGACCGGGCCGGGGCCCGGGAGCGCGAGCTGCTCGCCGACATCCGGCGGCGGCTCGCCCCGTCCTGCGTCCCGGTCAACACCGTGACCGGCATCGGCGGCCGGGCGGCCGTCACCCGTCCCGTCGGCTCCACGCAGGAGGCGGCCGAAATTCTGGCCGAGCGGGACGACGGGCTGCTGGAGCTGCTCGTCGAGGGCGGGACACCGAGCGCGGACCTGGTACGCGCGGCGCTGGCCCGGCAGTGCGGCGACGGCGTGACCTATCCGGTGCTGTTCGGCTCGGCGATCACCGGGCAGGGCGTTCCCGAGTTGCTCGACGGGATCGGCACGTTGTTGCCCGCCGTGTCGCGGTCCGCGCTCCCGGACGAGCCGGCGCGGGGGGCCGTGTTCGCGATCGAGCGGGGCCCGTCCGGGGAGAAGGTGGCGTACCTGCGCCTTCGTGCCGGGGTGTTGCGGGTACGGGAGACGGTCGTGTTCCACCGCGGGCAGAACGCCACGTACGACGGGCGCCTGACCGCCCTGTCCGTCGCCGGCGCCCCAGCGCAGCGGGAGGCCGTCACCGGGGACATCGTCAGGGTGTGGGGCGTGCCCGAGATCCGGGTCGGCGACCACCTGGGCGGGCCGGGCCCGGCCGGGCAGGCCCACTTCACCCCGCCCGGCCTGGAGACCGTCGTACGCCCCCGCGTCCCGGGCCAGGAGCCCCGCCTGCACGCCGCCCTGCTCGCGCTCGCCGAGCAGGACCCGCTGATCGGCACCCGTACGCTGGCCGGCGGCGACACCTCGGTCCTGCTCTACGGCGAGGTGCAGAAGGAGGTCATCGGCGAGACCCTGGCCAGGGACTTCGACGTCGAGGCGGACTTCGAGCCCAGCCGGCCCGTCTACTTCGAGCGCCCGGCGGGCACCGGCGAGGCGGTCGAGGAGATCCAGCGCCACGGCCGCAACACCTTCATGGCCACCGTCGGCCTGCGCGTCGACCCGGCCCCGCCGGGCTCGGGCGTGGACTACCGGCGGGAGGTCGATCTGGGGTCGCTGCCGCCGGCCTTCCACCGGGCGATCGAGGACAGCGTGCACCTGGCGCTGCGCGAGGGGCCGCACGGCTGGCCGGTCACCGACGTCGTGGTGACGCTGACCAGGACCGGCTACTCCGCGCCCGAATCCGTGGCGGCCGACTTCCGCGGGCGCACGCCCGTCGTGCTGGCGCGGGCGCTGCGCCGGGCGGGCACGATCGTGTACGAGCCGTGCCATCGCTTCGAGGCGGAGGTGCCGCTGGAGACGTTCGGCGCGGTCACCGCGAGCCTGGCCGGAGCCGGCGCCGAGCTGCGGGACACGCGGCGGCGGGACGACACCTGGGTGCTGGCGGGCGAGATCCCGGCGGCGGCGGTGCACGAGGTCGAGCTGCGGCTGCCCGGGCTGTCGCACGGCGAGGGGGTCTGGTGGTCGGAGGCCGCCGGCGACCGTGCGGTGCGGCAGCCCACTGCGACCAGATAGGTGGTATGTCGGTTTTCTCGTTAGATGGGTATTAAGGGGCTTGGTGCACCAATCCGGTGCATCTCGTCCGTACAGGGGGGATTTCGATGGCAGACACGAAGAAGAAACCCGCATCCAAGTCCGGCAAGTCCAAGAAGCAGGCCATCAAGACCAGCAGGCAGGCCAAGGAGACCAAGCGGGAGGACCGGAAGACCACCGGCGAGGAGTGACCATCGGGCAGCCGTCGCCGGCTGCCCGACCGGTGACATGATCGGACGGCCGAGGCCCCACAGGGCCCCGGCTGTCCGATCGACCGTGGAGCTGCGCCCATGTCGGGTTACCTGCGTTTCCCCGCTGTCTTCCAGGACGTGGTGGTCTTCGCCGCCGAGGACGACCTGTGGATGGTCTCCGCCCAGGGCGGGCGGGCCTTCCGGCTGACCGCCGGGCTCGCCGAGGCCGGCTACCCGCGCATCTCCCCGCGCGGCGACCAGCTCGCCTTCGTCGGGCGCGAGGAGGGGCCGGAAGAGGTGTACGTGATGCCGTCCGACGGCGGCGCGGCCCGCCGGGTGACTTTCCACGGCGCTCGCTGCACGGTGACCGGCTGGGACCCCGAAGGGCGCATCCTGTACGCCAGCGACCAGTCCCAGCCGTTCGAGGGCCGCAAGTGGCTGCACCGGGTGGCGCCGGGCGGGGTGCCGGAGCGGCTGCCGTACGGCCCGGCGAACTCGATCGCGCACGGCCCCGAAGGCATGATCGTGCTCGGCCGCAACACCGCCGACCCGGCACGGTGGAAGCGCTACCGCGGCGGCACGGTCGGCGACCTGTGGATCGACCCGCACGGCGACGGCGAGTTCCGCAGGCTGATCAGGTTGCCCGGCAACCTGGCCTCGCCCTGCTGGAGCGGCGGCCGGGTGTGCTTCATCTCCGACCACGAGGGCGTCGGCAACGTCTACTCGTGCGCCCCCGACGGCGGTGACCTGCGCAAGCACACCCACCATGACGACTACTACGCCCGCAACCTGTCCGGCGACGGGCACCGGCTGGTCTACCACGCGGGCGCGGACCTGTACCTGATGGAGCCCGGTGAGCGGCCGCGCCGGCTGGCGGTGCGGCTGGCCAGCTCCAGGACGCAGCGCAACCGCAGGTTCGTGGAGGCCGCCGACTACCTCGACAGCGCCACGCTGAGCCCGGACGGCAGCGCGCTGGCGATCACCGCGCGCGGCAAGGCGTACGCGATGGCCGACTGGGAGGGCCCCGTACGCCAGCACGGCTCCTCCGACGGTGTCCGCTACCGCTTCCTGACCTGGCTGAACGACGGGGCGCGGCTGATCGCGGCGGCCAGCGACGACGGCGACGAGGAGAAGCTGGTCATCCTGGAGGGCGGCGAGGGCGGCCCCGGCACGGAGGTGGCCCGGCTGGGGCGGATCAACGAGCTGGTGCCCGACCCCGCCCACGACCGGGTGGCGGTGGTCAACCACCGCGACGAGCTGCACCTGCTCGACCTGGCCACGGGCCGGGCCGAGCTGGTCGAAGCCAACCCGCACGGCCCGCCGGAGGACCCGGCGTGGTCGCACGACGGCACGTGGCTGGCGTACGCGAGCCCGCTCAACTCCCAGGCCACCGCGATCAAGCTGCACCATCCCGAGACCGGCCGCACGGTGCAGGCCAGCGAGCCGGTGCTGAAGGACTCGATGCCGGCGTTCGACCCGCGGGGCGACTACCTGTACTTCATCGGCCAGCGCGTCTTCTCCCCCGTCTACGACCAGCTCCAGTTCGACCTGGGCTTCCCGCTGGGCACCCGCCCGTACGCGGTGGCGCTGCGCGCGGACGTGCCGGACCCGTTCGTGCCCCGGCCGCGCCCCCTGGAGGAGAAGGACGACGAGGACGAGGAGGAGCCGGGACCCCTGAGCGTCGAGGTGGACGGGCTGGCCCGCCGGGTGACCGCGTTCCCGCTGCCGGAGGGCCGCTACGAGCGGGTGGCCGGGCTGAAGGGCAAGGCGCTGATCCTGACCAGCCCGCTCGAAGGGGACAACACGCTGCACCTGTTCGACTTCGCCAAGGGCGAGAGCGAGACGTTCGCCGACGGCGTCGGGGAGTTCGAGCTGGGCCGTGACCACAAGACGCTGCTGTACCGGGCGGGGAGCCGGCTGCGGGTGGTCAAGGCGGGCGAGGTGCCCGGCGACGAGGAGGGGCCGGGGCGCGAGAGCGGCTGGGTCGACCTGTCGCGCATCAAGGTGTCGGTCTGCCCGGAGGCGGAGTGGCGGCAGATGTTCCGCGAGGCGTGGCGGCTGCAGCGGGAGAACTTCTGGACCGAGGACATGGCGGGCGTGGACTGGCCGGCCGTCTACGACCGCTACCAGCCGCTGGTGGACCGGGTGACGACCCGGGGCGAGTTCTCCGACCTGCTGTGGGAGCTGCACGGCGAGCTGGCCACCAGCCACGCGTACGAGAGCGGCGGCGAATACCGTCCCGGCCCCGACTACAGCCAGGGCAAGCTGGGCGTGGACTGGCAGCTGCGCGACGGGGTCTACCACATCGGCGCCATCGTCACGGGTGACCCGTGGGACCCGCGGGCGACCTCGCCGCTGAACCGGCTCGGGCTCGACGTCCGTACGGGTGACGCCGTCCTGGCCATCAACGGCGCGCCCATCGGCATGGGGGTGGCGACCCCGAACGAGCGGCTGGTCAACCAGGCGGGCGAGGAGGTGGAGCTGACGCTGCGCCGGGAGCAGCGGGTCTTCACCGTCACCGTGCGCGCCCTGGCCGACGAGCAGCCGGCCCGCTACCGCGACTGGGTCAACCTCAACCGCGCCCAGTGCCACCAGCGCTCCGGCGGCCGGGTCGGCTACCTGCACGTGCCGGACATGAGCGCGGACGGGTTCGGGGAGTTCCACCGGGGGTTCCTGGCCGAGTACGACCGGCACGCGCTGGTCGTGGACGTGCGCTTCAACGGCGGTGGCCACGTCTCGGCGCTGCTGCTGGAGAAGCTGGCCAGGCGGCGGCTCGGCTACGACTACCCGAGGTGGGGGGATCCGGAGCCGTACCCGCCGGAGTCGCCGCGCGGGCCGCTGGTGGCCATCACCAACGAGTGGGCGGGCTCCGACGGCGACATCTTCAGCCACACCTTCAAGCTGCTCAAGCTGGGCCCGCTGGTCGGCCGGCGCACGTGGGGCGGCGTGATCGGGATCTGGCCGCGCCACCAGCTCGCCGACGGGACGGTGACCACGCAGCCGGAGTTCTCCTTCGCCTTCGACGACGTCGGCTGGCAGGTGGAGAACTACGGCACCGATCCCGACATCGAGGTGGACATCACCCCGCAGGACTACGCCAGGGGTGTGGACACGCAGCTGGAGCGGGCCATCGACGTCGCGCTGGACCTGCTGGCCGAGCGCCCGCCGCACACTCCTGATCCCCGGCACCGGCCGCGCATGCAACCTTAGGCACCTGTCCGGCGTCTAAAGATCATAGGTGGGGATAGCGCACAGGGGATGAACACCGTGCACTCCATCGACCGCAGGACAATGGGCCGGTGGTGAGGCGACAACCCTCACCTCCGGCCACGTGTGTTGAGACTTCTTCCGCGACTAAGGGGGATCCGACAGGTGCGCGCACTGGCACGCAAGGGCAAGTCGGCGATGGTCCGGCTCTACCGGGGATACAACCGGCGCAAGGTACGGAACGCGCCGCCTCCCTCGACCCGGCAGGTACGCATCCTGCTGCTGCACGCCTACGGGATGGGCGGCACGATCAGGACGGTGTTCAACCTGGCCAGCTACCTGGCCGAGGAGCACGACGTGGAGATCGTGAGCATCCTGAAGGAGGCCGAGGAGCCGTTCTTCCCCATTGACCCCCGTGTGCGGTTCCGCTTCCTGGACGACCGGCTCAACCCCGGCCCCGACCCGGTGCGCGCGATGTTGTCGAAGCTGCCGAGCAGGCTCATCCCCAAGGAGGAGACGGCCTACCACCGCTTCAACATGTGGACCGACCTGAAGCTGGCCCGCTACATCCGCTCGCTCGACACCGGTGTGCTGATCGCCACCCGCCCGGGGCTCAACCTCGCGATGGCCCAGTTAGCCCTGCCCGGCGTCATCACCATCGGGCAGGAACACGTGGCCCTGCGCACGCAGGCCGAACCGATCCAGGAGCTGATCAAGTGGCGCTACCGGCGCCTGGACGCCCTGGTCACGCTGACGAAGGCCGACCTGGGCGACTACCGCGACACGCTGCCGAAGAAGCCGCGCAAGCTGGTCCGCATCCCCAACGCCGTGCCGCCGATGACCGGTGACGTCTCCAAGCTCGACGCCAAGGTGGCCGTCGCCGTCGGCCGGATGACCCGCATCAAGGGCTTCCACCGGCTGATCACCGCCTGGGAGACGGTCGCCGCCGCCCATCCCGACTGGAAGCTGCGCATCTACGGCGCCGGGCCGCAGGAGGAGAACCTCGCCCAGCAGATCGTGGACGCGGGCCTGGAGGGCAAGGTCGAGCTGCCGGGGCCGACCGCCGACGTGGGCGGCGAGCTGGAGAAGGCGTCGATCTACGTGCTCAGCTCCCGTCACGAGGGCTTCCCGATGACGATCCTGGAGGCCATGGCCAAGGGGCTGGCCATCGTCAGCTTCAACAGCCCGCACGGCCCCAAGGAGATGATCACGAACGAGGTGGACGGGCTGCTGGTCAAGCCGCGTACCAACGCCAACCTCGCCGCCTCCATCATCCGGGTCATCGAGGACGAGCAGCTGCGCCGCGACCTGGCCGCGGGCGCGCTGGAGACCGCGCACACCTACGACGTGGACGTCATCGGGCAGAAGTGGGACGCGCTGCTGGCCGACCTGCTGGCCAGGCGCGAGGGCAGGACCCGCCCGGCCGGCGCCCCGGCGGACCTCACACCCCCGTGCCCGTGAGCTCCACCGGCTCGGCGATGACGTCGACGAGCGCGCCGTTGCGGTAGACGGTGATCGGCAGCGGCTGCCCGATCGCGTCGGCGAACATCAGCCGCTGCAGGCTCTGCGCGTCGCCCACCGGGTTGCGGCCCGCGCTCAGCACCAGGTCGCCGGCGTGCAGCCCGGCCCGGTGCGCCGGCGAGCCGGGCACCACCTCGACCACCCGCAGCGCGCCGTCCTGCCCCGTGCGCCGGCGCAGCTGCTCGGGCAGCGGCGCCGGGGAGGTCACCAGGCCCAGGAACGCCCGCCTGACCCGGCCGTGCCTGATCAGCGCGGCGATGATGGACCGGGTCGTGCCGTTCATCGGCACGGCCAGCCCGACCCCGACCCCGGCCACGGCCGTGCTGATCCCGACCACCCGCGCCCGCGAGTCGGCCAGCGCCCCGCCGGAGTTGCCCGGGTTGAGCGCGGCGTCGGTCTGGATGACGTCCTCGATCAGCCGCATGTTGGCGCCGCTGCGCGCGGGCAGCGACCGGCCGAGCCCGGAGACCACCCCGGCGGTCACCGACCCGGTCAGCCCGAGCGGGTTGCCCACGGCCACCACGAGCTGCCCGACCACCAGCTCGTCGCTGTCGCCGAGCTCGGCGGGCGGGGGCGTGGCCGTCCGCGCCCTGATCACCGCCAGGTCCGACAGCGGGTCACGGCCGACCACCTCGAAGTCGCCGGAGGTGCCGTCGGCGAAGGCGACGGCACCTCCGCGGGAGGAGCCGACCACGTGGGCGTTGGTCAGCAGGAACCCGTCGGCGGTGAACACCACCGCGGACCCGCTGCCCCGGCCGGCCCGCACGGCGGCCACCTTCGGCAGTAACTCGGCCGCCACGGAAGACACGACGCTGGAGTAGGCGTCGAGGGGATCCGCCATTACGTGCCCTCCTTTGCTTACAGGATTACACGCTAGCTCCGTTGGCGGGGACTCGCGCGTCGAGCCCGGCGGGCAGCAGGTCGGCGGCCAGCAGGCCGCGCTGCATCAGCCAGCGGCCGAGCGCCACGTAGGCGTCCACGTCGCGGGCGCGCAGGAACTGGTTCACCGTCGAGTGGCACGGGAAGGCGCCCCGGTCGGCGGCCAGCGCGACCAGGTCGCTCGGCATGTCGTCGCTGATGTGGGTACGCACGAGGACCAGGTAGTTCGCCGGGCTGTCCGGCGTGTCGTCCGGGTAGGCGAAGCGGATCCGCTCCACCGGCTCCTTGGAGGTCAGCAGCCGGCCGTCGGCCTCGAACTCCACGCCCAGCTCGGTCCGGGCCAGCGAGATCACCCGCAGCAGGTTGCCCACCCGGTGCACGTCCACCGCCGCGTCCACGGCGAAGATCGTGCGGCAGCGCCGCCTCAGCAGCTCGACGACGCCCGAGTTGTCCCAGTGGCCGCCGTCGGAGACGAAGACGTAGCGGTGGCGTACCGACAGGTTGCCCAGCGCCTCGCGCCAGGTCGTGAGCGGGCCCGGCCGGTGCCAGCGGCGGACGAACCACTGCGGCGCGTGCGAGGTCAGCCGCCCGGGCGGGCGCCCGCCCACCGGGTTGGGCAGCCACAGGCCCAGCCGCAGGTTGATCAGGGCCAGCGCCATCCGGCTGGCCCGGTTGGTGTAGCGGCCCATGTTGGGCGCGACCGCGGCGCCCGAGGCGGCCACCAGCGAGGCCGCGTCCGGCACCGCCGCGCGCGCCTGCGGCGGCGCCTCGCCGATCGCGGCGCCGCCGACGTAGTCGGGCGCGAACACGAACGAGGCGCACCCCTCCCCCGCGGCGGACTCGTCCTCGCGCAGGTTCACCGACGCGCACAGCAGCAGGTACGGCAGCCCGTCGGCGTGCATGTCGGCCAGGTGCACCTGCGAAAGCCGCAGCATCCCCTCGTCGCCGCGCTCGCCGAGACCGGTGCGGACCACGTAGGCCCGGTTGAGCCGGCGCGAGTACGGGTCATGCAGCGAGGTGTCGTTGGCGTGCACGGTCATGGCGAACACCCCCAGCACCGCCACCGCCGTCACCGCGATCACGGCCGTGGCCACCGGGCTGAGCTGGGTGACCTGCGCCGCCAGCAGCAGCGTCGGCAGGATCAGCACCGCCGCCATCGCGGTGGAGAACAGCAGCCGCAGCAGCCGGCGCAGCAGCTGGCGCGGGCCGCTGAAGGACAGCAGCCACTGGGAGCGGAAGACGTACACGGCGATGACCGCCAGCACCACCACCAGCCCGGCCAGGCGGGTGGTCGCCGAGAGGTCGAACATGCGGCTGTCCAGCACCCGGGTGCTGACGGCGATGACGTCGGGCAGCACCAGCGCGGTCACCGTGGCCAGCGCCAGGCGGCGGGTCAGCAGCTCGGCGGCGCGGCTGCGCACGCGCATCTCCAGCAGCACCGCGATCACCGCGACGGCGGCGGCCAGCGCCCACCGCTGCCCGATGAAGCGCCCCGCCAGCACGTCGTGGTCCACGGCCAGCACCCGCGTCACGCTGTAGGCGCCGCCCAGCACCGCCCCGGCCAGCGCGATCGCGGCCACGAACGGCACCAGGTTCACCAGCATCCCCAGCGCGTACCTGGCACCGGACAGGAAGATGTCCGACCAGTCCTCGCCGAGGTAGCGCAGGTTCCTGCGCAGGTGCGCCTCCTCCGGCGAGCCCTTGCTCCACGGCGGCACCGCGCCCGGCGGCAGCGGGCTGCGGCGCGTCTCAGCGCGGGCGGCCATGAACGCGGCGGCGGTGTAGCTGCCGCCGGACACGGCCGACACGTAGCGGGTACGGGCCAGCACGCCGGACTCCTCGGCCACCTGGAGCGCGCCCAGCCCGAGGCAGGCGGCCCGCACGCCGCCGCCGCTCAGCGCGAGGCCGATCTGGTCGAGCCCGGCCGGCTCGGCCAGGTAGCGGTAGCGGGAGGTGTGGGCGGTCATGACGGCTCCGGCGTTCCCGAGGGGTAGACGGGCTTGGACGCGGGCGAGGAGACCCTGCCGCGCGCGTTGTACTCGCGGACGAACAGGGGGTGCAGGCAGTACTCCTCGTCGGGCGAGAGGATCATCTGGCCCTCCGCCGCGTAGGCGAACTCGGCCTTCAGGTACCGCTCGCTCTCACCGGTGAGGCGGCCGATGATGCCCACGTCGGTGAACATCTCGCGCACCTCGCGGTAGTCGAGCCCGAACTCGCGCCGGATGCCCGCCTGGTTGCACATCCGGTGCAGGAAGGCGTCGTCGAAGCGGAAGGGCAGGTACGGGATCAGCCGCCGGGCCACGTCGTGGGCCTTGGGATGGCGGAAGTGGTGGGCCGAGAAGACCTCGGGGCACAGCGTGGCCTCGGCCTCGGTCACCGTCTCCAGGATGTGGTTGCCGTCCACGACGGGGCGGCCGGTCGTGGCGATGGCGCGGTGCAGGGCCTCGTTGAAGATGTACAGGACCTGGCGGGGCAGGAGCTGGGTGTGCCGCAGCACGTACGCGACCGACCGCTCGGGCAGGCCGGCCCGGTTCTTCAGCTCGGGCACGATCACCCGGTCGAGCAGCGTCAGGTAGCCGTCGTCCGGCAGGCCGCGCAGCAGCTCGGGATAGTGCCGGGTGAGGAACATGTGCAACCGCGCCCCGACCGTCCGCAGCAGGTCCTGCCAGGTCCAGCGCAGCACCATGCGCCCGCTGAAGTCCTTGATCGGGTTGGCCGAGACCCGGTCGAGCACCGGCCACAGCTCGCTGGGGAAGCAGCACTGGATGCGGAAGTAGGTCCGGTCGATGCGCAGGCCGAGCCGTCCGACCAGGTGGAACAGCCCGCGCAGGACGCCCTCGATGCGCTCGATGTGGTCGCCGATGTTCTCCAGCGAGTCGATCAGCACGAAGACCGGGGTGTCGCGGGCGTCGAGCACGCTCTTGGCCGCCTCGATCGTCTCCTTCCACGGGCGGCGCGACAGGCGGAAGTCTCGGCTCAGCTTCTCCAGGCTCACGACGTTGTCGAACTGGTCGACGTGCTCGATCAGGCGCGTGGTGACGAAGTCGAGCGCCGCGTCGTCCCGGCTGTCGGAACCGGCCACGTCCTGGCGCAGCGCGGCGGTCTCCTCCCACAGCACCTGGAAGGCCCGGTCGGGGTCGCAGTCGTGCCGCTCCGCGACCAGCCGGCCGATGATCGGCGCCCACAGCAGCGTCTCCCAGAGCTCCGCCACCCCCTCCACGCTGAGGACGAGCGGGATGGCGAGCAGCTCGGTGGCCGCCTGCAGCCGCGAGAACACGCCGTGGGCGCTGAGCCGGACCACGAGGTTGCGCGGCTCGAACTCGCGCGACAGCAGCAGCGCCGTCTTCCCCGAGCCCCGCCGTCCGACGATGAACGTGGGCGGGTTGTCCTTCGATCGCAGGTGCAGGTGGACCCGCGTGTCGTAGATGGCCCTCAGCACCGGGATGCTCACCCGGTCGGACACGACACTGGGCCCGAGCGGGTTCCTCGGGGTGAACAGGGTCTCAGCGGGGTTTCTCGCGGCCTTCATGGGCGACTCTCGGGCACTCGGCGGGGATGTCACCGATATCGGAGCGGCATGCGGCTTTCCTGATACACCTCACGCCAGGGCTTGTGCGAGCGCCAGGCCGCAGTAGGCCGCTCCCAGCCCGGCCACCACGCTGGCCACGGCGTTGGCGGCCGCGTGGAAGCGCGCCCCCTCCTCCAGCAGCCGCACCGTCTCGTAGCCGAACGTCGAGTACGTCGTCAGCGCCCCGCAGAAACCGGTGCCCGCCAGCGCCATCACCCCGCCCTCGGCGGGCAGCGCGGCCAGGAAGCCCAGCAGCGCCGACCCGGCCACGTTGACCGCCAGCGTCCCCCAGGGGAACACCGTGTCGTGCCGCGCCTGCACCGCCCGGTCCGCCAGGTAGCGCAGCGGCGCCCCCACCGCCGCGCCCAGCACGATCAGCAGCACGGTCACCCGGTCACCCGCGCCCCGGCCAGCCGCCTGGTCAGCCACATGCCCCCGGCCACCGCCAGCAGCGCCGCCACCATCGTCGCGGCCAGATAGACCAGCCCGGTCACCGGCGCCCCCGCCGCGACCGCCCGCTGCACGTCCACCGCGTACGCCGAGAACGTGGTGTAGCCGCCCAGCACCCCCACCCCGAGGAACGGCCGCACCAGCCGGTGGGCCGGCCGCACCTCCGTGATCACCACCATGAGCACCCCGATGAGCAGGCACCCCGACACGTTGACCAGGAAGGTCGCCCACGGGAAGCCGGCCGGCCCGTTGGGCAGCGCCACCTGCGCGCCGTGGCGGGCCAGCGCGCCCAGCGCCCCGCCGGCCGCGATCACCGCGAGGACCGGCCAGTGCAGCTCGGCGCGCTGCGCGGGGACATGGAGATCGACATCCGGATCGATCGGCCGATCGGTCACATAACCCTCCCCGTGTCGAAACTGACGATGCCGGGAATTTCTCTAGACAACCTGGAGTGCACGGAGGCGTGGTTGAGCACGAAGGACGCGGTCGCCCTTCTCGCAGGAGCCGTCATCGTCGTTTCCTTCATCGGCAACACCAAGATCCCGCCCGCCACGGCGGCCAGCCCGCTGGGCAACGTCAGCGGGACGCTGCCGGGTCTGGCCCCCATCATCTCCGACGCCGAGAAGTCGGAGGCACGCGGCCTCATCCAGCGCCTGCGCGTCAAGGGCTACGGACCCAACACCGGCTACCGGCGCACCCGGTACGGCGAGAACTGGGCCGACAGCGCCACCGGCGTGCCGTACGCGCGCAACGGCTGCCGCACCCGCGACGACCTGCTGGCCCGCGACGGGCAGAACGTGAAATACCGGGCGGGTTCGAGCTGCGAGGTCGTCTCGATGGAGCTGACCGACCCCTACACCGGCCGGCTCATCCACTGGCACAAGGACAACGCCGACGAGGTGCAGGTCGATCACGTGGTGCCGCTCAACTACGGCTGGCGCATGGGGGCGCCGCGCTGGCCGATGTCCAAGCGGGTCGACTTCGCCAACGACCCGCTCAACCTGCTGCCCGTGGACGGCGAGGCCAACGAGCAGAAGGACGCCTCGGGCCCGGCGAGCTGGCTGCCGCCGCGGCGCGGCGTCCGCTGCGCCTACGTCACCCGCTTCGCGCAGGTCGCACTCAAGTACGACCTGCCCGTCACCGCGCCCGACAAGAAGGTCATGCTGGCCCAGTGCCGCTGACCGGTGCGGCCTACCGCGGGTCGATCCAGTCGAAGCCGCGCCGGAACGTCTGCTCGGCCAGCACCCGCTGCCCGGCCACGTTGGGGTGGAAGAAGTCCCACTTGCTGACGTGGTCGAGGGTGAACGGGAAGGAGAACACCGCTCCCCCGTCGGTGCGGCAGCCGGGACCGTACGCGGCGCACGCCTCGGCCGCGGCCCGGTTGTAGGCGATCACCCGCGCCCGCACCCGGTCCCGGCGCTCGGCGTCGGCCCGCCGGGTGGAGGTGGGCTTGGCCAGCATGGCCTGGCAGATGCGGCCCGCCGTCCAGAACGTTCGGGCCAGCGGGTTGCCCCTGCCGACCTGCCACAGCCGCCGCAGGTCGGGGATGCTCGCGATGAACACCCTGGCCCGCGGCATGCCGGCGCGCAGCTCGGTCAGCGCCGCGTCGAGCCGCCGCCGGTAGGTCTGGACGGGGGTCATCGCCTGCTCGGTGCGCACGCAGGCGTCCTGGGCGCCTATGAGAATCGTCACGTAGTCGGCCTTGGCCGCGACCGCCTTCTTCACCTGCCCGAGCAGGTCGGCGCTGGTCGAGCCGGGCACGGCGAAGTTGAGGTTGTGCTTCTGGAGCGTTCCAGAGAGCTTCGACAGGCGCAGGTAGTGGCTGCTCACCTCGCCGTGGTCGCCCGCCGACCAGGAGCGCGAGGTGCAGGAGACGTACCAGCCGCAGGCGTTGAAGCCGGTGGAGATGGAGTCGCCGAGCGCGGCCATGACCTCGGGCACCTGCTGGGCGGGCGCGGCCTGGGCCGGGCCCGAAGCGGACAGGACGACGACGGCGGCCAGGGCGGGCCCCAGGTGACGAGCGATCATGGGCACCAAGGTAAGGAGCCGATCACCGACTCACTATGGCCTGGCGGCAAGGTCTGTCAGTTCAGGACCGACTTCATATCACCGCTTGACAGGCCGGACCCAAACTGGTTGCACCCAATCCCTACGAGCATCCGGTTTTTTCCGGGTTCTTTGCCCGTAACCTTGCATTCACGGGGGTCCGAGTCGAACGTGTTCAGTTCCCGCATAGAGTGTCTTGGGTGAGTGTCGCGCTCGGAACAACCCGCCCGCTGCCGGTTCGCACCACCCCTGTTGGCGACCCCGGTGACCTGCTGGCTTCCCTTCCCAGGACGGCCCCTTACGCCTGGATCAGGAACGGAGAGGGCCTCGTCGGCTGGGGACAGGCCGCCCGGGTGGCCGTGCCCCCGGGGCCCGGCAGGTTCGCCTGGGCCCGCCAGTGGCTGGCCACCGTCCTCGGCGACGCGAACGTCGACGACGGCGTGCGCACCCCCGGCTCCGGCCCGGTCGCCTTCGGCAGCTTCACCTTCGACGAGGACGCCCACGGCTCGGTCCTCGTCGTCCCCCAGGCCGTGCTGGCCCGCCGCGGCGGCCGCGCCTGGCTGACGACGATCGGCGAGGCGCCGCTGGAGACGTTCACGCCGATCCGCGATCCCGGGCGGATCAGCTACGGCGACGGCAGCCTGACCGCCCCCGAGTGGGAGCACGTCGTGGCCCGCGCCGCTCGGCGCATCCGCGACGGCGAGCTGGAGAAGGTGGTGCTGGCCCGCGACCTGGTCGCCACCGCCGAGCGGCCGATCGACGTGCGGCTGCTGCTGTCCCGGCTGGCCAGGCGCTACCCGGAGTGCTACACGTTCTCGGTCGCGGGGCTGGTCGGCGCCACGCCCGAGCTGCTCATCCGGCGCACGGGCCAGGAGATCGAGTCGCTGGTGCTGGCCGGCACCACCGCGCGCGGCACCGGCCCGGCCGACGACCTCGCGCGGGGCGCGGCGCTGCTCGCCTCGGCGAAGGACCGCCACGAGCACGAGTGCGCGATCGCCTCCGTACGCCAGACGCTGGCCCCGCTGTGCTCCTCGCTCACCACTCCCGACGAGCCGGAGCTGCTGGTGCTGCCCAACGTGCAACACCTGGCCAGCCACGTCACCGGGCGGCTGGCCGACGGGGCCTCGGTGCTGGACGTGGTGGCGGCGATGCACCCGACGGCGGCCGTCGGCGGCACCCCCACCGCGACCGCGATCAAGGTCATCCGCGAGCTGGAGGGCATGGACCGGGCCGGGTACGCCGGTCCGGTCGGCTGGATCGACGCCCACGGCGACGGCGAGTGGGGCATCGCGCTGCGCTCGGGGCTGGTGGAGGGGCGGCGGGCCCGGCTGTTCGCGGGCGGCGGCATCATGGGCGACTCCGACCCGGCCGCCGAGCTGGCCGAGGCCCAGGCGAAGTTCCGGGTCATGCAGTACGCCCTCGAAGGGTGACACCGAGGCTGAGGGTGGGGCGCGTGGCGGTCAGGCGGGGACGTGGAGGTCGCCGCCCATCGTGACGCGCGCCCGCCCGGCGGTCAGCGTGGCCACCCAGTCGGCGAACGCGGCCACCTCGTCGTCCCCCACCGCGACGTCGAAGGTGACCTCGCCCGCGTAGGCCACCTCGCGCACCGCGTGCCGGGAGGCGCGCAGGTCGTTCTCCACCCGGCCGGCCTGGTCGTGCGCGACCGCGACGCGCACGAGCTTGGCCGGGACCATGCGCACGGGCTCGGCCCGGTCGAGGGTCTCGGTCACCGCCGAGCCGTAGGCGCGCACCAGGCCGCCCGCGCCCAGCAGGGTGCCGCCGAAATAGCGCGTCACCACCGCCACGACGTCGCTGAACCCCCTGCCCACGAGCGCCTGCACCATCGGCGTGCCCGCCGTGCCGCCCGGCTCGCCGTCGTCGTCGCCCTTCTGGACGCGCTCGCCGATCACGTAGGCCGTGCAGTTGTGGCTGGCGCCGGGATGCTTCTGGCGGCGCTCGGCGATGAAGGCCGCCGCCTCCTCGACGGTGCGCGCCGGGGCCAGGGCACAGACGAAGCGCGAGCGCCGCGCCTCGGTCTCGTGCTCGACGACAGTGGTGAGAGTGAGATACGGCGCAGGCACATTCGACAGGGTATGCCCTTGCCGCGGGGACTCAGCGAGCTACCATCTCGTCATTCCATAAGGACCTACGGGAGGGTCTCATGGACACGGCGAACAACGTCATGCCCTTTGTCACGGCGGCGATCGACGCGTACGGCACCGGGGTGCTGGCCAAGACCAGCGAATTGGCCGCGGACACGGAGGTGGCCCGCGGCTCGCGCATCCTGCAGCGGGTCTTCGGCCGGGGCGACGCGCACTCCAGGCAGGTGATCGGGCAGGTGGCCGGGGCCAAACCGGACGACGAGCCGAGCAGGGCCGCGTTGAAGCTGGCGCTCATGGAGGCGTTCCGGACGGACCCGATCCTGGCCCGCGAGGTTGCCGCCATGCTGCCCCGGGTGGCGGTGACGGCCGCCGGGGAGCGGCCGGTGGCGGTGGGGGGCGGTAACAGCGGCGTGATCGTCACGGGGGACGGCGACCGGCTGGAGTCGCCCCGCTGACGCTGCGGGATGCCCTGCCGCCCGCCGGCTCCTGTGCGGCCCGCACAGGCGGGCGGGGCCCGGCGCACCATACGGTTGCGCCCATGAGCTATCGCGTCGCCATGGACATCGGCGGCACCTTCACCGACGTCGTCTGCTACGACGAGCGGTCGGGGGCCGTGACGGCCTCGAAGGCGCCCACCACGCCGGGAGACCTGGCCGAGGGCGTCTTCGCCGCGCTCGGGCGGGTGGTGGACGATCCCGCGGACATCTCGTTCTTCGTGCACGGCACCACGCAGGGCCTCAACGCGCTGCTGGAGCGCAAGGGCGCCCGCGTGCTGCTGCTGGCGAGCACGGGCGGCCGGGACGTCTACCAGATCGCCAGGGGGAACCGGGACCGCATGTTCGACCTGCGTTACCGCAAGCCCGCGCCGCTGGTGCCGCGCCAGGACGTCATGGAGGCGGGCGGGCGGCTGGACTATCTGGGGCGGGAGCTGGTGCCGCTCGACGAGGAGTCGGTGCGGGCGGCGGCGCGGCGGGCGCGCGAGGAGGGCTTCGACGCGGTCGCGGTGTGCCTGCTGTTCTCCTACGCCGACCCGGCGCACGAGGTCCGGGCGGGCGAGATCCTGCGGGCCGAGCTGGGCGAGGACGTGCTGGTGGTGCTCTCGCACGAGGTGGCGCGGGAGTGGCGGGAGTACGAGCGCAGCTCCTCGGCGGTGCTGGAGGCGTACACCGGGCCGGTGGTGCGCCGCTACCTGGCCAGGATCGAGCGGCGCTTCGCCGAGCGGGGGCTGGCCGTGCCGGTGCACGTGATGCAGTCGTCGGGCGGGCTGGTGAACGCCTCGTACGCGATGCGCCGGCCGCTGCAGACGCTGCTGTCCGGGCCGGTCGGCGGGACGATGGGCGGCGTCGCGGCCGCCAGGCTGCTGGGCGGCGGGGGCGGGAGCTCGGCGGGGAACGCGATCTGCATCGACATGGGCGGCACGTCGTTCGACGTGTCGCTCGTCGTGAACGGCCGCCCCGACGTCAGCGCCGAGGCGCGCATCGAGGGCTACCCGGTGCTGATGCCGATCGTGAACCTGCACACGATCGGCGCGGGCGGCGGCTCCATCGCCTATGCCGAGGCGGGCGCGCTGCGCGTCGGCCCCGAGTCGGCCGGGGCCGTGCCGGGGCCGGCCTGCTACGGCCGGGGCGGCACCCGGCCCACCGTCACGGACGCCAACG
>NZ_JBQQCB010000174.1:0-18088 GCF_052246675.1 Nonomuraea sp. KM90 | reverse complement strand
GTTCGGCGAGCGCGTGCGCTCCACCCCGCTCAGCGAGGGCGCCATCGTCGGCGCCGGAGCCGGGCTGGCGCTGGCCGGCGACAAGGCCATCGTCGAGATCATGTTCGCCGACTTCGCCGCGCTCGCCTTCGACCAGCTCCTGAACTTCGCCGGCAAGACCACCACCATGTACGGCCGCCCGGTCCCCGTGCCCCTGGTCGTCCGCTGCCCGTCGGGCGGGCACCGGGGATACGGGCCGACGCACAGCCAGAGCCCGCAGAAGCACTTCATCGGCGTCCCGGGCCTTTCGGTGCTGGAGCTCACCCCGTTCCACGACGCCCGCGCCCTGCTGGAGCACTGCCTCGGCACGCGGCGGCCCTGCCTGCTCTTCGAGGACAAGGTGCTGTACACGCGGCGGATGTTCCGCGAGGGGGTGGTGGACGACCTGTTCCGGTTCGAGGAGGTGGGGGAGCGGCCGGGGGTGGCCCGGGTGTTCCTGGAGGGGGTCGCGGACTACGACTGCACCCTGATCGTGCCCGGCGGGATGGCGCACCGTGCCCTGGAGGCCATGCGCGAGCTGCTGCTGGAGCACGACGTCCTGTGCGAGCTGCTGGTGCCCGCCCGGCTGTACCCGTTCCAGCTGGGCGGGGTGCCGCCGCGCGGCCGGCACGTCTGCGTCGCCGAGGACGGTGGCGCGGGCGGCACCTGGGGCGCCGAGGTGGCGGCCCGGCTGCACCCCCTGCTGTGGGACCGGCTGACCCGGCCGATCACGCTGGTCAGCGCGGCAGCGGGCATCATCCCCGCCGCCCCTCACCTGGAACGCGAGGTGCTCGTGCACGCACATACCATCCGCCGGGCCGTCCTGGAGGCGCTGGCATGACCGGCGTCGTCGTACCGAAGATCAACAGCAACGACGCGCGCTACCTGCTGCTGGAGTGGGTCGCGAAGGACGGCTCCACGGTACGGCCGGGGGACGTCCTGGCGCTGATCGAGACGTCGAAGACGGTCGAGGAGCTGGCGGCCGAGACCGAGGGCCTGCTGCGGCACCTGGTCGGGGAGGGCACCGAGTGCCTCCCCGGCCAGACCATCGCCACCCTCACCGCCTCCACCCCCACCAGCGCTCCCGCCTCCGCCCCCACCGCCGCGCCCGCCTCCACCGCCGCGCCCGCGCCTACCCCAGCGCCCGCGGCCGGGATGGCTCCCGACGTGGTCATCACCGCCCCCGCCCGCACGCTCATGGACGAGCTGGGCATCGGCGAGGACCGGGTCCGCGCCCTGGGGAAGCGGCTGATCCGCCGAGCCGACGTGGCCGCCCTCCAAGACGGGGCCGCCCTGCAAGACGGGGCCGCCCCGCAACCGGCCGCCCCCGCAGCCCTCGGCGGCGCGGACGCGGCGGAGCTCGTCCTGCCCAGGACCCAGCGGCGCATCGCCGACGTGGTGAGCCGGACCCACCGCGAGGTGCCCGCCGCCTACACCGTGGTCAAGGTCGACGTCGAGGACGCGCTGCGGCTGGCCCGCGACCTCACCCCCAGGGAACGCACCCTGGTCGGCCTGCCCGAGCTCCTGGTCAAGGCCGTGGCCGGGCTGGTCGGGCGGTTCGAGGTCGCGTACGCCACCCCGATCGCCCCCGGCCGCCTGCGCCGCGCCGCCACCGCGCACGTCGGCGTCACCATGGACGCCGGGAAGGGGCTGTTCGTCCCCGTGGTGCACGACGCCACGAACCGCTCGCTGGGCGAGATCTCCCGGACGCTCATGAAACACCGGCTGGCCGCGATGCGCGGCGCCTTCCGCGAGGAGGACCTGTCGGGCGCCAACATCGTGGTGACCCTGCACAACCAGGGCGCGGTCACGCTGGCGATCCCGATCGTCTTCCCCGGCCACGTCTGCGCCCTGTCGCTGGCGGCGCCGCGGAGGGAGGCGGTGCCGGTCGGGGACGGGTTCGAGGCGCGGCACACCGTGCACCTCGGGCTGGCCTACGACCACCGCTACGCCAACGGGCACGACGCCGTCCAGTTCCTGGAGGCGATCAGGGCGGCGCTCGAGTCACCGGCCGCGCTCGTCGAGGACACCCCACGACAGCCGACCGAGCGGCGAGGAAGCCGATGACGGAGCTCACCGACCGGCGGCGCGAGCTGCTGACCAGGCTGCTCGCCAGGAAGGCGGCGGCCACCGCCATCCCGCCCGTGCCCAGGACCGGCGAGCCGCTGGAGTGCTCCCACGAGCAGCGCAGGATCTGGCTGGCCGCCCAGGTCACCCCGGACGCGGCCCCGCCGAACGTCACCCTCGGCCTGGCCCTCACCGGCGAGCTGGACCTGCACCGGCTGTCAGCAGCGCGCACCGCGCTGGTGTCCAGGCACGAGGCGCTGCGCACCCGCTACACCGCCGTAGACGGCCTGCCGCACCAGGTGATCCGGCCTGTGCAGCCGGTGCCGCTGGAGCTGCTCGACCTGACCGGCCTGCCCGAGGAGGAGGCGCTGCGGCTGGCCCGGGCGGCGGCGGGGGAGCGGTTCGACCTCGAACGTGGCCCGCTCCTGCGGCTGACCGTCTACCGGCTCGGCCCGCGCGAGCACCGCCTGTTCCTGGCCTGCCACCACATCGCGGGCGACGGCGGCTCGGTGGCGCTGATGGCGGCCGAGCTGGCGGCGCTGTACTCGGGCGCGGACCTCCCGCCGCCCCCGTCCGTCCAGTACGCCGACTACGCCGCCTGGTCCCTGGCCAGGGCCGCGGAGCGGGTGCCCGGGCGGCTGCCGTACTGGCGGGACCGGCTGGCCGGGATCGAGCCGCTGTTCCCGCGCGTCCCGCCCGCGCGGGGCGGCAGCGCGACCGCCGTGGTGCGGGCCGGGCGGGAGGTGGTGGACGGGCTCCGCGGGGGCGGGCCGGTCACGCCGTTCGCCGCGCTGCTGGCGGCGTATTTGGTGCTGCTGCGCCGGTTGAGCGGGCGCGGCGACCTGGTGGTGGGCACGGTGACGAGCGGGCGCGCCCGCCGCGAGCTGGAGCCGGTCGCGGGCTGCTTCATCAACCTCGTGCCGCTGCGCGTGCGGGTGCCGGACGGCTTCCCGGCGCTGCTCGCCCGCGTCAGGGAGGCCGTCGCCGGGGCGCTGGCCGCGGAGATCCCGTTCGACGCCCTCGTCTCCGGTCTCGGCGGCCACCGGCTGCCCGGCGTGCACCCGTCCTTCCAGGCCGCGTTCGTCCACCGCGACGACCCCGAGCCGCCGCCCGGCTGGACCGGCCTGTCGGCCCGCGTCTGGGAGCACGAGGTGGACGACGCGAGCTTCGACCTCGGCCTGACCGCCACGCCGAGGGGCGGCGAGTACGAGCTGGCGCTCACCGGCAGGCTCGCCCGCTTCACCCCCGCCGAGCTCGCGGAGCACGCCAGGACCCTGCTCGCGATCCTGCACGGCCCGGACGCGTGACAAGATTTCGGCCGGCGGAGGGCGGGCGTTATCGCCCGCGGCACCACCGCGCCACGTACGACGATCATGGTGCTGGCGGCACCCTGAAACGGAGTACGACACATGTCCCACCCCTCCCTCGGCCGCCGGGCCCTGCTGACGGCGGCACTCGCGGCCCCCGCCGCCGGGACCCTCGCCGGCATGACGGCCCCGGCCCACGCGGCGACCGCCGACGCGGCGACCGGCGGCAGGTTCGACCGCCGGAGCCCGCGCTTCACCATCGGCGTGCTGCCCGACACGCAGTACCTCTTCGACGAGGACCGCTCCGACCCGGCCCCCGTGCGCCAGACGTTCCGCTTCCTCACCGGCGAGCGCGAGAGCCGGAACATCGCCTTCATGACCCACCTCGGCGACGTCACCGAGCACGGCACGGAGCAGGAGCTCGGCCTGGCCGCCGACGCGTTCCGGGCCCTGGACGGCCGACTGTCCTACAGCGTCCTGGCCGGCAACCACGACGTGAGCTCCGGCACCGACGACCAGCGCGGCGACAGCGCCTACCTCAAGGCGTTCGGCCCCGCCAGGTACGCCAGGATGCCCACGTTTCGCGGAGCGTCGCCCGACGGGTACAACAGCTACCACGTGCTCGACGCGGGCGGCCGGCAGTGGCTGGTGCTCGCGCTCGACTGGCGGATCTCCGCCAAGGGCCTGCAGTGGGCGCAGGGCGTCATCGACGCCAACCGCACGCTGCCCGTCATCCTCACCACCCACGACCTGGCCTGGGCGGGCGAGGACGGGGTGGCCGCGCTGTCGCAGTTCGGGCAGCGGTTGTGGGACGGGCTCATCAGGCGCAACGACCAGATCTTCCTGACGCTCAACGGCCACTACTGGCCACCCGGCCGTACGGTGCTCAAGAACGACGCCGGCCACGACGTGCACGTGCACATCGCCAACTACCAGGACCGCTACTACGGCGGCGCGGGCATGGTCCGGCTCTACGCCTTCGACCTCGTCCGCAACGTGATCGACGTCGAGACGCTGTCGCCGTGGCTGCTGGAGCGTGACCCGGACGAGCGCACGCCGCTGGAGGCCGAGCACCTCGAGCTGACCGGCCCCGTGGACCGCTTCAGCATCGAGATCGATTTCGACGAGCGCTTCGCCGGGTTCGCCCCGCGTACCCCGGTCCCGCCCCGGCCGGCGCGGGAGGTGATGCCGAGGGGCACGGTGGCGTACTGGCGGTTCGACGGGGAGGGCCTGGCGGGCGCGGGAACGGACGGCGCGGTCGTCCCGGCCGGCACGGTCGCCCGCGACCTGACCGGCGGCGGCAACGACCTGACCATGGAGCTGCTGCACGCCAGCGCCCCCGAGACGCTGAAGTGGTCGGCCGAGCACCACGAGGGCCAACCCGCCCACGCCAGCCTCCGCTTCGACGGCGGCAAGAACCCCGACCGGGGCGCGGTGCTCAGGTCGGCGGCGAACGCGCCGATCAACGCCATGACGTTCGAGTCCGGGTACACGATCGAGGCGTTCGTCAAGCTGCCGGAGCCGTTCGAGGGCGACCACGCGTGGATGGGCATCCTGAGCTGGGAGGGCCGCAGCGGCGACGCCGGCAAGTCCAGCGGCTGGTCGCCCGACGAGCCCACGTGCAGCCTGAACCTGTCGCCCGAGCGATTCCTGCAGTACGTCGTCTACCCGACGGACCGCGACGCCGACCCCACCTCGTGGAGCCACGCCCTGCCGGTGGGCCGCTGGATGCACCTGGCGGTGGTCAACGACGCGCGGCGGACGGTGGTGTACGTGGACGGCTCGAGGATCGCCCGCAACCCGTCGCAGCCGTCGAAGGGCATCTCGACGCTGGGCCGGCCGTTCGCGATCGGCGGGACGCAGTTCGCGCTGAAGTACGGGCAGGGCTACTACGGCTGGATCGGCGACGTGCGGATCGTCGCGCGGGCCCTGCGGCCCGGGGAGTTCCTCACCCCGTACGCGTGACCGCCGTGGGCTCGCGGCGCTGCCGGGTGCGGGGGGCGATCCGGGGCGTGGGTGCCGGGATCGATCTGGGACGGGCGCCGCGTACCGGGTAGGTTGGCCGTCCATGGAGGCACGCCAGAAGCAGCTGAGACGCCCGGGCCGCGGGGCTGCCGCAGCCGTCGCGGTCGCCGCGCTCGCCGGGACGGCGGCCTGCGGAGCGCCCGACGGGAGCGGCTCCGCGGCGCCGCTCCCGTCGTCGGCCCAGTCGTCAGCCCAGTCGTCGGCCCAGTCGTCAGCCCAGTCGTCAGCCCAGTCGTCAGCGCCGTCGTCAGCGCCCAGCGCGACGGCGGGCGCCCCGGAGAAGGCGCTTCCCGAGCCCGGCGAGAAGGTCCCGGCGAGCGCCGCCAGGATGGCCGCGGCCCTGAAGGAGACCACCGCCGCGCTGAACGACGCCATCGACGCCTGGACCGGCGACGGGGCGGCGGCGCGCGGCGAGCCGCCCGAAGACGTCGAGCTGCTGGCCCTGTACCAGCAGCGCATCTACCGCCATGCCGCCCGCCACCCCGAGGTCGCCTCCCGGGCCTTCGCCCGCCTGCCCTCCGCCCTGGCCGCCCAGGCCAGGGACAACACCGGGGCGATCCGCGAGCTGCTCGCCCTGGCCCGCCCCATCAAGCCCACCGCCGTGTTCCGGACCCAACCGGCCCGCCCCGCCGCCGAGCTGCTCGGATTCTTCAAGAAGGCCGAGCGCCGGTTCGGGGTGGAGTGGGAGGTGCTGGCGGCGGTGATGTTCGCCGAGACGAAGTTCGGCCGGGTGAAGTCCGACAGCCACGCCGGGGCCCAGGGGCCGATGCAGTTCATGCCCGCGACCTGGAAGGCGTACGGGCTGGGCGGTGACGTGCAGGACCCGCGTGACGCGATCATGGGCGCGGCCAACTACCTCAAGGCCACCGGCGCCCCTCGCGACTACCAGCGGGCGCTGCACGCCTACAACCCGTCGCAGGCGTACGTGAACGCGATCCTGCTGCACGCCCGCCAGATCAAGCGGGACCCGCGCGCGTTCTACGCCTACTACAACTGGCAGGTGTTCGTGCTCACCACCGAAGGCGAGCGCCGCCTCACCGGCCCGTAAGAGGCTCAGGTGTGGTCGGCGCAGCAGGGAGTCGGGTTCGGCACCTCGGCGGGGGCGAGCCGGCCACCGGCGGCCGGCATGGTGAGCAGGGTCATGAGCCCGTCCCGCCAGACCGGCCTGACGTGCTCGTTCGTCACGATGAGCACGTCGTCGGCGGGCGGGTCGGGTGAGGCGAGCACCAGCACCCGGTCGATGGCCGAGCCACTGCGGAGCTCACCAGCGCTGAGGGTGCCGGTGAGCAGGTCACGGCCGGGGAAGGTGACGATCCGGCCGCCGCGCCGCGCGGCGTGCTCGGCCGCCGCCAGCGCCGCCCCCGCCGCCAGCGGCCCGGTACGCGCGTCGCCGAGCGCCCACGACGTGGCCGCCGGGGGAGGGGTCACCGGGCCCGGCACGGCCAGCGAGCAGGCCACGTGCGGCTCCTCGCCCGCCGGTCCCGCCGGGACGAAATGGGTGCAGCCGACGGCGTCGCCCGGCAGGCCGAGCTCCCGCGCCACGGTGTGGAGCAGGTGCTCGGCCTCGGGGAGCGTACGCGCGCCCGTGTCGAAACCGAGGATCATCGGCGCGGCAGGACCCAGATGGGGTTGCTGTAGAACCACAGGTCGTTCCACGGGTCGGCGTCGCCGTACACGTCGATCTGCGGGCCGTTCGGGTCCACCGCGGCGCCCAGCAGGCCGGGGGCGCCGCGCTTGCCGTCGGTGCCGCGCAGCCGCACGTACACCGGGCGGTCGACGGCGCCCAGCTGGTACGTGAAGGTGACGGTGCCGCTGTTCCTGCCCACCTCGAACGACTTCACGACCTTCGTGCTCGGCGTGGTGAAGGCGTCCTTGTCGGCGGCGGGGCCGGTGACGTCGCCCTGGATGACGTCCACCCGGGCCAGCGCGGGCACGAACTGCGCCCAGTTGGGCCGCCCGGCCAGGGTGATCTCGATGGCCAGCTCGACGCGGGCGCCCCTGCGTACGTGGAGGGTGTCGCCGAGCGTCACCCCGCGCTGACCGGTGCCGGCCGCGCGGGCCCGCACCACCAGGGCGCTGATCAGGCCGCCGTGGTCCACCCAGACGCGCCCGGCGCGCAGGCCGTCCATGACCGCGCGGTAGGAGAAGTCCTCCGCGCCGACGTGGGTCCTGCTGTAGTAGCCGGGCCAGAAGTCGCCGGAGCCGAAGTTGGCCACGCCCTTGTAGATGGGGTCCTCGTAGCGGCCGTTGGCGTTGAAGTCGCTGTTCGGGCCGCGGTCGCTGGTGTCGGCGTGCACCCAGTGGGCGTCGGAGTTCGCCGTGATCCACCACGGCTTGCCCTCGGCCAGCAGGCTGTCCCAGAGCCCGCCCACGGTGGCGGTCATCCAGTCGAACCCGCCGAAGGTCTTGTAGCTCTCGGCCGGGTAGCCGGGGAAGGAGTCGGGGCCGGGGTTGCTGTCGTAGATGCCCCGCCCGCCGCCGGGGCCGTTCGGCTTGGGGATGCCGGCGGCCTGGTGGCCGGGGGCGCCCTCCATGCCGACCGCGATCGACGGCTGGGCGTCGCGCCAGCCGCGGATCTCGTGCGGGGAGTCGATGCCCTTCCTGGAGGGGTGGTTGGCGAGGAACAGCGCGTCGGGGATCCGGCGCTTCCTGACGGCGTCGGCCAGGAAGTTCAGGCCGGCGATGGCCAGCGCCTCGTTCTGCGGCGTGTTGGAGCTCGCGCCCTTCACCGAGCCGTCGAAGGAGTTCTCGAACTCCTTGAGCGTCTCGACCTCGCCCCGGCCGGGGGCGACGAACACGGTGCCGTGCTCGGCGGCCGGGATGTTCCACTCCAGGCCCTGGAAGACCAGCGTGTCCTTGACGGACTCGCGGGCCGCCACGATGTCGGGGTTGACCTTGTCCACGCCGATCTTGGCGTGCGTGGCGCCACCGTGGTCGGTGATGACCATCCAGCCCAGGCCGTACGCGTTGCCGTGGCGGACCTGGTCGATGACCCGGTAGATGCCGTCGGAGCTGTACTGGGTGTGGATGTGGTGGTCGCCGGCCAGCCACTGGTAACCGTCCCTGGGCTCCCGGCCGCGTCCCTCGTCCCCAGGGGTGGTGGCGGCCGCCGCCTGGCCCTGACCCCCCAGGACGCCGGCGGCGGTCAGCCCGGCTCCCAGCAGGCCCGCCCGGCGGAACATCCGCCGCCGGGAGAGCTGCCCGGGCGGCAGCTCGCCGTCCGGGATCGAAAGGTCCCGCGCCTGTGCCGCCTCGTTGTCTCCGAGGTCCTCGTGCACATGGTCGTGCCCGTGCCCGTGCCCGTGCCCGTGCCCGTGCCCGTGCTCGTGCTCGTGCTGATGGTGATGGCCGTGACTCATGAAGGTGCTTTTCTCCGTCCCGCCGAAAGGGTGCTCCGGCTACGGCGGGAGCGTGGCGGAACCGGATGAATCGGACATGAACGGCGGAAGATCAGCAAATGCCGGGCAGATGCCGGGCCGTCTCGCGCGGGGGACGGCCCGGTTCAGGCGGGTGATCTGCTACGACAGGGCGCGGGCGGCGTGCACCAGAGGCACGTGGCTGAAGGCCTGCGGGAAGTTGCCGACCAGGCGGTCATATCGCGGGTCGAACTCCTCCGCCAGCAGGCCCACGTCGTTGCGCAGCGCCAGCAGCCGCTCGAACAGATCCTTCGCCTCCTCCTTGCGGCCCTGCATCGCCATCACCTCCACCAGCCAGAAGCTGCACGCCAGGAACGCGCCCTCGCCACCCGGCAGGCCGTCCACGTCGTTGTCGGCGGCCAGCGGGTAGCGCAGGACGAAGCCGTCGGACATGAGCTCCTTCTCGATCGCCGCGACCGTCCCCGCCACGCGGGGGTCGTCGACGGGCAGGAAGCCCACCACGGGGATCATCAGCAGGGCCGCGTCCAGCTCGGAGGAGCCGTACGACTGGGTGAAGGTGTTGCGCTGCCGGTCGTAGCCCTTCTCGCAGATCTCCGCGTGGATGACGTCGCGCAGCGCCCGCCACTTCTCCACCGGCCCGGTACGCCCGAAGCCCTCGACGTATTTGACCGCCCGGTCGAGCGCCACCCAGCACATCACCTTCGAGTGCACGAAGTGCCGGCGCGGCCCCCGCACCTCCCACAGGCCCTCGTCCGGCTCGTCCCAGTGGTCCTCCACATAGTCGAGCAGCTGCCGCTGGATGCTCCAGGCCCGGTCGTCGGGCGACAGGCCGCGCGAGCGCGAGACGTAGAGGCAGTTCATGACCTCGCCGTACACGTCGAGCTGGAGCTGCTTGACCGCCTCGTTCCCGATCCGGACGGGGCGGGAGTCCTCGTAGCCGTCGAGCCAGTCCAGGCGCAGCTCGGGCAGGCGGCGCTCGCCCGCGACGCCGTACATGATCTGCAGGTCCTGCGGGCGGCCGGCGATGGCGCGCAGCAGCCACGCCCGCCAGTCGGCCGCCTCCTCCAGGTAGCCCGAGCTGATCAGCGCGTCGAGCGTCAGCGTCGCGTCGCGCAGCCAGCAGAAGCGGTAGTCCCAGTTGCGCACCCCGCCGATGTCCTCGGGCAGGGACGTGGTGGCCGCGGCCACGATGCCGCCGGTCGGCGCGTACGTCAGCCCCTTCAGCGTGATCAGCGACCTGACCACGGCCTCCCGGTAGGGCCCCGAGTAGGTGCACTTGGCCACCCACTCCGCCCAGAAAGCCTCGGTCTCCGCGAGCTGCTCATGGCAGTCGATCTGCGGCGGCATCGGCTCGTGCGAGGGGTGCCAGGTGAACACGAACGGCAGCCGGTCGCCCTCCTTGACGGTGAAGGTCGCCCGGTGGGCGTAGTCGCCGCCCTTGAGCGGCACGGGGGAGTGCAGCCACACCGAGTCGGGCCCGCCGATGGCCTGCATGTGCCCGTTGGTCCGGCGCACCCACGGCACGATCCGGCCGTAGTCGAAGCGCACCCGGAGCTGGGTGGAGACCTCCACGGTCCCGGAGACGCCCTCGACGATGCGGACGACGTCGGGGTTGCGGTCGCGCGGCGGCATGAAGTCGATCACACGGACGGTGCCCGTCGGGGTGTCCCACTCGCTCTCCAGGATGAGCGTGTCGGGGCGGTACCGGCGCCTGGTGGCCGGCTTCCTCCCGGTGGGCCCGAGCCACCAGCTGCCGTTGCGCTCGGTGCCGAGCAGCGCCGAGAAACACGACGGCGAGTCGAACCTGGGCAGGCAGAGCCAGTCGATCGAACCGTCCCTCCCCACCAGCGCGGCCGACTGCATGTCTCCGATCAGGGCGTAATCCTCGATCCGCATGCCTAGACGCTACTGCGAGGAGGGGTGATCCCGTGGCCGGGCCGATCATGTCGCGTCATGATCGGCCCGGCCACGAGGATCACGTCAGAGGGAACCAGCGGGTGAACAGCTGCGTCAACGGCCCGATGGCCAGCGCGAACGCCAGCGTCCCCAGGCCCACCGTCCCGCCCAGCAGCCAGCCGGCGATCAGCACGGTGACCTCGATGAGCAGCCGCGAGAGCCGTACCGACAGGCCGAGGCGCATCAGGCCGGTCATGACGCCGTCGCGGGGGCCCGGGCCCATGCCGGCGCCGATGTACAGGACCGTGGCCAGGGCGATGGAGGTGACGCCGAGCGCCACGTACAGGGCCTGCAGCACGACGTTGCCCGGGGCCGGGAGCAGGAAGATCGCGGCGTCGGCGAACAGGCCGAGGAACACCACGTTGCTGATCGTCCCGAGACCCGGCTTCTGCTTCAGCGGGATCCACAGCAGCATCACCAGGGCGCCCACCGCGATGATCACGGTTCCGATGGACAGCCCGAGCCTGAGGCCGAGGCCCTGGTGGAAGACGTCCCAGGGGTCGTTGCCCAGCCCGGACTCGACCTGGAGGCCGATGCCGGCCCCGTACAGGGCCAGGCCGCCGTAGAGGCGGAAGAGGCGGGCGGGCAGTGAACTCCGCTCGGGGACGGTGGTGGTCTCGCTCATAGTGGACCCAGATTGGCATCTTGCCACTTGCCAAAACAGGGCCAATCACGAAAAGTGGCCTTATGAGACATGTCTCAGCGACGCAGGTGGCCCGGCTGGTCGGCATCGGCCCGGACGCGCGGCCGTACTACCGCGCCCTCGCCGACGGCGTCCGCGGCCTGATCATGGACGGCCGGCTCCCGGTCCGCGTCCGCATGCCCGCCGAACGCCACCTGGCCGAGGTCCTCCAGGTCAGCCGCACCACCGTGACCTCGGCCTACGACCTGCTGCGCGAGCGCGGCTACCTGGAGAGCCGGCAGGGCTCGGGCAGCTGGACCGCCCTGCCCGACCCGGCCACGACGGCCGAGAACCCGTGGCTCAGCACCGACGGCGACAGCCTCGTCCAGCTCCACTGCGCCGCCCCGCCCGGCCCCACGGCGCTCACCGCCGCCATGGCGGAGGCGGTCGAGGACATCCCCCGGTACGGCATGGGCAACGGCTACGACCCCATGGGCCTGCCCGTGCTCAGGGAGCGGATCGCCGCCCGGTACACCGCCAGGGGAGTGGCCACCAGGCCCGAGCAGATCATCGTCACCACCGGCTCCCAGCACGCCATCCAGCTCGTCATGGGCCTGCTCGTCGGCGCCGGCGACGCGGTGGTGGTGGAGTCGCCGACGTACCCGCACGCCATCGACGCGGCCCGCCACCGCGGCGCCCGCATCGTCCCGGTCGGGATCTCCCACGAGGGCTGGCAGCAGGACCTGGTCGCCGGGGCCATGCGGCAGTCGGGCGCCCGCCTGGCCTACCTCATGCCCGACTTCCAGAACCCGACGGGCGCCCTCATGGAGGACCCCGTCCGCGCCGCCGTCGCGGGCGCCGCCCGGCGGAACGACACCATGGTGCTGGTGGACGAGACCTGGTCGGAGCTGGCGCTGGACGAGGTGCCCCGCACCTCGCCGATGGCGGCGTTCGACAGCGACAGCCGGATGATCAGCATCGGGTCGGCGTCCAAGCTGTGGTGGGGCGGGCTGCGCATCGGCTGGATCCGCACCACCGCCGCACTCGCCCGCCGCCTGGCCACCTTCCGCTCGTCGGTGGACATCGCCAGCCCGGTGCTGGAGCAACTCGTGGTGGCGCGGCTGTTCGACCGGCTGGAGGAGACCCGCGCCGAACGCCGCCGCACCCTGCGCGCCTCACGCGACGCGCTGGTCGCGGGCCTGCGCGAGCACCTGCCGGAATGGACGTTCGAGCTGCCGCGCGGCGGCGGCACCCTGTGGGTACGCCTGGACGCCGGCGGCTCGACCCCGCTCGCCGAGGCGGCCGCCTCCCACGGCGTACGCCTGGCGCCCGGCCCCTGGTTCGGCCTGGAGGGCACCCACGAGGGCTACCTCCGCCTCCCCTTCACCCAGCCGCCCCAGGCCCTGACGGACGCGGTCGTCCGCCTGCGCGCCGCCCGCGACCACGGCCCCTCCGGCACCCCCCGCCCCCCGGACTCGCTCATCGCGATGGTGTGACCTCACTCGTTGAGGCCCCTGGCCAGCGGTGCCTGCCACTTGCGGCGCATGGCCGCGATCCGCAGGCCGAACGCCAGCATCGCCGCCGCCAGCACCGCCGGCCACCCGTGCAGCCCGTACGACGACAGCCCCGCCATCACCCCCGACCCCAGCATGGCCGGCACCGCGTAGAACTGCCGGTCGTACAGGAGCGCGGGGATCTGCCCGGCCAGCACGTCGCGGAGCATCCCCCCGCCCACCCCCGTCGTGACGCCCAGCAGCGCCGCGTGCAGGGGGCTGAGGCCGTACTCCATGGCCTTCTCCGTCCCGACCGCGCAGAACAGCCCGAGCCCGGCCGCGTCCAGGACCAGGATGGCCGGCATCACCCGGGCCACGTGCGGGTGCCAGAAGAAGACGATCACCGTCGCCACGACCGGCACCAGCACGTAGCCGACGCTCTGGAAGGCGATCGGCCGCACGTTGAGGATGAGGTCGCGGACGACGCCCCCGCCCAGCGCGGTCATCTCGGCCAGCACCCCCATCCCGACCACGTCGAGCCGCTTGCGTACGCCCATGAGCGCGCCGGACAACGCGAAGACGAAAATGCCGGCTAGATCCAGAATTTCGGACACGATCGAAATGTCTACCGCATGGCGGGTTCGTGATGCTCGGCCATCATCACCCGCAGCCTCCGCGTGAACATGAACAGCGCGATCCCCGCCACGACCGCCATCGCCGCCAGCACCAGGTAGTACATCGGCTCGGACAGCACCCGGTTGAGCCGCCCCGTCTGCCCGCCGACCGCGTCGCCCACCGACACCGCGATGAACCAGATCCCCAGCATCTGCCCCTTGAACGCCTCGGGCGCCAGCTTCGTCGTCACCGACAGCCCGACCGGGCTCAGCGACAGCTCCCCGAACACCTGGACCAGGTAGACCAGCACCAGCCACCACACCGAGACCCGCCCGGCCCCGGCCAGCCCCGCCGCCACCGCCATGACCACGAAGCTCAGCCCCACCATGACGAGCGCGAACCCGAACTTCTGCGGCGTGCTCACCCGCGTGCCCAGCTTCACCCACAGCGCCGCGAACACCGGCACGAAGATCATGATGAACAGCGGGTTGAACGACTGCGTCGTGGCCGCCTGGATCGGGACGCCGAACAGCGACAGGTCGGTGTGGTCCGCGGCGAAGAACAGCAGCTTGCTCGGCGCCAGGTCGTAGAGCATCCAGAAGACGGCCGCCGCCACGAACAGCCAGATGTAGGCCTTCATCCGGATGCGCTCGTCCTCGGTCAGGTCGTGGCTGCCGAGCATGATGTACGCGAAGTAGGCGATGGGCACGATCAGGATGACCACCGTGATCGCCACGGTGAGCCGGTCGATCGTGAGCGTGCCGGTCGCCGCCCAGGCCGCCAGCGCGATCGCCACCGCCGCCGTGCCGAGGGTCACGACCCGGGCGAAGCGCAGGCGTTCGCGGCGGGTCAGGCGCAGGCCGGGGCGCTCGCCGACGCCGCGCAGGTTGCGGCCGCCCCAGACGTACTGGACCAGGCCCAGCGCCATGCCGACCGCCGCCGCGCTGAACCCCAGGTGCCACCGGTCGCCGGCGGCCAGCCAGCCCACCACGATGGGCGCGAAGAAGGCGCCCAGGTTGATGCCCAGGTAGAACAGCGAGAACCCGGCGTCCCTGCGCGCGTCGTCCTCGTCCGGGTAGAGCCGGCCGACCATGACGGAGATGTTCGGCTTGAGCAGGCCCGTGCCGGCGATGATCAGCAGCAGCCCCAGCCAGACGAAGAACGGCGACGTCACCGGGATCGCCATGCTGATGTGCCCGAGCATGATGACGAACCCGCCCCAGAACACCGACCGGCGCGCCCCGAGGATGCGGTCCGCGATCCACCCGCCCGGCAGCGCCACCAGGTAGATGAGCGCGCCGTAGACGCCGACGACCGCCTGGGACGTCTCCTGCGACAGGCCCAGGCCCTGGTGCGCGGGCGACGCGGCCATGAAGGTGGCCAGGATCGCCCGCAGGCCGTACCAGGAGAACCGCTCCCACATCTCGGTGCCGAACAGCGTGGCCAGCCCCCAGGGATGCCCGAAGAACGTCCTGCCGCCACCGTCGCTCATATACCCCCCTGTCGAGCACTTTCCGCATGCAAGTGATCACTCTACGTGAAGCTCGCGGATCTCTCTCCGCAAGCACTTGCCGCTGCTCCGGGGGTGTGGTGCGATGCATCCCATTCATGCAAGTGAATACTGACTGGAGGCGGGTGCCATGGCCGAAGTCCTCGAAGTCCGGGCCGAGATCGAGCGTCAGATCGCCGGCCGTACCGTCTGTGAGCAACTCAGACAGGCGGCCGAGCAACACGGTGACGCGCCCGCCTACTCCGATCCGGACGGGGACGGCTGGAAGACGCTGACCTACGGCCAGGCCCGCCGGCGGATCCTGGAGATCGCGGCCGCGTTCGCCGCCCTCGGGCTCCGGCCCGGCGAGGCGGTGGCCCTCATGATGGTCAACCGCAGTGAGCACGTGCTGGCCGACCTCGGCGCCGTGCACGCGGGCGGGGTGGGCTGCACGATCTACTCGACGTTCGCGTCCGACCAGATCGCCTTCGTGGCCGGCGACGTGGACGCCCGGTACGCCGTCCTCGGCGGCCCGGCCGACCTGGCCCGCTGGGAGCCGGTGCTCGACGGGCTGGACGGCCTCCGCAAGATCATCATGCTGGACGGGGCGCCCGCCGGCGACCGGTTCATGACCTGGGCCGACTTCCTCGACCTGGGCCGGGAGCGGCTGGCCGCGGACCCGGACACGGTCGAGGCCCGCTGGCGCGCGGTCACCCCCGACGACGTGGCCACCGTCCTCTACACCTCGGGCACGACCGGCACCCCCAAGGGCGTGCCGCTCACCCACGCCAACATCTTCTACGAGGTCGCCGCCACCGACCGCCTCACCTCGCTGCCCGTGCGCGGCACGCAGATCTCCTACCTCACCTACGCCCACATCGCCGAGCGGATCCTCAGCCTCTACCTGCCCCTGGTCAAGGTCTCCCACGTGCACTTCTGCACCGACCTGGCCAACCTCGGGGCCACATTAGGCCAGGTCAGGCCGATGATGTTCTTCGGCGTGCCGCGCGTGTGGGAGAAGATGATGGCCCGCCTGCTGGCCGTGCTCGCCACCCAGCCGGAGGAACAGCAGGCCGCCGTGCGCAAGGCCATGGAGGCGGGCGCCGCGTACGTCGAGGCCGGCCAGTACGGCCGCACGATCACCCCCGAGATCCAGGCCGCCTACGACCAGGCCGACGCCTCGCTCCTGTCCGTCATCCGCGGCATGATCGGGTTCGACCGCGCCGAGTGGACCGCCACCGGCGCCGCGCCGCTGGCCCCCGAGGTGCAGCACTTCTACGCGGGTCTCGGGCTGAAGGTCATCGACGTGTACGGCATGACGGAGACCACCGGCGCCTTCACCGGCAACAGCCCCGCCTGCTACCGCCTGGGCACCGTCGGCAGGGCCGAGCCCGGCGTCGAGATCCGCATCGCCGAGGACGGCGAGATCCTCACCCGCAGCCCGCTCAACACCGGCGGCTACCTCCACCGCGCCCAGGCCACCGCCGAGCTGCTGGACGCCGACGGCTGGCTGCACACCGGCGACATCGGCACGGTCGACGAGGACGGCTTCTACCGCGTCGTGGACCGCAAGAAGGAGCTGATCATCACCGCGGGCGGCGAGAACATCTCCCCGGCCGAGATCGAGAACCACCTCAAGGAGCACAGCCTCATCGGCCAGGCCCTCGCCTACGGCGACAACCGGCCGCACCCGGTGGCCGTGCTGACGCTGGACGCCGAGGTGGCGCCCGGCTGGGCGCAGGCGCGCGGCATCACGTTCGACTCGCTCGCCGAGCTGGCCGAGCACCCGGAGGTCCTCAAGGAGGTGGAGTCGGCGGTGATGGCCGCCAACGCCAAGCTGGCCAGGGTGCAGCAGGTCAAGAAGTGGGCGCTGCTGGGCGTGGAGTGGACGGCCGAGACCGAGGAGCTCACCCCGAGCCTGAAGCTGAAGCGGCGCATCATCCACACGAAATACGCCGACATCATCGAAAGGCTCTACGGGTAACCGCATCCGGCCGGCCGGATGCGCGTCTCTTCGGGTTGAGCCGGTTTTGCCATTAGGGGCGTGTGTTGTGGTCCTGGTCATTACCGGACGGTTCCTACCGTCTCGATCATGACCAGAAGCTTTCTTCTCGTCTCGCTCGCGGCGGGGTCGCTCACGGTGCCCGCACCCGCCTTCTCCGCCGCGAGTGAGCTCGACATCAGCGCCATCACCGTACGCCCCGCCGATCCCGTCGTAGGGGCGCAGGGTTCCGTCCGCCTGGTGATCGACGTGATCGCCAAGGGGGCACGGGGCAAGGACGGCGTCACCGTCAAGGTCGAGCCCGGCGCCCCGCCGGCCCACGTACCGGACCTGTCGAAGACACCCCCGTCCGCGCCTTCACCCGCGGACCCACCGGCCCGGCCCCCTGTCCAATCCCCGGTACGGCCTCCTGTCCAGCAACCCGACCAGCCGCCCGCCCAAGCACCACCTCAGACGCCTGCTCAGTCGCCGGCCCAGGCGCCGGATCAGGTCCCCGCCCAGCCTCCGGCGCACGCGCCGGATCAGGCTCCCGGCCAGGCCCCGGCCCAGGCTCAGGCGCCGGTCCTGGCCCCGGGCCAGGAGCCGGCCCAGGCCTCGCCGCTCACCCCGGCCCGGGCGTCGGGCCGGACCGACGGGACGGACCCGGTTCACGGGTCGGGCCAGTCCCGCGGGTCGGCTCAGGCCCCCGCCGCGGACCCGTCACCGGGTCTCGCCCCGGCCGAGGACTCGGCCCCGTCGCCGGGCCTCGCTCCAGCTCCCGCGCCCGATCCGGGCACAGGCACAGGCACAGGCTCAGGCCCGGGCACGGGTGCCGCGCCGTCGCCCGCCGCGCCGGGCGCGGCCGGTTCCGTTGCCGACCCGGTTGCCGACCCGGTTGCCGACCCGGTTGCCGACCCGGTGGCGGATCCCGTCCCGGCCGGCGCGGGCCCCAAGGACGGCGTCCCCGCACAGTCCCACCCGCAGATCCCGCCGCGCCTGGTGTGGCGCCTGGCCCCGCCCCCGCCGGCCCGGATGGCCGACGGCTGGCAGACCTGGAGGTTCCTGCCGGACAAGAAGCTGAACCGCTTCTACCCCGCGGGCACCTGGACGATCGACGTCATCTCCCCCCACACCGAGG
>NZ_JBQQCB010000173.1:0-18177 GCF_052246675.1 Nonomuraea sp. KM90 | reverse complement strand
CGGGGCGACCAGGATTCCGATCAGTAACGTAAGGGCGGCAAGCAGTGCTCTCATGGGGGTGGCCCTTCGGGTAAGGCGGATGGCCGAACCATAAGATGTCGAGCAGAAGGCCGCAATATTTCGACGAGATTGCGCAAAGAAATAACTGTCGATCGGCAGACTTTGAGGATCTTCTCCCAGCGTGCGCCCATGAGCTGCGGATCCGGCGGAATTTGACGGAGCGCAAGGGACGACGTCAAGTCAGCGCAAGAAGCCGCAAGACTTGCGCTGACCGGCGCCCCGACTTGCGCGGCTCAGACCTGGCGTCCGGGCGGTGGCTCCAGCAGGGGTCACAGCCCCTGGACCAGGGCGATGATGATCGACGTCAGCGCGACCGGCCCCATCACGGCCACCGTCACCACGATCGGGCTGCGGCCGGGCAGGAGGCGGGCGAGGGCGTTGGAGGCGGTCCGCCGCACCGCGCCCGCGCCGGGCAGCACGAACAGCCCCAGCGTGAACGCGCCGGCCGCCAGCGACTCCGCGTGGCTGCCGCTCAACCGGCCGGTCATGTGCAGGAGGCTCCCCGCGACCAGGCCGAACGCCAGCGACAGGAACATGTGGCCGGCCGTCACGAGCGCGGTCCTGGACAGCGTCGGCCGGGTCTCGGGCTCGGCGAAGTAGTGGTCGGCGGCGCGCAGCGCCAGCGTGATCGCCGCCGCCACCAGGCCCACGGCGACCGGCATGAGCACGGTGAACGCGACCAGCGTCACGAGCATGAGCACCCCGACGAACCCGCTGCTGTGCAGGAACCGCCGCAGGTCGAAGGGCTCCGCGGGGGCCTGCGGGCGCTCCCGCTCCCGAGCCGCGTGGACGGTCGGCGCCGCTGCCGGGGACGGCGGCTCCTCCTGGCGCCTCGCGGCGTATTCGACCGGCGGGAGCAGGTCGGACACGATGTCCATGGTCAGCGTACGCTCGCTGATCCGCCCCGCCGGGCGGCCGGCCGGATCGAGCGCCCTGGCCATCCGCAGCAGCTCACGCGCGCTGGGCCGGGCCGCCGGATCGACCTGCAACGCCAGGCTGAGCCAGCCCCGCAGCCAGGCCGGCGCCTTGTCGATCTGCGCGCGCCCCTCCATGGTGTTGAAGCAGACCGCCTCGAACGTCCCCGTGCCGAACGGCGGCAGCCCCGTGGCGGCGAAGAACACCGTCGAGGCCAGCGCGTGCACGTCGGCCGCCTGGGTGATCTGCGAGTCACGGATGATCTCCGGCGCCAGGTAACCCGGCGTGCCGACGAACATCCCCGTCTGCGTCAGCCGGGAGGCATTCACCAGATGGGCGATGCCGAAGTCGATGACCAGCGGCTCCCCGTCGACCAGCATGACGTTGGTCGGCTTCAGGTCCCGGTGGATCACCCCGGCCGCGTGCACGTCCACCAGCGCCTGGCACAACCCCTCGGCGAGCCGGACGACCGCACGCGCCTCCAGCGGGCCCTGGGACAGCACGGTGTCCTCCAGCGTGCGGCCCTTGGCGAACCGGGTCACCACGAAGGGCCGCCCGCCTGACAGCTCGGCGTCGATCACCTCGGCCACGAAGCGGCTGCGCACCCGCCGCATGGTCTCCACCTCGCGGAACAGCCGGTCGCGCGCCTTGAGGTCGGCGGCCACGTGCGGGTGCAGCACCTTGATCGCGACCTCGCGGCCCGCGCCGTCGAGACCGAGATGGACGACCCCCATGCCGCCCTCGCCGATCTTCCCGATCACCCGGTAGGGGCCGAGATGTTCCTGCGTCTGCGTGCTCATTCCCGACGTCATCCTCCGTGATCCCCCGGCACGCCATGCTTGCGTGTGCGCTGACGGGACATTCTCCCGCAGTGCTCCCCCGAGATGCACAGTAAGCGACGATCGGCCCGAGTGCGCCGCCCACCGGCCGGAATTTCCGGCAGTGCGGCGGGCCGGGGTCGGGCCCGGACCGCGGTGGGCGCGGCGAGCGTGCGCACGCGAGTTACAGCCACCCCCGTTCGGAAGCGCGCAGGCCGGCCTCGAAGCGGCTGCGCGCCCCCAACCGCCCCATCACATCGGCCATGATCCGGCGCACGGTACGGGGCGCCAGGCCCAGCTGACGGCCCGCGCCCTCGTCGGTCATGCCCTCGGCGAGCAGCCGCAGGAGCTGACGTTCCTGCGGGGACAGGCCGTCGCGGTCGCGAACCGGTGTCGAGCCGACGGGGGTCGCCGTCGCCCAGATCTGCTCGAACAGCGCCATGATCAACGAGACCGTCCCCGGACTGCTGACCTGGACGGCGCCGGCCTTGGTGTCGGCCGGGTCGAGGGGTACCAGCGCGATCTGGCGGTCATAGATGATCATGCGCGTGGGCAGGGTCGGCACGGTACGGAATTGGGCGCCTATCCCGACCAGCCAGAAGGCGAAGGCCAGGGTGGGCCCGTCACGCCGGAGGCAGTCCAGCCCCACGGTGCGAATCGCCACACCGCGATCGCGTACCTGCTGGTCGAGCGGCTTGGCCGCCTCGATCATGGCCGGATCCTGAGGCCCCCCGGGCATCAGGGTGGCGACCTCGATCCGGGCCCGCGAGGCCAGCACCTCGATGCGCGACCTGATGGCGTCCAGGCCGATCAGCCGTTCCGCGTCGGGGTGCCCGTCACCGGGGCGCAGGCCGGCGTACTGGCTGACCAGCACGGTGATGGCCGCCTCGCTCTCGACGATGCTCTGCTGCTGGCGCAGCACCTCGGCCTGACGGCGTCGGAGCAGCAGCTGGAGCCCGGCCTCCGGGTTGACCGGGCGCATGACGCCGGGTGCCTCCCAGGAGGGTCGCAGCAGGGCCAGGTCGGCGAGCTGGTCGAACGCCTGCCTGATCTGGTCGGCACTGACCGACAACTGCGCGGCCAGCCCCTCGGGATCCGGGACGAGCCCGGTCAGCAGCAGGCGGTAGACGCGCTCGGCGAGCCTGCTCAGGCCCAGCGATTCGAGCATTCCGAGCTGCGTCTTCGCCCACTTGTTCGCAGCGACATCGATCTCTTCGGGTTTCCCCCTCGTCGTCACCGGACGTCAAGTCCTCGAATCAGCAGGTCGTAGCGCGTGCTGGTGATGCCGGTGGCCGCCGAGCGCACGACCCTGTCGATCCCCCCGGCGATCAGCCGCCGCCACTGTGGGTGCCTTCTCATGTGCATGTGGTACACGAGCTTGCTCCCTTCGCTTCCGGCCGACTGCTCGGCCCATGCTGCACTTCGGTCCAGACGGCCCGGCGGATGAGTCACCGGCCGGGCCTTTCGACCGGCGTGCCGGGGCCCGGGCCGCCGAGGTGCCTAAATAGGCCGGGCCGCTTCAGGAGCCGTTCGAGACCTTCTGCTGGGCACGGAGATCGACGCAGACTCTGGATCGACGGGGTAAGGCCGCCGGACGGCTCGGACGGCTGGAACGGCTCGGACGGCTCGGGGTGAGTTCGCCGGGGCCGGGAGGTCAGCGTCACGTGAACGCCGGCAGGCATCCACTTCCAAGGAGCAGACATGAAGCTCGCGATCCGCATCACCGCCACCGGCGCCGCCGCCATCCTCCTGATCGCTGTCTCGCCCGGGGTCACGGCCACGGCCACGGCCGCAGCCGAGACCGGCTGCCCGCCGACCGCCGCGGGCGGGCGGCCCCTCCCGCCCGTGAACGGATTCGACAGCAACATCTGGGGCTGATCGAGGGCGCCACCACCACCTGACCCGGCTCTCCCGGCCGGTGCGGCTCCTTCTGGGCACCGACCGGCCGGGCGCCACCGGCGTGCGCACGTTCCGGCGTGCGCCCGCCGGCGTACCGCACAGCCTTCCCGCGCACGCCATCGCCCTGGGCAAGGAGGCACGTTGCTCAGCGACACACACGCCGAAGACCTGGCATCCCTGCTTCGCTCGTACCGTCGTCGAGCCAGGCTGTCCCAGCAGGCCCTGGCGGACCTCAGCGCGGTCAGCGTCCGCGCCATCCGCGACCTCGAATCCGGCCGGGTCAAGAGCCCGCGCAGGGAGACCGTGCAGCTGCTGGCCGACGGTCTGAGGGTCGAAGGGTCCCAGCGCGCCGCGCTGGAGGCGGCGACCGGCCTGCCGGAGGACACCCCCGAGCCGCAGGCGCTGGGGAGCGCGTCGAGGATCCCCGTCCCCACCGGCGAGATGGTCGGCAGGGCGGCCGAACGGGAGCTGCTCCGCGAGCTCGTCCACGCCGGCGAACGGCTGGTGGCGGTCGTCGGGCTGGGCGGGGTCGGTAAGACGCGACTGGTCATGGAGGTGGCGCACGAGCTGGGCGGCAGTGGCGAATGGTGCGTCCTGTGGGCCGACCGGACCACCATGACGGACCTGCTCGGCGACGGGATCTCCGCCCTGGCCGGCGCCATCGGCGAGCAGGCCGCCGTACTGGTGCTCGACGGTTGTGACAGCTCCGGAGAGCACGCCGAGGCCCTGTTCGCCCTCTTGCGCCGCTGCCGCCGGCTGCGCGTGCTGGTGACGACCCGCCGGCCGCAGCACGCCGCGGGCTGGCGGATGTTGCCGCTCGCCCCGCTGCGCGTGCCCGCGGAGGCGGAGGCCGTGACCGAGCAGGTCGAGTCCGTACGGCTGCTGACCCGCCATCTCCGGCACGCCCATCCGGGGTTCAGCCTCGACGCCGCGAACGCGTCGGTGATCGCCGGCATCTGCCGCCAGGTCGACGGCATCCCCGCCGCCCTGGAGATGGTCGCCCAGTGGAGCGTGGTGCACCGGCTCGACGAGCTGCTGGAGGAGCTCTCACGCGACCCCGCCGCCCTGTCCGGCTGGCCGGTCCCCGCCGGACGGCGGCAGGCCCCGGCCGACGCCATCCCGCAGGCGATCGGCTGGCTGGACCAGCCCGCCTGGGAGCTGCTCGCGGTGGCCGCGCGGATCAGCCCCGCCTGGTCGGTCAAGGACGTGTCCGCCGCGGTGAACAGGCCGCTCGGCAACGTGGCCCGGCAGGTGCACGCCCTGCTGATGCTCGGGCTCGTACGGCGGAAGGAGACCTCCGCCGGGGTGTACTTCGAGATCCTCAGGAACACCCGCCGGTTCCTCGGTCTGCACTGAGTGTCGGCACTGAGTGTCTGCACTGAGCGTCTGCGCTGAGTGCCGGGCCGCGGGTGCCGGCCGAACGGGCCCGGTCAGAGGGTGAAGCCGCCGCCGCACACCACGACCTGGCCGCTGATGTAGTCGGATTCGGGCGTGCACAGCAGGTAGACCGCCCCGGCCGCCTCCTCCGGCGTGCCGGCCCGCCCCAGCGGGATGGTGGCCTTGATCGTCTCCAGGAGCCGGGCGTTGACCCCGACCCTGATCCGCCTGCCCCGCATGGTGATCGTGGCACCCTCGCCGGCGGCCGAATCGGTCAGCCGCGTGGTGATCAGGCCGAAGGCGACCGCGTTCACGTTGACCCGGTGGCGCCCCCACTCCTTGGCGAGGGTCCTGGTCAGGCCGGCCACGCCGGCCTTGGCCGCCGCGTAGTTGGCCTGCCCCGCGTTGCCGCCCAGTCCCGCGACCGAGGAGATGTTGACCACCTTGCGGTGGTGCTCGACGGGATGGGACCTGATGTACGGGTGGGCGGCCCGCAGGATCTGGAACGGCGCCTTGAGATGGAGGTCGAGGATGGCGTCCCACTGCTCGTCGGTCATCTTGTGGACGACGGTGTCCCAGGTGTGGCCGGCGTTGTTGACGACGATGTCCAGCCCGCCGAACGAGTCGATCGCGCATTCGACGAACCGGCCGGCGAAGCCGGGCTCGGTCACGTCGCCGAGGCAGGCCACCGCCTCGCCGCCCGCGGACTTGACGTCGGCGACGGTCGCCTCGGCGGGCTCGGGGTCGACGTCGTTGACGACCACGCGGGCGCCCTCCGCCGCCAGCTTGAGCGCGGTGGCCCGGCCGATGCCGCGGCCCGCGCCGGAGACGATCGCGGTACGTCCGGTCAGCCTGTCCACGTGCCCTCCTCCAGGTCGGTCTCCGGGTCGGTCTCCGGGTCGGTCTCCACGTCGATGACGGCGGTGCCGCGCAGGGTCACCGTGCCGTCGGCCAGCGTCACCGCGAGGTCCAGCCGGGCGGCTCCGCCCTCGACCCCGGTTACCGTCGCGGTGCAGGTCGGCTCGGCGTGCACCGGCGTGATGGCGGTGAAGCGCACGCCGTACGACCTGATGCGCCCCTGCGGGACCAGGCCGGTGAGCAGCCGCCCGAGGTAGGCCATGTTGAGCATCCCGTGGACGAACACGTCGTCGTGCCCGGCGGCCCGGGCCGCGTCCGTGTCGATGTGGGCGGGGTGGTGGTCGCCGGACGCGCCCGCGTACAGGGCGAGCGTGGCGCGGCTGATCGGGGAGAGCCGGAGCGGCGGCAGCCGGTCACCGGCCCGCAGCGGGGTGGTCATGGGGCGGCCTCCGCGGGACGTACGACGATGACGGTGGTCAGCCGGGCGACGGGCGCGCCGCCGCGGGTGACGTCGGTGGCGCGCACCAGGAAGTCCAGGGACTTCCTGCTGTAGACGTCGGTGATGCGGGAGTCGAAGGTGAGCACGTCACCGGCGTGGGCCAGGGCGTGGTAGGCGAAGCTCTGCTCGCCGTGCAGCATGCGGCCCAGGTCGACGTCGAGCGCGCGGACGTACGCGAGGGGGTCGGGGCGCTCCATCTCCAGGCAGAACAGGAACGTCGGCGGCACCGGCAGATCGGGGTGGCCGGCCGCGCGCGCGGCGGCCACCTCGGTGTAGACGGGGTCGCACTCGCCGATCGTCCTGGCGAACATGCGCAGGCGGCCGCGCTCGACCTCGACGGTCAGTTCGGGCGAGCGGGCGCCGATGACGGACGTGTCGATGGTCACGACTCACCACGTCCCCTGGCGGAAGCGGCCGAGCGGGCCCTCCAGCCCGGCGCGCAGCTCGTGGTCCCGCACGCCGAGCCCCGGCCCGGGCGCCAGGCAGAGCACCCCCACCTTGCCCTGGTGCAGATTGCCGTGCACGTCGTGAACGGCCTGGCCGGTGCGGGACAGCGGATACACCCTGGACAGCGTCGGGTGGATCCGGCCGCGGGTGATCAGCCGGTTGGCCGCCCACGCCTCCCGGTAGTTGGCGAAGTGCGTGCCGATGATCCGCTTGAGGTTCATCCAGAGGTAGCGGTTGTCGTAGGTGTGCTGGAAACCGCTGGTGGAGGCGCAGGAGACGATCGTTCCGCCGCGTCTGGCCACGAAGACGCTGGCGCCGAAGGTCTCCCTGCCGGGGTGCTCGAAGACGATGTCGGGATCCTCGCCGCCGGTCAGCTCGCGGATGTGCGCACCGAACCGGCGCCACTCCCGGGGGTCCTGGGTGTGCTCGCCGGACCAGAACCGGTAGTCCTCGGCCCGCCGGTCGATGATCAGCTCGGCGCCCATCCTGCGGCAGAGCTCCGCCTTCTCGGCGCTGGAGACCACGCACACCGGCGTGCCGCCGCCGTTGAGCACGAGCTGGGTGGCGTACGAGCCGAGGCCGCCCGAGGCGCCCCAGATGAGCACCGTGTCACCCTGCTTCATCCCGGCCCCGTTGGACGAGACGAGCTGCCGGTAGGCGGTCGAGTTCACCAGGCTGGAGGCGGCGGCCTCCTCCCAGGTCAGGTGGGCCGCCTTGGGCATGAGCTGGTTGGACTTCACGACGGCCAGCTCGGCGAGCCCGCCGAAGTTCGTCTCGAAGCCCCAGATGCGCTGCTCGGGGTCGAGCATCGTGTCGCCGTGCCCGTCGGGGTGCTCCAGCTCGACCGACAGGCAGTGCGCGACCACGTGGTCGCCCGGCTTCCAGGCGCCGACGCCGTCACCGGTACGCAGCACCACTCCGGACAGATCGGAGCCGACCACGTGGTAGGGCAGGTCGTGCCGCCCGGCCAGCGGGGAGGTACGGCCGTAACGCCGCAGGAAGGTGAAGGTGGGCAGGGGCTCGAAGATCGACGTCCACACCGTGTTGTAGTTGACGCTGCTCGCCATCACCGCGACCAGCGCCTCCCCCGGCCCCAGCTCGGGCGTGGCCACCTCCTCGACGTGCAACGACTTGCGCGGGTCCTTGTCCACGGAGCTCATGCCGTCGAACATGGTGACCTCGTCGGCGTGCACCGTGACCGCCCGGTAGCTCTCCGGTACGGGGAGGGACCCCAGCTCGGCCGGGTCGTCCGCCATGATCGCTTCGAGTGTCTTCCGCATCGCCGCCTCCGGGTTCAGTACCAGTGGAGAATCGTGGCGCCGGCGCACAGGCCCGCGCCCGCCGTGGCGAGCAGGATGCGCTCGCCCCGCTGGAGCGGCCGGCTCTGGTGCGACCGGTGCAGCGTGAACGCCACCGAGGCGGCGCCGATGTTGCCGTGGTCGCGTGCGGTGAGCGGCACCCGGTCCAGCCCGATGCCGAGATCGGCCGCCAGCTCCTCCAGCATCCGGATGTTCGCCTGGTGGAAGACGAACCTGCTGATGTCGCCGAGGTCGAGGGCGCAGTCGTCGAGCACCTGCTCGACGATCTTGCGCAGGGTGGGCAGCACCCAGTCCCTGACCGCCCGGCCGTCCATGTGCGCGTAGTGTTTCCCGGCCGCCCTGGTCTCCTCGTCGACCTCCATCCGGGTGCCGCCGGCGTCCACGCCCACCACGTGGTGGTACTCGCCGTCGGTGAGCATCCGGGTGGTCAGGAAGCCGTACCCGTCCGGCACCTCGCCGAGCAGCATGGCGGCGGCGCCGTCGCCGAAGATGCTGACGGTGGCGCGATCCTTCCTGTTCACCAGGGTGGAGACCATGTCCGCCCCCGCGACCAGCACCCGGGCGCCGCGGCAGTACGTGCTCAGCAGGCCCTCGGCGACCGCGAGCGAGTACAGGAACCCGCTGCAGCCGGCGTTCACGTCGAAGGCGGGCACCGTCTTCAGGTCCAGCTTGTGCTGCAGGATGGCCGCGGTCGCCGGCTGCGGCACGTCGGGCGTCATGGTGGCCAGGATGAGCGCGCCGAGGCGTTCGCGTGCGTCCGGCTCGGCGTCCAGCGCCTCGTTGGCCGCGATGGCCGCCAGGTCGGAGGTCACCGTCCCGGCCGTGGCGTAGCGGCGCTCGACGATCCCGGTCCTTCTCTCGACCCACTCCTCCCGCATCCCGGTCCAGCCTCTGATGTGCGCGTTGGTGATCACTCGTTCCGGCGCGTGCGCGCCCAGTCCGACTACTCCGACGGCCATGTCACGGGTCCCTTTCCTCGCACGATCGGCTCCTCGTCCAGCAGCGCGGCGAGCCGGCGGTACTGCGCCGCGTAGCCGGCCGCGGCCGGCATCAGCACCAGTTGGTCGGCCCCGGCGGCGACGAACGCGGCCAGGCCCTTCGCCACCTCGGCGCCGGTTCCCGCGATGACGTGCCGCAGGAGCGGCCCCGCCGACGGGCCGTACTGCAGGCCCACGAAACGGGCCGCCTCGGCCCTGGCGTGCTCGGGGTCGCGGTCGTCCACGTGGACGAGCGCGGCGATGCCCGCTCGCGGCTCGGCCCGGCCCAGCTCGCGAGCGCGGGCGCACAGGTGCTCCCGCCGCCGGGCGAACCGCGCCGGGCTCACCCAGGCTCCGAGCCAGCCGTCGCCGTGGCCCGCCGCCCGCTCCATCGCCGCCGCCGAACGGCCGCCGATCCAGACCGGCGGCATCGCCCCGGTGGGGGCGAGCGCGGGCACGTCGGCGTCCCACGGGGCGGGCAACCGCGCCGGGCGCCCGGAGAGCAGCGCCGGCAGCACGTCGAGCAGGGCGTCGGTACGACTGCCGCGCTCCTCCACGGGCACCCCGGCGGCCACCCACTCGGCGGGGTACTCGCCGCCCACGCCCACGCCGAGCAGGACCCGGTCACCGGACAGAACCTGTAACGAGGCCAGTTGCTTGGCCGTCCAGGCCGGGTGCCGCAACGCGCCCACGAGCACGGAGAACCCGAGGCCGACCCGCCGGGTCACGGCGGACACCGCGGCCAGGACGGAGACCGGCTCGAGGATCCCGGTGCGGAAGGCGAGGTGGTCGACGGTCCAGACCGAGTCGAATCCGAGGTCCTCGGCCAGGCCGGCCGAGGCGACCACGTCGTATCGGCTCGCGCCCGCCGCGCTGGTGGCGGGGAGCACGACCCCCACGTCGGTCATGAGATCCCGCCGCTCAGCCGGGCCACGTGCGCCGCGAGATCGCGGAGCCTGGGGTGGCGGTAGACGTCCTTCGTCGGCAGGACGACGCCGAAGTGCTCGCGCACCCGCGCCACCACCTTGAGCGCCACCAGCGAGTGGCCGCCAAGGGCGAAGAAGTCGTCGTCGGCCAGCACGCTGTCGACGCCGAGCACGCCGGCCCAGACCCTGGCGATCAGCTCCTCCACGGGGCCCTCGGCGGGCGGCCCCGTCCCGGCTCCCGCCGCCGGTACGGGCAGCGCGTCCAGGTCCAGCTTGCCGCCGACCGTACGGGGGAACTCCGGCAGCCACGTGAACGCGGCGGGCACCATGGAGCCGGGCAGCCGCCGGGCCAGGTGCTCGCGCAGCTGCGCGCCGGGCGCCTCGGTGCCGGTGTAGTAGGCCGCCAGCGCGTCGCCGCGCGGGACGACCACGCAGCGCGAGACCTCGGGACGCTCGCCGAGCACCGCCTCGACCTCGCCCGGCTCGATCCGGTGACCGCGTACCTTCACCTGGCGGTCGAGCCGGCCCAGGAAGATCAGGTTGCCGTCGGCGTCCCACCGGGCGCGGTCGCCGGTCCGGTACATGCGCGACCCGTCACCGGCCACCACGTCGGGCAGGAACCGCTCGGCGGTCAGGGAGGGCCGGTTGACGTAGCCGTGGGCCACTCCGGTGCCGGCGACGAACAACTCGCCGTCCTCGGCCGGGCGCAGGCGGCCGTCCAGCACGTACACGCGCACGCCGGGCAGGGGGCCGCCGATGTGCGGGTGCGGGCCGTGGACGGGCGCGGCGGTGGCGTCCACGGTGCACTCGCTGGGGCCGTACAGGTTGACCGTCCGCCAGCCGGGGGTGGCGGCCAGGTCGCGCCACATGCCGGCGGGCACCGGCTCGCCGCCCATGAGCAGCCGCAGCGGCCGGCCGGGCAGGAGGTCGTCGCGCAGGGCGGCCCAGTGCGAGGGCGTGAGGTCGAGCTCGGTGACGTCGTGCTCGCGCACGTACGCGGCCAGTGCGGGCGGGTCGGCGCGGACGTCCTCGCCCAGCAGCACGATCGTGTCGCCGCGGCACACGCGGATCAGCTGCTGCACCGAGGCGTCGAAGGAGATGCTCGCGTTCCAGCCGACCGTGGCCGGATCTGGAGGGTAGATCCCGGCCTGCTCCAGGGAGGCGAGCAGCGCCGACACCCCGCCTCTGCTGACCGCGACCCCCTTGGGCCGGCCGGTCGAACCGGAGGTGTGCAGGACGTAGGCGACGTCGTGCCCGCCGACCTGCGCGGGCGTCCGGACGGCCGGGTGCTCACCCGCCGGAGCGGGCGGTCCGGCGGGCTCCCGCTCGACGAGGGAGGCGGGCGGGGCGGTGGGCTCCGGGTCGTCGCGCGGCGGGGCGGTCGCGGTCGGCACGCTCCAGCCGGGCTCCGGCCGGTCCGTGTAGACCGCGCTCACCCCGGCGTCGGCGACGGTGAGCGCCAGCCGCTCGGCCGGGTGGGCGGGGTCGAGCGGGACGTAGGCCGCGCCCAGCCACCAGACCGCCAGCAGCGCCGCGGGCAGCTCGGTGGACCGGGGCAGGCAGACGCCGACCCGGGAGCCGCGTACGACGCCCGCCGCCCGCAGCGCCCCCGCCACCCTGGCCACCCGCGTCGCCAGCCCGGCGAAGCTGAGCTCGCCGTCCGGCGCCCGCACGGCGCGGCGGTCGGGATGGGCGGCCACCGCCCGGCGGAACCGGCCGAGCACGTCATCGGGCTCGGCCGCGAGCGCGGGCCCCACGGAGCGCGGGGCGGCGGGGAAGGTGACGGTCATCTCGGCCCCATATCGCGCGCGGGCAGGATACGGACAAAGCCGGCGGTCATCTCAGCCCCCGTCGCACACGGACATCGGCGGGATCGGGCGGCACTCCTGGAGCGTCACCGGGTCTCCCATGGCCACGACGACCCTGCGGTCGCCGCGGAAGGGGTCGCGGCCGTGCGCGGCGAGCAGGTTGTCCACGATCAGCAGATCACCTGCCCGCCACGCCTGCCGCAGGACGGCCGTTTCGTAGGCGGCGTTCATGGCGCTCACGTCGTCCGCGCTGAGCTCCGTGCCGTCGCCGTACCCTGTCGTGAAGGGCAGGCCGTCCCGCCCCGATTCCTGGAGAAGCACGTCCCGGATCTCGGGATCGAGTGAATGCTCGCTCCAGAAGGCGGCGTGGTTGAACCACACCTCATCCCCGGTCCGGGGATGCCTGATGATCGCGGGGCGCACCTGCCTGGTGCGCAGCGTGTCGTTCTCGCCCCAGCGACAGCTGATGAGGTTGTCGGCGCAGTACTTCTCGACCTCTTCGCGCGTGTCCGCGCCGAACGCGGTGCGCCAGCCGAGGGAGATGTGCTCGCCGTAGGTGCGCCGCAGCGACCAGCCGACGGCGCGGAACCGCTCGGCCAGCTCGGGCGGCAGGTTGCGCAGCACCTGGCGGCAGTCGGCCACCGGCGTGGCGCCGCCCGTGGGCGGCGCGGTCAGGCAGCAGAAGAGCAGCACGCCGGGGAAGCTCAGCGTGTAGCTGTTCTCGTTGTGCATCCTGATGGGCTGCGAGGGCGGCAGGTCGGTCGAGGAGTAGACGTCGTCGACGACGTGGGTGCGGGGGGTGGCCTTCTCCCGGTAGGCCGCCCGCTCGGTGAGGAGAACGTCCCGCAGGGCGGCGAAGTCGGCCGCGCCGCGGACGGGCAGGCCGCGCAGGCACAGCGCGCCGTGCGCGTCCAGCAGGTCGCGGATGCGCGGGCGTACCGCGGCCAGCCAGGCGCCCGCGGCGGCGACGGTGTCCAGGCCGGTCACCGTGGCCGTCGCCGGTCCGCCGTGGCCGAGCGTGCATTCGAGGTCGGGGATGGTCACGTCCATGGCTTGTCCCTTACAGCGCGTCGATGTGCGCGGGCAGTGCGCGCCAGACGTCGGGGGTGTAGAAGTGCCCGCCGGGCAAGGAGTCGCAGCGGAACCGGCCGCGGCAGACCTGCCGCCACTGGGCTGCCACGGCCGGCTCGATGACCCGGTCGTCGCGGCCCCAGAGCACCTGCACGGGGACGCCGGTCGTCGCTCCCGGCGGGTAGCGGTAGGAGTCGCGTACGCGGATGTCGGCGCGCATGAGCTCGTAGGCCATCTCCATCAGGCCGGAGTCCGAGCGCGCGTGGCCGGGCAGCAGGCCGATCGTCGCCATCCAGGCCAGCAGCTCGGTGTCGGAGTCGCCGAGGGCGGGGAACCTGTCGCGCTCGGTCAGCCCCCGGTTCGGCGCGTTGCAGGAGGAGACGACGAGCGCGGCGGGCAGCGGGCCGCCCTGCCGCTCGATCCGGGTCACCACGTCGAAGGCCATCCAGCCGCCCATGCTGTGCCCGAAGAGCACGTAGGGCCGGTCGGCCGCCGACAGCACGGCCGCCGTGGCGTCCTCGGCGAGCTCCTCCCAGGTCCGGGCGAAGCTCTCGGCGAACCTGCCCTCCCGGCCGGGGTAGCAGACGAGCGCCAGCTGCGTCCGCTGGTCGAGGGCCGCGGCCCACGACCGGTACGCCCCGGTGCCCCCGCCGCAGAAGCCGAGGCAGACGAGCGACCTGGTGGCCGCCGGCCGCAGCGCGGGCCGGATGACCGTCGTGTCCTGTACGCGGTACGCGGTCACGTCAGGTCTGGACCTGGTCCATCTGCTCCCGCAGGCTGCGCGGGCGCATGTCGACCCAGTTCCGCTCGATGTGGTCCAGGCAGGACCGGCGGGTCTCCGGACCGTGCACGGCCTTCCAGCCGTCCGGCACGTCGATGAACGAAGGCCACAGGGAATGCTGTTCCTCGTCGTTGATCAGCACCAGGAAAGTGCCGTTCTCGTCGTCGAAAGGATTAGTCACCGTTACCTCCGGAATTTTTCTGCACATGCAAAGCCTAAGGTCGGGAATTTGCATCGACCGGCAGTCGGCGAGGCAACCGACCGGCAATTCAAAGGACACTTCTGACGGACCACAGCTCGGGGAAGAACCGGTGTTCCGCGGACCGGCGCAGCCATTGCACGCCGCTGGTCCCGCCCGTGCCGGGCTTGCCGCCGAGCACGCGCTCGACCACCAGCAGGTGGACCGCCCGCCACTTCCCGAACTCGTAGGCCACGTCGACCAGCGCCTCGGCCAGCCGGTGCTCCGTGTGGTGGCGGGCCGGGTCCTCGTACACCTGGCGCCAGGCCTGTTCGACGCCGGCGTGCGGCCGGTAGGGGGCCGTCCAGTCGCGCTTCAGGCACTCGGCGGGGATCTCCAGCCCGTTGCGCGCGAGCAGCCGGAGCGACGCGTCGTAGAGGCTGGGCTCGGACAGGTCGCGCATGAGGTCGCCGTGGCCGGCCTCGCCTTCGTACGGCCTGGTCATGGCGGCGTTCTTGTTGCCGAGGACGAACTCCCACTGCCGGTAGGCGGAGGACTGGAACCCCGACCCGCCGGCGAGCTGGTCGCGGAACTCGGCGTACTCGGCCGGGCTGAGGGAGGCGAACAGCTCCCACGCGGCGGCCATCAGGGCCTGCGCCGGGCGCAGCCGCCTCAGTGTGCGCAGCGCCGCGCCCGGGTCGTCGGCGTCGAGCTGGTCGCGGGCCCGTGCCGCCTCGATGTGGCCGAGCTTGAACAGCAGCTCCATGACCTGGGTGCCGATGAGGAAGCCGGGCTCGCTGGGCGACTTGGTGCGGAACTCCTGCACCGACAGCAGCACGTCAGGGCGGACGTACGCGGCGAACGGCGTGGGGCCCTCGCCGAACTCCAGGATCGGCCGCCCGCCGGTGCGCCGCGCCCGCTCGGCGCGCTCGTCGTCGCTCTGAACCCGGTACGCCGAGCGCTCGTATTTCCCTGCCGTCATCGGCATCTCCTCAGACCCGGCCACGGAGGACCCGGGTGATCGCGCGCAGCCCGTCCGACAGGACCTCCGTGGGCCCGCCGAAGCCGATGCGCATCCTGTCGGGGTGGCCGAAGCAGACGCCGGGCACGACCAGCACGCCCAGACTCTCCAGCGTGTCGCAGATCTCGCCCACGTCGGTGACGCCGCGCACGGCGGGGAAGGCGCAGACCCCGCCCAGCGGCATGGCCAGGTCGATGGCGTCCCGGTTCGCGTCCGCCCAGCCGCGCAGGCGCTCGCGGTTGCGCGCGGCCAGGCCGAGCCGGTCGGCGACGATCCTGTCGCCGTTCGCGAGCACCGCCGTGGCCAGGAACTCCGCCAGCGGCGAGGTGCTGATCGAGACGTAGTCCCTGACCTTCACCATCGTCGCGAGCAGCTCGGGCGGCGCCAGGCACCAGCCGACGCGCAGCCCCGGCAGCCCGTACGCCTTGGACAGGGTGCCCACCGAGATGGCGCGGTCCAGGAAGAGGCGCGGATCGGGCAACGGGTCGCCGTCGTAGACGAGCTCGCCGAACGCGCCGTCCCACAGCAGGTGGCAGTCCCGCGCCGCGATGAGCCGCAGGAACTCCGCGTACTCGCCGGGCCCCAGCGTGGTGCCCGTCGGGTTGTGCGGGAAGTTCACCAGCACCGCTCGGGTGCGCTCGTTGAGCAGGTCGCGCAGCCGGTCGAGGTCGGGGACGAAGCCGTCGGCCGGGTCCAGCCACCAGACGCGCAGCCGGGCGCCCAGCACCTCCGCGATCGAGTACAGCGAGTGGTAGACGGGGTGCAGGACCACGATCTCGTCGCCCGGCCGGACGATCGCGGCCAGGGCGAGGAACAGCGCCTCGGTGGAGCCGTGGGTCACCATCACCGAGTCCGGCCGGCTGCCGAACCGCCGCGCGATCACCTCGCGCAGCGCCGGCGCGCCCACCGAGGGGCTGTCGCGGAAGGCGATGCCGTCGAGCTCCGCCGTGCTGATGCCGAGCAGTTCCCTGAGCTCGCCGAGCGTGTAGTTCTCCACGCCGGAGCTGGAGATGTCGACGGGCAGGGTGAAGTACCGCTCGCGCAGCCAGTCCTCCAGCAGCGCCGGGGCGATGTCCCCGATCGGGCGGGGGTCAGCCGATTCGACGGTCATCGCCGCTCCTCCTGCCCGCCCGGGTCCGCCTGAGGTCGGCGGTCACGTTGATCCGCCTGAGCCATCGGTCGCGGCCGTCGTAGCGGGCCCGGAACGGGCGCCGGCCGTGCACGACGTTCCGGTTGTCGAGGAAGATCAGGTCTCCGGGGGCGAGGGCGAAGTCGTACAGGTTCGCGTCGAGCTGGCCGAAGATGAGCTCCAGCGCCGCCCGCGCGTCCTCGTCGCCCGGGGCGGCCACGGTGCAGTCGCGGTCGATCCGCAGCACCGCGGCCTCGGCCGGGCCGGTCAGCACCGCTCCGGTCTCCGGCCTGGTCGTGTCCTGGTCGTGGGCGTCGTCGGCCCGGGTCAGGAAGCGCGGCTGGGCCAGCGTCTCGCGCGCCCATCCGGGCAGCGCCAGGGGGTCGGCCGCGGCCAGCGTGGTGGGCGTCAGGTCGGGGTTGCGCAGGCAGTACAGGCCCACATAGTCGGCCCGGTACGGCGAGAAGGCGTCCTCGGTGTGCCAGGTCAGCTCCTTGCGGCTGCTGGAGCTGACGTCCGTCTGCTCGTGCCCGGCCACCGGCAGCACGTCGGTGAGGATGCGGCCGTCCTGCTGGGTGGTCCACCCGATCGGGTCCCCGAGCAGCGCGGCCCAGAGCATCAGCGTGAAGCCGGACAGCCTGGCCTCCTCGCTCTGCGGGTCGCGCCAGTGGGCGGGGGTGTCGTTCAGCAGGTCGTCGCGGAGCATGTTCCCGGTGATGAGAACGGCGTGCTTGGCCTCGTCGAGCCGGGCCCTGTTGACGGCGCGGCGCGGCGCGAGCGGCAGCTCCTGTGCGATGACATTTACCTCGGCGAGAAATTCGGGACTGTCGGCGGCGACATATTCGTCGGCGCAGTTGCCGGCCAGCGCTCTGGCCAGTTTGGCCTCTTCCCGGTTCAGCGCGATTTCCCGTACCCGCGCGTTCACCAGCATTTCGGGCAGCACCTTGCACAACCTCCAGGAATTCTGGTCCGCCGGGTGGACGGGCCACCCGGCGAGAGTTTCGGAAAAGGGCCGGGCCTATTCGGCCGACGGCTCGAGTACGCGGACGAGCTCCATGGCGATCTCCCGGAGCGGCTCCGGGCGGGTCATGTCGAGGTGCTCGCAGTGCACGGAGTGGTCGAGGACCTCCCCGTCGATGAAGGCGGACCATTCGTCCGAGGTCGGGGTGTCGGGCTCGCGGCCCAGCGTCGCGGTGAAGAACACCAGGTCGCCGTGGAACAGCCCCGGAGTCTCGCCGAGCACGATGTCCTGGTTGCGCATGGAGGCCGCGAACAGTTCCTCGATCAGCTCGGGATCGAGCCGGATCTGCCCGGCGCCCTCGCGCTCCATCAGCTCGGCCACCCAGTTGCTGGTGGGCTGGTCGTCCCGCCAGGAGTCGTCCGGCGGGTAGGCGTCCATCATGGCCAGCAGGGCGACCTCCTCGCCCTGCTCCTGCAGCCGGCAGGCCATCGCGTGCGCGATGCCGCCGCCGAGCGACCAGCCCAGCAGGTGGTAGGGCCCGGTGGGCTGGACCTGCCGGACGTGGTCGAGATAGTCGTCGACCAGCTCCGCGAGCGAGGCGTGGCGCGTCGTGTCGGCGCCGATGCCGCGCGTCTGCAGGCCGTACACCGGCCGGTCCGGGCCCAGGTGCTGCAGCAGCCCGGTGTAGCACCAGGCCAGTCCGGTGGCCGGATGCACGCAGAACAGCGGCGGCCTGCTCCCCCGGTCGCGCAGCCTGAGCAGGATGCTCGTCGGCTGGGCTCCTCCGGCGTCCCTGCTGTCGACCAGCTCGCAGATCCCGGCGACGGTGGGCGCGTGGAACAGCTCCTGCAGGCTCACCTCGATCCCCAGCGTGGACCTTGTCCGGGCGACCACCCGGGTCGCCGACAGCGAGTGGCCACCCAGGTCGAAGAAGTTGTCGTCGATGCCGACCCGGCCCACCTCGAGCACCTCGGCGAACAGCCCGCAGAGCACCTCCTCGCGGGGGTTGCGCGGGCCCCGGCCGCCGGCCGGGCCGGTGAGCTCGGGCGCGGGCAGGGCGCGCACGTCGAGCTTGCCGTTGATGGTCAGCGGCAGCGACGCCAGCGGCACGAACGCCGACGGCACCATGTGGT
>NZ_JBQQCB010000172.1:0-18584 GCF_052246675.1 Nonomuraea sp. KM90 | reverse complement strand
GTCCGGCCCCCCGTCCGGCCCCCCGTCCGGCCCCCCGTCCAGCCCCCCGTCCAGCCCCCCGTCCAGCCCCCCGCCCGGCCCCTCGTCCGGCCCCTCGTCGTCCAGCAGCGCCATCCGGGCGGCGGTGCCGGATCCGCACGGCGAGCGGTCCACCTCCCCGTCGGCGAACACGGTGACGTTGCGCTGCTGCCTGACGCCGTCCAGGTCGGGCAGCTCGTCGTAGAAGATCACCCCGTAGACGCCGGACAGCCGCTCGTCGGACGGATGCCGCGCGGCCGGGTGGCCGGCCAGCCCGGCCTTGATGCGGGCGGCGTGGCCGACGAGGGCGTGCAGGTGCCGGGGCTCGACCGACAGCCCGAGGGCCGAGGCCGGCACCGAGGCGTAGATGGCGCCGCCGTAGGAGACGTCCGCGCTCACACCCACGACGGGCACGTCGCGGGCGATGACGAACGAGGGCACGTTGACGAAGGTCACGGATTCGACCCGGCCTCCGGCGGTCCGCACGCGGGCCGTGACGCGCCCGGAGGGCACGTCCACGACCACGTCCGTCACGCCGTCCTGCACCGCCTCGACCAGCCCCTCGTGCACCGCGTACGCGCCCAGCGCGATCGTGCCGTGCCCGCAGGCGGTGGAGAAGCCGTCCTTGTGCCAGAACAGCGCCCCCAGGTGGGCCCCGGGGTCGTCCGGCGGGACGAGGAAGCAGCCGTACATGTCGGAGTGCCCGCGCGGCTCGTGGCACAGCAGCCGCCGCACGTCGTCGAGCTCGGCCATGGCGGTCGTGCGGCGGGAGAGCACGTCGGCGCCGGGGATCTCGGGCACCCCGCCGGTCACGATCCGGAACGGCTCCCCGGCCGTGTGGTAGTCGACCGTGGTGATCGTCACAGCTCGAACCCCGCGGGGAACGGGTCGCGCGGGTCGAGGAAGTATTGCGCGGTGCCGGTGATCCAGGCCCGGCCGGTGATCGACGGGACGACCGCGCCCTGCCCGCCCACGGCGGTCTCCTCCAGCAGCCGGCCGATGAACCGGGTGCCGATGAAGGACTCGTTCACGAAGTCCCGGCCGAGGGGCAGCTCGCCCCGGGCGTGCAGCTGGGCCATGCGGGCGCTGGTGCCGGTGCCGCAGGGCGAGCGGTCGAACCAGCCCGGGTGGATGGCCATGGCGTGCCGCGAATGGTGGGCGTCGGAGCCGGGGGCGGCGAAGTAGACGTGGTGGCAGCCGCGGATGCGGTCGTCCTCGCGGTGGACGGGCTCGTCGGAGGCGTTGATCGCCTCCATGGTGGCCAGGCCGGCCGCGATGATCTCGTTCTTGGCCTTGCGGTCGAAGGGCAGGCCGTAGCGGTCGAGGTCGACGACGGCGTAGAAGTTGCCGCCGTACGCCAGGTCGTACGGGATCTCCCCGAACCCGGGCACGGTCACCGAGGCGTCCAGCCGGTCGCAGTAGGAGGGCACGTTGCGCAGCGTCACCGACATGGCCATGCCGTCCTCGACGGCCACGTCCACCTCGACGAGCCCGGCGGGCACCTCCAGGCGTACGGTCGTGACCGGCTCCACGACCTCCACCATGCCGGTCTCGACCAGCACGGTGGCCACGCCGATGGTGCCGTGGCCGCACATCGGCAGCAGTCCCGACACCTCGATGAACAGCACGCCCCAGTCGGCGTCCGGCCTGGTGGGCGGCTGGAGGATGGCGCCGCTCATGGCCGAGTGGCCGCGCGGCTCGGTCATGAGCAGGGTGCGGATGTGGTCGAGGTGGTCACGGAAGTAGACGCGCCGCTCGGCCATGCTCGCGCCCGGGATCACGCCGATGCCGCCGGTGATCACGCGGGTGGGCATGCCCTCGGTGTGGGAGTCGACGGCGTGGAAAACCCGTTTGGTCCTCATCGCAGCCCTTCTGCCAGTGCCTTCTCGGTCGCCGCCCGCACAATAGCCGCTTGCTCGTCCGTCAGCGGCTGCCTGGGCTGCCTGCACGGGCCCCCCTGGCGGCCGGCGAGGTCCATGGACAGCTTGATGGCCTGGACGAACTCGGTCTTGGAGTCCCAGCGCAGCAGCGGGTGCAGGGTGCGGTAGAGGGGCAGCGCGGTCTCCAGGTCGCCGGCGACGGCGGCACGATAGAGGGCGGAGCCGGCCGCGGGCAGCGCGTTGGGGTAGCCGGCGATCCAGCCGACCGCCCCGGCCACGGCCAGTTCGAGCAGCACGTCGTCGGAGCCGATCAGCAGGTCCAGCTCGGGGGCCAGCTCGGCGATCTCGTACGCCCGCCGTACGTCCCCGCTGAACTCCTTGACCGCCACGATCAGCCCCTCCTCGTGCAGCCTGGCCAGCAGCGCGGGGGTCAGGTCGACCTTGGTGTCGTAGGGGTTGTTGTAGGCCACCACCGGCACGCCGGCCCTGGCCACCTCGCGGTAGTGCTCGACGACGGAGCGCTCGTCGGCCCGGTAGGAGTTGGGCGGCAGCAGGAGCACCGAGCCGCAGCCGGCCTCGCCCGCCTGCTCGGCCCAGCGGCGGGACTCGGCGGCGCCGTACGCGCCCGCCCCGGCCATCACGTTGTCGCCGCCGACGGCCTCGACGGCGGTCTCGATCACCTTGGCCCGCTCCTGCGGGGTGAGCGTCTGGTACTCGCCGAGCGAGCCGTTGGGCACAACGCCGTCGCAGCCGTTCTCGACGAGCCAGCGGCAGTGCTCGGCGTAGCCGTCGTAGTCGACCGACAGATCCTCGCGCAGGGGCAGCGCGGTGGCCACCATGACGCCGTGCCAGGGCTTGCTGCGATGTTCCATCTGGGAGTCCTCCATGTCGGGAAGTCAGTGAGCGGGGTGGTCGTCGGGCCCCGGCGCGCCGGGGGTGTCGAGGTCGAGGGAGCCGAGCGCGCCCAGGGTGACGGGCTGGGCGATGGGGCGGCGGGGCGGCTGCGGCGGCTCCCCGGCCAGGCAGGAGACGGCGTAGCCGCAGATGCGGCCCTGGCACCAGCCCATGCCGGGGCGGGCCAGGAGCTTGATGGAGCGCGCGTCGGTGGCGCCGAGGGCCTGCGCCTCGCGTACGCGGGACAGCGGCACCTCCTCGCACCGGCACACGAGCGTGTCGTCGCGCAACCAGCCCTGCCAGCCGGGCCGCACGGGGTAGGCCCGCTGCAGCGCCTCGCCGAACGCCCGCCACCGCTGCCGCCGCCGCACGAGCACCGGCGGAACCACGTCACCCGGGGCCGGGGTGGCGGGGTCGCGACCGGGCGGGGTGGCGGCGTCGCGACCGGGCGGGGTGGCGGCGTCGCGACCGGGCGGGGTGGCGGGGTCGCGACCGGGCGGGGACGTCGTGTCGGCGGCGATGGCGCGGCCGGCGATGCGGCCCTCCAGCTCGGCCAGCCGCCAGCCGCCCACCCCGGCGGGCTCGCCGGCCGCCCACACGCCGGGCACGGTCGTGCGCAGGGTCGCGTCGACGGCCAGCACCGGGCTGCCGTCCACGTCGTGCCGGGTCTCGCACCCGAGCTGCGTCCCCAGCTCGATCTGCGGCACGAACCCGTACCCCACGGCCACGGCGTCGCACTCCACGACCCGGGTGGCCAGAACGTTCCACTCCTCGTCGAGGCGGGCCACGGTGACGGCCTCCACCTCGCGGTCCCCGTGGGCGGCGACCACGGCCTGGCGCGTGCGGTACGGCACCCGGTGCCGGGCCAGGGCGGCCGCGTACCCCGCCGCCTCCCCGGCCTTGCCCAGGGCCAGCAGCGGATGCCGGGCCAGGCCGAGCCCGCCGTTGGCCTCGTACACACCGAGCACCCGCGCCCCGGCGCCGGCCAGCCCCGTGGCGACGGGCAGCAGGAACGGGCCGGTGCCGGAGACGACGATCCGCCCGCCCGCGACGACGCCACCGCCCTTCAGCAGCGCCTGCGCGCCGCCGGCGGTGAGCACGCCGGGCAGGTCCCAGCCGGGGAAGGGCAGCGGCCGGTCGTGCGCGCCGGTGGCGATCAGCAGCCGCCGGGCCCGCAGCACCGCCGGCCGCTCGCCCGAGGCGTCTGCCGCTCGACAAGGTCTGGTCACGCAGTGCACGAGGAGACCGGCGTCCGGTTCGCGGGACACGCTCCACACCTGGTGCCCGAGCAGCACGTCGGCCCGGGCGCCGAGCGCCCGCGCCTGGCGCAGGAACCGGTCGAGCCCGGGAGCGGCCTTGGGGGCGGCGGCGTGCCGGAAGTACTGGCCGCCGAGCCGCGTGCCGGAGTCCACGAGCGCCACCCGCAGCCCGGCCAGCGCGGCCGTGAGCGCGCCCGCCACCCCGGCGGGCCCGCCGCCGACCACCACGAGGTCGTACGTCACGCCGTCGTCACCTCGTCCCCCGGCGCGGCCTCCAGCAGGCAGGCCCGTTCGGGCGCGCGCCCGTTGACCGAGATCAGGCAGTCGAAGCAGACCCCGATCCCGCAGAACAGCCCGCGCGGCCGCCCGCCGAACCGGGTGGTGCGCCACGAGCGCACGCCGGCCGCGTGCAGCGCCGCGCCGATCGTCTGCCCCGGCACGACCGGCACCGGCCGGCCGTCCACGGTGATGTCGAAGGTCACGCGGCCTCCTCGGCGAAGCGGTCGGGACGGAAGGGGTGCAGGTCGAGGTCGGGCCGCCGGCCGGCGAGGAGCTGGGCGAGCAGGTGGCCGGTCGCGGGGGCCAGGCCGATGCCGGCCCCCTCGTGCCCGCACGCGTGGTACAGCCCCGGCACGCGCGGGTCGGCGCCGATGACGGGCAGGTGGTCGGGGCAGTACGGCCGGAATCCGCAGTAGGACCTGATGGCCCGCACGTCGCGCAGCGCGGGGAACAGCGCCACCGCCTGCGCGGCCAGCCGCGACAGCACCGGCACCGACGTCGTCCGGTCGAACCCGACCCGCTCCCTGCTGGCCCCGATGAGCACGGTCCCGGCGGGCGTGCCCTCCACGACGGCCGACGTCTCCAGGTCGGCGGAGTCGCTGGCCACGTTCGTCACGTAGGCGGCGGTGTAGACCTTGTGCCTGATCAACGGCTCGCGCAGGGGCTCGGTGACGAGGATGAACCCGCGCCTGGGCAGGATCGGCAGGTTCGCGCCCGCCAGGGCGGCCACCTCGCCGCCCCAGGTCCCGGCCGCGTTGACGACGGCGCCGCCGAGCAGGTCGCCGTGCGAGGTGCGTACGCCCGTCACCCGGTCCCCGGACCGGAGGAACCCGGTCACGCGGACCCCGAGGCGCAGCCGCAGCGTGCCGTGCCCGAAGCTCTCGGCGCCGTGCCGGAGCAGGGTCGCGGCGGCCAGCATGGGCTGGACCTGCGCGTCCTGCGGGTAGTAGACGCCGCCCGCGAGCCCCTCGGCCAGGTGCGGCTCGTAGTCGCGCAGCTCCGTCCCGGTCACCGGGGCGTGCTCCACCTGCTGCTTGGCGGCCAGCCCGGCGAGCTGCCCCAGGACCTCATCGGTCTCGGCGACGACCAGCCCGCCCTTGGGCTCGAACTCGAACCCGCCGAGGCCGGCCAGCGAGCGCCACAGCCGGTTCGACAGCACGGCCAGCTCCAGCTCGGGCCCCGGCTCCTTGTCGGACACCAGCACGTTGCCCTCGCCCGAGCCCGTCGTGCCGCCCGCCACGGGCCCCCGGTCGACCACGGTCACGTCGAGCCCCGCGCGCGCGGCATAGTAGGCGCAGGCCGCCCCCACCACGCCCGCGCCGACGACGATCACGTCGGACATCACCACCTCCTCTCAGTAATATGTCACATACCTTGCTGTCTTGAGAAGCCCGTTCCCGATGGCGGGACCGACCGGCCGGGCCCCTACCATCGATGACGTGAAGCTACCCGCGGACAACTCCAACGTCTTCGTGCGCTTTCTGCTGTCCTTCTGGGCACCGACGACGCGGTCCCTGCGGGCCTGGGCGCTGGCCTCCGTGGTGGTCAACGCCGGCATCGCGGTGACCGGGGCGGGCGTCCGCGTCACCGGCTCCGGGCTCGGCTGCCCGACCTGGCCCAGGTGCACGCCCGACAGTTTCATCCCGGTGGCGCATCCCGAGGTCTCGCCGCTCAACATGGCCGTCGAGTTCGGCAACCGGCTGCTGACGTTCCTGGTGCTGGCCGTGGGGGCCGCCTGTGTCGTGGCCGTGCTGCGGATGGCGCAGCGCCGCCGCTCGCTCGTGCTGCTGTCGTGGCTGCAGCCGGCGGGCATCGTGGTGCAGGCCCTGTGGGGCGGGCTGGTGGTCAACACCATGCTCAACCCGTTCACCGTCGGCATGCACTTCGTCTTCTCCGTCGGCCTGATCGCCGCCTGCTGGCTGCTGTACGCCCGCGCCGGCGAGGGCGACGGCCCGGTGCGCCGGATCGTGCACCGCGACATCCGCCGGCTGGGCAACGTGCTGCTGGCGTCCGTGTTCGCGCTGGTGGTGGCCGGCGTGGTGGTCAGCGGCACGGGCCCCCACTCGGGCGACGAGCGGGCCTCCCGCTTCGACCTCGACATCGAGGCCGTGGCCCGGCTGCACGCCGACGTGGCCTACCTCGTGGTGGGGCTGACGTTCGCGCTGCTGTTCGCCCTGCACGTGACCAACGCGCCCCGGCCCGCCCGGCGGGCGGCACTGGCGCTGCTCGGGGTGGAGCTGCTCCAGGGCGTGATCGGCTACACGCAATACTTCCTGGCCGTGCCGGCCGCCCTGGTGCTGCTGCACGTCCTCGGCTCGACCCTGGTCTGGATCGCCGCGCTGAGGGTCGTCACCTCGCTGCGGGCGCGTGACCCGGAGACCGCCCCCGCGCACCACTCCCCCACCGAGGCCGCCGCCATCGCCTGAGCGGATATGCCAGGGTATGTGGTGTTAAGTTCGCCACTCCCCCGGCCCAGAAGGGGTGCGATTTGCTGGGAAAAGTCCGCCCCACTCGAAAGGGGCTGCGCCGGGCGTACCAGGGACTCGTGCTGCTCAGCGTGCTCGCCCTGGCACCCATGACGTGGGCCTGGCTCGGCAGCTCGGGGCACCGGGTGATGGCCGAGGGCCGGGAGTGGCTCGGGCAGGTGCCCGAGACGCAGGCCGCGCTCGTGCTGGGGGCGGGGCTCTACGCCGGGCAGCCCACCCCGATGCTGGCCCGCCGGCTCGACATCGCCGCCGAGCTTTACCACGCGGGCAAGGTGCGGGCGCTGCTGCTGTCGGGCGACAACAGCCGCAAGGAGTACGACGAGCCCACGGCCATGCGCGACTACCTGCGCGCCAGAGGCGTGCCCGACACGGTGATGGTGCTGGACTACGCCGGGTTCGACACGTGGGACTCGTGCGTGCGGGCGCGCAAGGTGTTCGGGGCCGAGCGGGTGACGGTGGTGACCCAGGAGTTCCACATCCCCAGGGCGGTCACGCTGTGCCGGACGGCGGGGCTGGAGGCCTTCGGGGCGGGCGACGACTCGGCCCGGCGATGGGCCTCCACCACCTACGCCTACGCCGCCCGCGAGCTGCTCGCCACCGCCAAGGCCTTCGCCGACGCCCTCGTCCTGCACTCCGACCCGATCTACCCCGGGCCGCGCGAGGTCTCGCTCACCCGCATCCTCGGTCAGCCGGGCGCGCCCGGCGCGTAACCCGGCGGCGGTGAGCCCCTGGCCACCGATCGGGCGTGCATCGACGGCACCGGGAAGTCCGCGCGCGCGGTGCTCATGCACTCCAGCAGCGCCCGTTGTTCCTCGTGGAAGGTGTGCTCGTCGACCATGTGGCGGCCCGCCCGCTCGTGCAGCAGCCCCAGCTCGGTGGCGGCGAGCTGGTAGTCGCGCATCGCGCGCAGCCCCCGCTTGCCGCCGTGGGCCTTGGCCCACTGCCGGGCCTGGCGGCGCCGGGAGAAGGCCGACAGCATGTAGATGTCGGCCTCGTTGACCAGCTTGGTCGGCTCGTACGGCGGCAGATAGCGCTGGATGAGCGCCACGATCCGCCGCCGGTCCCTGAACACCACGCCGATGAGCACCACCAGCACGACCAGCAGCGCCAGGTAGGCCACCACGAGCCCGGGGAACCCGCCGTAGGAGGCCAGCCCGTTCCACAGCCCGTGCAGGATCATCGCCCCCGACCAGCCCGCCAGCACGTAGGTCACCCGCTCGGGGCCGCCCCGCTGGGCCGCGTACGCCACGCCGACCCCGATCATCGAGCTGAACAGCGGATGCGCCAGCGGCGACAGGATCCCGCGCAGGACCACCGTGACCGCCAGCCCCTTGAACCCCTGCCCGGACAGCGCGGAGATGTAGTAGCTGACGTTCTCGCTCATGGCGAAGCCGAGGCCGACCATGCTGGCGTAGATGATGCCGTCGGTCGGGCCGTCCAGCTCGGCCCGGCGGAACCTGAGCAGCCCCAGCAGCACCAGGCCCTTCATCGTCTCCTCCACCACGGGGGCGCCGAACGTGGCCGCGATGTTGCGGGCGCTGGCCTCCGACAGCTTGGCGGTGTCGATGATGTAGTGCAGGTTGAGCGAGTTGATCACACCGGCGACCAGCACGGCGACGCCCGCGCCCCACGCGAAGGCGAAGACGAGGTTGCTGCGCGGCTCGGGCTCCATCCGGTCGAGCGCCAGCACCGCCGCCAGCAGCAGCGGCACGGGCGCCAGCGCCAGCGCCAGGGCGATGAAGAACTGCACCGGCGCGCCGTTGAACACGTCGAAGGAGAACGAGACCAGAGCGCAGATGCCGGTGAGGACCAGCCCGATGATCAACGCGAACGACGGGCGGTCCTTCAACACCCAGCGTGGATCACGGGTCGCCATAGGGTGACTTTAACGGATCAGAGTGCCGGGGTCCGTGCGGGTCCGCGCAGTGCCGGTCGAGGCCGGGGATGCCGTGGTCGACCTGGAGCGTGGTGTGGCCGATCTCGAACCGCTCGTGCAGCAGGTCGGCGAGCCGCGTGCGCACCCGGTGACAGTCGGAGCCCTTCGCCACGAGCACGTGGGCCGACAGTGTGGGGTACCCACTCGTCACCGTCCAGACATGAAGGTCGTGCACCTCCTCCACGTCCCGCTCGGCGGCCAGCAGGCGGCCGATCTCGTCCGGGTCGAGGTCGCTGGGCGCCGCCTGGAGCAGCACGCGGCCGGAGTCGCGCAGCAGCCCCCAGCCGGCCTTCAGCATGAGCGCGGCCACGACGAGGGCGGCGATCGTGTCGGCCTGGCGGAAGCCGGTCAGCCAGACCACGAGGCCGGACACCGCCGTGGCGATGAACGCGTACATGTCGTTGAGCACGTGCTGGAAGGCGCCCTCGACGTTCAGGCTGCGCCGGTCGGCCCTGGACAGCAGCCAGGCGGCCAGCGCGTTGACGGCGATCCCGGCCACGGCGGTGACCACCACGACCGGCCCGTCCACCTCGGGCGGCTCCAGGAGCCTGCGCACGCCCTCATAGAAGAAGTACGCCACCAGGAGCAGCAGCGTCACCCCGTTGATCTGCGCGGAGAGGATCTCGGCGCGCTTGTAGCCGAAGGTGTAGGCGCCCCTGGCCGGCCTGGCCGCGATGCGCATGGCGATCAGGGCCAGCGCGATGGCACTGGCGTCGGTCAGCATGTGGGCGGCGTCGGAGATCAGCGCGATCGAGTTGGCGACCACACCGGCGACCACCTCGACCGCCATGTAGCCGAGGATGAGCGCCAGCGCACCGATCAGACAGCGCCGGTCGGCCTCCGCGCTCAGGCCATGACCGTGCCCGTGCCCGTGACCTCCGCTCATCCGGTCTCCTTCAGATGCTCCCGGCTCAGGTCGAGCAGCATGCGGACATGGGCGTCGGCCAGCCGGTAGTAGATCATCCGGCCGGCCCTGCGGCCGGCCACGATGCCCGCCGTACGCAGGAGGCGCAGCGCGTGCGAGACCGCCGTGTCGGTCACCTCGACCGCGTCCGACAGGTCGCACACGCACAGCTCCCCCGCCTCCAGCAGCGCGTACAGCAGCCGGGCCCTGGTGGGGTCGCCGAGCAGCCGGAACAGCTCGGCCAGCCGCGTGGCCTCCTCAGGCGTGAGGAGCCGGTCGCGGGTGGCCGCGACCCGGGCGGCGTCCGGCTCCTGCACCACGCACCCGTCCAGCTCCGCCACAACACCTGAAGAGCTATTCATATGTGCATGATACGGATGGAAAAAAGCCCGGCGCGACGGCCGGGCCGGAACGGGTCAGGCGAGCAGCGGGTCGATCGCCACGGCGAGGAACAGCAGCGCCAGGTAGGCGTTGGACCAGTGGAAGAAGCGCATGGGCCGCAGGTCGACACCGCTCTTGCCGGCGTTGAGCCGGGCCAGCAGGCGGTGCACCTCCCACAGGCACATGACGCCCAGCACGGCGGCCACGACCGGGTAGAACAGCGTGGTGCCGGCCACCGGCCACAGCGCCAGCGAGCACAGCACGGTCGCCCAGGTGTAGGCGATCGACTCCAGCACGACCCGGCGCTCGGTGGCCACCACGGGCAGCATCGGCACCTTGGCCGCCGCGTAGTCCTCCTTGTAACGCATGGCCAGCGTCCAGGTGTGCGGCGGCGTCCAGAAGAACACCACCCCGAACAGCACCAGCGGCGCCCAGTCGAGCCGCTCGGTGATGCCGGCCCAGCCGATCATCACCGGCATGCACCCCGCGATGCCGCCCCAGACGATGTTCTGGGCCGTGCGCCGCTTGAGGATCATCGAGTAGACCAGCACGTAGAACAGGATCGCCGCGAGTGCCAGCACCGCGGCCAGCCAGTTGGTGGTCAGCCACAGCCCCACGGTGGACAGGATGCCCAGCACGATGCCGAACACCAGCGCCCCGCGCGGCGAGACCTGGTGCCTGGCCAGCGGCCGGCGGCGGGTGCGGCGCATCTTCTGGTCGATGTCGCGGTCCACGTAGCAGTTGAGCGCGTTGGCGCTGCCCGCCGACAGGGTGCCGAACACCATGACCGAGATCGACGTCCACAGCGGCGGAAGGCCGCCCGCTGCGAGGAACATCACCGGCAGCGTCGTGATCAGCAGCAGCTCGATGATCCGCGGCTTGGTGAGCGCGATGTAGGCCCTGATGGTCATGCCTATCGAGCGCGGCGCCTTCACCTGCGGTGAGGGGGCCGTCGCCTGCCTGTTGGTCAGCACCGTCAAGGCGCTTCCAGCCTGTGCGGAGTCAACGCGTAACCTCTGTAAAGAGCGGATCCATGGGCGGGCGCCGTGACGCCCCTGCGAACAAACAAACTGTAGTCGCAGGGTCGGCCGGTCCGGCCAATGGGGGGCTTGCGCCGTACATGGACACGCGAGGGTGGGATGGGAATCGATCGCCAGCCCCACTCGGTTAGGGTCCCGTGTAGGCGCGGGCGCGCAACCTGCGGCAGGCCGCCGGAAGGCGGCCCGTCTCGGGCGGGACAGCCGACCGGCAGACCAATGACAACTAGATTCCGGAGACCGAGCACTTGAGCACCGAACTCGTGCCAGCCCTTGAATGGACCGACCTGGACAAGCAGGCGGTCGACGTCGTTCGAGCCCTGGCCATGGACGCAGTGGAGAAGGCGGGCTCGGGTCATCCCGGCACCGCCATGAGCCTGGCCCCCGCCGCATACCTGCTTTTCCAGCGCGTGATGCGTCACGACCCCACCGATCCCGGGTGGCTCGGGCGTGACCGGTTCGTGCTGTCGTGCGGCCACTCGAGCTTGACGCTCTACATCCAGCTCTACCTGTCGGGCTACGGCCTCACGCTGGACGACCTCAGGCGGTTGCGCCAGTGGGACAGCCTGACCCCCGGCCACCCCGAGCACGGCCACACGGCGGGTGTGGAGACCACGACCGGCCCCCTCGGCCAGGGCCTGGGCAACGCGGTCGGCATGGCGATGGCGGCCCGCCGCGAGCGCGGCCTGTTCGACCCCGACTCCGAGGCCGGCTCCTCGCCGTTCGACCACCACATCTGGTGCTTCGTCAGCGACGGCGACATCGAGGAGGGCATCAGCCACGAGGCCAGCTCGATCGCCGGCCACCAGAAGCTGGGCAACCTCATCGTCATCTACGACGACAACCACATCTCCATCGAGGACGACACGCAGATCGCCCTGTCGGAAGACGTGGTCGCCCGCTACGACGCCTACGGCTGGCACACCCAGAGCGTCGACTGGACCGCCTCCGGCGACTACGTCGAGGACGTCCAGGCGCTCTACGACGCCCTGCAGGCGGCGAAGGCCGAGACCGACCGGCCGTCGTTCATCCGGCTGCGCACCATCATCGGCTGGCCGGCCCCCAACAAGAAGAACACCGGCAAGATCCACGGCTCGGCCCTGGGCGAGGCGGAGGTCGCCGCCACGAAGGAAGTGCTGGGCATGGACCCGGCCAAGACCTTCCACGTGCCGGCCGAGGTGCTGGAGCACGTGCGCGGCATCGCCCAGCGCGGCCGCGCCGACCACGCCGAGTGGGAGAAGGCCTACGCCGAATGGCGCCTGGCCAACCCCGAGCGGGCCGCCGAGCTCGACCGCATCTCGCACCGCGAGCTGCCGGCCGGCTGGGCCACCGCGCTGCCCTCGTTCGAGGTGGGCGCGTCGGTCGCCACCCGCAAGGCGTCCGGCGAGGTGCTGGGCGCGCTCGCGCCGGTGCTGCCCGAGCTGTGGGGCGGCTCGGCCGACCTGGCCGAGTCCAACCTCACCACGATGAAGGGCGAGCCGTCCTTCATCCCGGAGGAATACCAGACCAAGGAGTTCCCCGGTAACCGCTACGGCCGCACGCTGCACTTCGGCATCCGCGAGCACGCCATGGGCGCCATCCTCAACGGCATCGCCCTGCACGGCGGCACCCGCCCGTACGGCGGCACGTTCCTGGTCTTCTCCGACTACATGCGCCCCTCGGTACGCCTGGCCGCGCTGATGAAGCTGCCGGTCACCTACGTGTGGACGCACGACTCCATCGGCCTGGGCGAGGACGGCCCCACCCACCAGCCGATCGAGCACCTGTGGGCGCTGCGCGCGATCCCCGGCCTCGACGTGGTGCGCCCGGCCGACGCCAACGAGACGGCGTACGCCTGGAAGGCCGTGCTGGAGCACACCGACCGGCCCGCCGCCCTGGCGCTGACCAGGCAGAACCTGCCCGTCTACGAGGGCACCAGCGCCGACGGCGTGGCCCACGGCGGCTACGTGCTGCGCGACGCGTCCGACGGCCAGCCGAAGGTCATCCTCATCGCCACGGGCAGCGAGGTGCAGATCGCGGTGGACGGCCGCGAACTGCTCGAGGCGCAGGGCATCCCCACGCGAGTGGTCTCGATGCCGTGTGTTGAGTGGTTCAAGGGGCAGGAATCCGCATATAGGCAGACGGTTCTGCCCTCGTCGATCCGGGCTCGCGTCGCGGTCGAGGCGGGCATCGCGCTCGGCTGGCACGAATTCGTCGGCGAGTGCGGCGAAGTGGTCAGCCTCGAACACTTCGGTGCCTCCGCGCCGTACAGGACTCTGTACGAGCAGTTCGGTCTGACGGCGGAGCGGGTGGCGGCCGCGGCGAAGGCGAGCCTGGCCAAGCTGGGTCAGGACAAGGGCGAGACGACGGGAAACTGAAGAAAAGATGAGCGAGATCCTCAACAAGCTGTCCGGCCAGGGCGTGGCCATCTGGCTTGACGACATCAGCCGCGAGCGCCTGCGCAGCGGCAACCTGGAACAGCTGATCCGCGAGAAGAACGTCGTCGGGGTGACTTCCAACCCGACGATCTTCGCCAACGCGCTCAGCAAGGGCGACGCCTACGACGCCCAGCTCCACGACCTGGCCGTGCGCGGCGTCGACGTGGGCGAGGCCGTACGCGCGATCACCACCTACGACATCCGCTGGGCCGCCGACGTGCTGCGCCCGGTCTACGACGCCTCCGGCGGCGTGGACGGCCGCGTCTCGCTGGAGGTCGACCCGCGGCTGGCCCGCGAGAGCGAGAAGACGGTCGCCGAGGCCCGCTCGCTGTGGTGGATGGTGGACCGGCCCAACCTGTTCATCAAGATCCCGGCGACCCTGGAGGGCCTGCCCGCGATCACGCAGGCGCTGTCGGAGGGCATCAGCGTCAACGTCACGCTGATCTTCTCCCTCGAGCGCTACCGCGCCGTCATGGACGCCTGGCTGGCCGGGCTGGAGGCGGCGCAGGCCAAGGGCCTCAACCTGGCCACGATCGAGTCGGTGGCCTCGTTCTTCGTCAGCCGCGTCGACACCGAGATCGACAAGCGGCTCGACAAGCTGGGCAAGCCGGAGCTGAAGGGCAAGGCGGGCGTGGCCAACGCGCGCCTGGCGTACGCGGCGTTCGAGGACGTGATGAACTCCGAGCGCTGGCAGCGCCTGCGCGCGGCGGGCGCCCGCCCGCAGCGGCCGCTGTGGGCCTCGACCGGCGTCAAGAACCCCGAATACTCCGACACCCTCTACGTCGACCAGCTCGTCGCCCCCGGCACCGTCAACACGATGCCGGAGAAGACGCTCGACTCCACGGCCGACCACGCCAACATCACGGGCGACACCGTGCGCCCCTTCTACGAGCAGGCCTGGAACACCATGGCCGCGCTCAAGGAAGCCGGCGTCGACTACGACGACGTGGTCAAGGTGCTGGAGGACGAGGGCGTGGAGAAGTTCGAGGCGTCCTGGAACGAGCTGCTCGAGAGCGTCACCAAGAACCTGGTTCCGTGATGGAGGTCTCCTACCGCGAGGAGGGGGTGGCCTCGGCCGCCTCCTCCGTCGCGGGGCGCCTCGTCGCCGACGGCGTGCCCGCGCGGCTCGCCGCCGGCGACCCCACGCTGTGGGGTGAGGACGCCGAGGCGGAGGCGGCGGTCAGGCTCGGCTGGCTGACCCTGCCCCGCTCCTCCCGCGAGCTCCTGCCCGTGCTGGGCGAGCTCGCGGGCCGGGCCCGCGCCGCGGGCCTGACGAACGTGGTCCTGGCCGGGATGGGCGGCTCGTCGCTGGCGGCGGAGGTCATCTGCAACACCGCCGACGTGCCGCTCACGGTGCTCGACACCACCGACCCGGGGCAGGCCCGCCGCGCCCTGACGGACCAGCTCGAATCCACGGTCGTGGTCGTGGCCAGCAAGAGCGGCTCGACCGTGGAGACCGACTGCCACCTGCGCGTCTACGAGCGGCTCTTCGCCGACGCGGGCCTGGCGCCCGCGAGCCGCATCGTGGTCGTCACCGACCCGGGCTCGCCGCTGGAGCGGCGGGCCGTGGACGGCGGCTACGAGCTGGTGCTCGCCGTGCCCGACGTGGGCGGCCGCTACGCGGCGCTGTCGGCGTTCGGGCTGGTGCCCGCCGCGCTGGCGGGCGCCGACGTGGAGCGGCTGCTCGACGAGGCGGACGAGGTGCTGCCGCTGCTGTCGCGCGACACCGGCAACCCGGGCCTCGACCTGGGGGCCGCGCTCGGCGGCGCGGCGCTGGCCGGCCGCGACAAGCTGGTGCTGGAGGACCAGCTCTCGCCCATCACCGGGCTGCCCGACTGGATCGAGCAGCTCGTCGCCGAGTCCACCGGCAAGCAGGGCAGGGGGATCCTGCCGGTCGTGGGCGCCGATCCCAACGAGAGCGGCGACGAGCTGATCGTCGCGATCGATTCGGACGTCGGGGACGTACGCGTGGACGGGCCGCTGGGCGCGCAGTTCCTGGTCTGGGAATACGCCACCGCCATCGTCGGGTCGCTGCTGGAGGTCGACCCCTTCGACCAGCCGAACGTGGCCGAGTCGAAGGAGAACACCGCGACCCTGCTGGCCCTGCCCGACCTGCCGGCCGGCGCGCCGGCGTTCGTGGACGGCCCGGTGGAGGCGTACGGGTCGGGGACGGCCAAGGACCTGCCCGGGCTGTTCGCCGAGCTGCTGCACGCGATCCCGGGCGACGGTTACCTGGCGGTCCTGGCCTACCTCGACCGGCTGGCGGCCTTCGACGCTCCGGTGCCCGACGGGGCCGACTTCGAGCAGATGACGGACGCCTGGATGATGGCCGATCCGGCGACGTTGCGGGCCCTGCTCGCGCTGCGCACGAACCGGCCGGTGACGTTCGGGTGGGGGCCCCGCTATCTGCACTCGACGGGGCAATACCACAAGGGCGGGCCGCAGAACGGGGTGTTCCTGCTGATCACCGGGGAGGTTTCCGAGGACGTCGCCGTCCCCGGCGCCCCCTACTCGCTGGGCCGGCTCCAGCTCGCCCAGGCGCTCGGTGATCTGGGGGCGCTGGAAACCCGCGGGCGTCCGGCCGTACGCCTGCATCTGACCGACCGCGCGGCGGGAGTCGCGCGTTTGCTCGCAGCCGCACAGGAGGCTTGAGATGACTGACCCGGCAGCACCCGCGGAGGAGGCCGCCACCGTGGCGGCAGCCGTCGCGGGCACCTCCACCACCTTGGAAGTGGCGGCCGCCAACCCGCTGCGCGACCCGCGCGACAAGCGGTTGCCCCGGGTGGCGGGACCATGCGTGATGGTGTTGTTCGGCGTGACGGGTGACCTGGCCAAGCGCAAGCTGCTGCCGGCGATTTACGACCTGGGGAACCGGGGGCTGTTGCCACCCGGGTTCTCGCTGGTCGGGTTCGCCCGGCGGGATTGGAAGGACCAGGATTTCGCCCAGCTGACGCACGACGCCGTCAAAGCTCATGCCCGGACTCCCTTCCGCGAGGAGGTCTGGAAGCAGATCCGCGAGGGCATCCACTTCGTGCCCGGCGAGTTCTCGGACGACGGGGCGTTCGACGCGCTGGCCATGGCCTTGGCTGAGATCGACGAGACCCGGGGCACCGGCGGAAACTACGCTTTCTACCTGTCGGTGCCGCCGAAGTTCTTCCCCGTGGTGGTGGAGCAGCTCAAGCGGACCGGGCTGGCCGACGCGCCCGAGGGGTCGTGGCGGCGGGTGGTCATCGAGAAGCCGTTCGGGCACGACCTGAAGTCGGCGCACGAGCTGAACGAGATCACCACCTCGGCCTTCCCCGAGAGCTCGATCTTCCGGATCGACCACTACCTGGGCAAGGAGACCGTCCAGAACATCATGGCCCTGAGGTTCGCCAACAACCTCTACGAGCCGATCTGGAACCGCAGCTTCGTCGACCACGTGCAGATCACCATGGCCGAGGACATCGGCATCGGGGGGCGCGCGGGCTACTACGACGGCATCGGCGCGGCCCGCGACGTGATCCAGAACCACCTGCTCCAGCTGCTCGCGCTGGTCGCGATGGAGGACCCGACGTCCTTCGACGCCTCCGCGCTGCGGCGGGAGAAGGAGAAGGTGCTCAAGGCCGTGCAGCTGCCGGCCAACCTGGGGCTCAACACGGCGCGCGGGCAATACTCGGCGGGCTGGCAGGGCGGCGAGAAGGTCGTCGGCTACCTGCAGGAGGACGGCATCTCCGCCGAGTCCACCACCGAGACGTACGCCGCCGTCAAGCTGGAGATCGCCAACCGGCGGTGGGCCGGGGTGCCGTTCTACCTGCGCGCCGGCAAGCGCCTGGGCCGCCGCGTCACCGAGGTGGCCGTGGTGTTCCAGCGGGCGCCGCACCTGCCCTTCAGCAAGGACGACACGGAGATCCTCGGCCAGAACGCCCTGGTGGTCCGGGTCCAGCCGGACGAGGGCATCACGGTGCGCTTCGGCTCGAAGGTGCCCGGGACGCAGATGGAGGTCCGCGACGTCTCCATGGACTTCGCCTACGGCGAGTCGTTCCTGGAGTCGTCGCCGGAGGCGTACGAGCGGCTGCTGCTCGACGTGATGATCGGCGACCCGCCGCTCTTCCCGCACCAGCGGGAGGTGGAGCTGTCGTGGAAGATCCTGGACCCGATCGAGGAGTTCTGGGCCACCCAGGGGCAGCCGGAGGGCTACGAGTCCGGTTCGTGGGGGCCGGAGTCCGCCGACGCGATGATGGCCCGCGACGGCCGCGTGTGGAGGAGGCTCTAGATGACGACCTTTATGCTCACCGACACCACGGCCGGGAAGATCGCCGCCCAGTTCACGCACCTGCGTCACCAGATGGGGGCGCCGGCCATCGGCATGGTGCTCACGCTCGTCGTGATCAGCGAGGAGCGCCACCAGTACGACGCGCTGCGCGCCGCCACCGAGGCGGCCCGCGAGCACCCGTCGCGCATCATCGTGGTGATCAAGCGCGAGGAGGACGAGCCCATCAGGCTCGACGCCGAGCTGCGGATCGGCGAGAACACCCCCGGCGAGGTGGTCGTGCTGCGCCTGTACGGCGAGCTCACCGAGCACGCCGACTCCGTGGTCAGCCCGCTGCTCCTGCCCGACACGCCGGTCGTGGCGTGGTGGCCGGGCTCGGCTCCCGACGTGCCGTCCAAGGACGCGATCGGGGCGCTGGCGCAGCGCCGCATCACCGACGCCAAGGGCTTCGACGACGGCGGCGTCAAGACGCTGGTGGTCCGGGCCAAGGGATACGCCCGCGGCGACACCGACCTGGCCTGGGCCCGGCTGACGCCGTGGCGCAGCCTGCTGGCGGCCGCGTTCGACCAGCCGGTGGGCAAGGTGCGCAAGGGCGTCGTGGAGGCCGCGGCGGGTCACCCGAGCGCGCCGCTGCTGGCCGCGTGGCTGTCGGAGCGGCTCGGGGCGCCGATCAGGGTCGCCGACTCGCAGGGGCCCGGCCTGACCTCCGTACGCCTGCAGCTCGGCGAGGGCGATCTGACGGTGACCAGGTCCGACGCCCGCCTGGCCACGCTCTCCCGCCCCGGCCAGCCCGACAGGAACGTGGCCCTGGCCCGGCGGCAGACCTCGGAGCTGCTGGCCG
>NZ_JBQQCB010000171.1:0-18637 GCF_052246675.1 Nonomuraea sp. KM90 | reverse complement strand
CCCGGACACCGGCCTCGGGCAGACCCCGATCATCGACATCACCGCGTCGGTGGACGAATCCGGCAACGAGCGAGGGCTGCTCGGCATGACCCTCGCGCCCGACTTCGCCGAGAGCCAGGACCTGTACCTCGCCTACACCGCGCTGCCGGACGGCGCGGTGACCCTGGCCCGGTACCGGCTGGACGAGGCCCGCCTCGAACCGCTGCTCTCCCAGGAGCACGCCGAGTTCGACAACCACAACGGCGGCCAGATCACCTTCGGCACCGACGGCAACCTGTACATGAGCATCGTCAACGGCGGCGGCGCCGGGGACCCCCTCGACAGCGGGCAGCGCCTGGACACCCTGCTGGGCAAGATCCTGCGCGTGGACGTGAGCCGGAGCTGCGGCGACCTGGCCTACTGCGTACCGGAGGACAACCCGTTCGTCGGCGTGGCGGGCGCCCGGGAAGAGATCTGGATGTACGGCGGGCGCAACCCCTGGCGCTTCTCCGTCGACCCCGCGGACGGCTCGCTGTGGATCGCCGACGTCGGGCAGGGCAGGTGGGAGGAGATCAACCACATCCCGGCCGGGCGGCAGGCCGGCGCGAACCTCGGCTGGTCCTGCTACGAAGGGCTCGAGGTGTTCGACCAGGCCCAGTGCCGCTCCGGCGCCGCGTACACCAAGCCGGTCTTCACCTACTCCCCGCACACCGGCGGCTGCGCGGTCATCGGCGGGCAGGTGTACCACGGCGAGCAGTTCGCCCACCTGGTCGGCGGCACCTACATCGCCACCGACTACTGCTACTCCACCGTGTGGGCGCTGCGCGCGAACGGCGCCGGCGGCTACGACCAGGCCGAGATCGGCCAGACGCCCACGCAGGTCACCGCGTTCGGCGCCACGCCGGAGGGCGAGCTCTACGTCGTCAACGACCTTCCCGGCGGCCTGCACCGCATCACGTTCGAACACGCCAAGCCGACCTGCCGGATCGCGTACACCACGCAGACCTGGGGTGGCGGGATGACCGTCGACCTCACCGTCACCAACACCGGCAGCACGCCGATCAACGGCTGGACGCTGAGGTTCCCCCTCGCCCGGGGGCAGAGCGTCATCTCGGACTGGAACACCGACCTCACCCAGAGCGGTGACATGATCACCGCCGTCAACGCCACCCACAACGGCGCCATCGCCCCCGGCGGCAGCGTCACCATGGGCTACCTCGCCCGCCACACGGGCGACGCGTCCCTGCCGAGCCGGTTCTCCCTCAACCGGGACGCCTGCGCCGTCAACCGCTGAACCTCAGGAAGCCACCGAGCACGAGGAGGGCCGCCGCCACGTTCGCGGTGGCCCTTCTCGGACGCGTCGGGGTCACCCGGGGAGCGCATTCCTGTCACAGCTCGCCGACCTGTCCTGTCCAGAGGGGTGTAATCACGCGACGACGGCAAGGAGTGCATCATGGACACCCGCGCTTACCTCTTGGGCGAGACCTCCTGATGCACGCCATCCTCCACACGGTGGGGATATCGGTCGGCTGCGCCCTGGCCCTGGCCCCGGCGCTGCTGCCCTTCGCCCGGCCCGCCAGGAGATGGCCGCACGTCGTCATGGCGCTCGGCATGGCGCTCGGGCACCTGGGCGGCCTGTTCCTCCCCGCCGGGGTGCTCGCCCTGCTGACCGCCGGCTGGCTCTGCGGCTCACCCTCGCGCCGCGCGGAAACCGGTCACCACATCCAGGACTTCGTGGTCATGTCCCTCCTCCTGGTGCTGACGGCGTTCGACGACCCCACGCCCGCCGGCACCTCCTCACCGGCGCACTCCCACGGGGGCGGAGCGCTGACCGCGGTGGCCCTGGTCATCGGAGTGGCCTGGACCTGCGCCCGGCTCATCCACCTTCTCCCCGGGCGGAGCCCGGACCGCAGGACGCTCAGCCAGAACGCGTGCTCGGCCGGAATGGCGGCCAGCATGGCCTTCATGACCGCGCTGGCCCTCTGACGCGCGGGCGGACGTACGCGGCGCCCCTCAGCGTCGTAGCGCGACCAGTTCGCCCTTGCCGACGTTGATCGTGGTGACCGTCAGGCCGGGCTCCTGCCGGAGCAGGTCGTGCAGGGGGGCGATCTCCTCGGGGTGGGACAGGGCGTTGTCGGCCACGAGGATGCCGCCCCGGCGCAGGACGCGATACGGATGGGGCCACCAGGACGGGTACTCGGGGCGTTCGGCGTCGAGGAAGAGCAGGTCCACCGCCCCGTCGGGCAGGTCCGCGAGGACGGCGCCGCCGTCGGCGACCCGGAACTCCACGTGGTCGGCCAGGCCCGCCTCGGCAGTCGTGCGCCGGGCGTGGGCCTGCGCCTCGGCGTCGGTGTCGAGGCTGAGGACGTGACCGCCTGCGGAGCGGGCCGCGTCGGCCAGCCACAGCGTGGACACGCCGCGGGAGGTGCCGATCTCCACGATGTCGCGCGCGTCGATGCTCTGGGCCAGGAACCAGAGGAACTCCCCGGCGTCGGGCTCCAGCACCCGCCACCGGTCCAGCCTGTCCTGCTGGGCGGCGTCGTGCCGGGCCGCGGTCTCGTTCAGGTCATCGATGATCTTCCGTACCGTCGCGTCCACGGGTAGGAGTCTGCCCTACCGCTCGCGGAGGCCGCGCACCATGGTGGCGAAGGCGTCGGTCCAGTGACGGAGGGACTCGTCGGGGTCGCCGAGGGCGCCGCGCAGGTCGAGGCTGCACAGCCCGTGCGCCAGGGCGTTGAGCCGGACGGCGAGGTCGTGGGGCTCGGCGGGGGCGAAGGCGCCTTCCCGCACGCAGCGGGCGACGGCGGCGATGAGGGTGTCGAAGGTGGGCTGGATCCGGGCGGCGGCCTCGGCGTCGGGCTGGAACCCGGGGATCGGCCGGCCGAACATGAGCTCGTAGAGGTGGGGGTTGGCCAGGGCGTTGGCGCGGTAGGCGTGGCCGAGCGCGAGGAGGTCGGCGACCGGGTCCTCGGTGCGGGGCACGGCTTCGAACGCCTGGGCCAGACGCTCGAAGCCGGCCAGGAACATCTCGCGGACGAGGCCCGCCTTGTCGCCGAAGAGCTGGTAGACGGCCATGGTGGACACGCCTGCCTGCTGTGCGACGCGGCGGGTGGTCAGCGCGGCCGGGCCCTCGGAGGCCAGGAGCCGGCCGGCGGCGTCGACGAGCTCGTGGCGAAGCTCCTGGTGGTCGCGCTTTCTCGGTCTTGCCATAGTGGCCAGCTTATCATAACGTTGTTATATAACAACGGTTTGAAACCCCTTCGGAAGGGACCAGCACCATGTCCGACCTGCATGTCGTCCTTGGCGCGACCGGCGCGATCGGCTCGGCCGTCGTCGCCGAGCTCACCGCCCGGGGCCGCCGGGTCCGCGCCGTCAGCCGGAGCGCGAACCCCGGCCCCCACGAGCTGCGGGCCGACGTCACCACCACCGAGGGCGCCATCGCCGCCTGCCAGGGTGCCGCCGTGGTGTACCAGTGCGCGCAACCGAACTACGCAAGCTGGGCCGCGGAGTTCCCCGATTTCACCAGGACGGTCCTCGCCGGGGTGGAGGCCGCCGGTGCGAAGCTGGTCATGGCCGACAACCTGTACGTCTACGGCCCCGTGACCGGCCCCATGACCGAAGACCTGCCGTACGCCGCCACCAATCCCAAAGGCCGCGCCCGCATCGAGGTCGACGACCTGATCCTCGACGCCCACCGGGCCGGGCGCATCCGCGCCACCCTCGGACGGGCCTCCGACTACTACGGCCCCGGAGGCGTCAACACCGTCATCGGCCCGACCGTCTTCGCCGCCGCCCTGGCCGGCAAGACCGCCCGCTGGGTCGGCGACCTCGACCAGCCGCACACCATCGCCTACCTGCCCGACACCGCCGCCGGGCTGGTCACCCTCGGCGAGCGCGCCGAGGCGGACGGGCGCGCCTGGCACCTGCCCGCCGCCGAGCCCATCACCGGCCGCGCCTTCCTCGACCTCGTGTGGGCCGCGGCCGGCGGCACGCCGAAGAGCGCCGGGCTCGGGCGGGGGATGCAGCGCCTCGTCGGGCTGTTCCACCCCATGGTCCGCGAGTTCGGGGAGACCTGGTACCAGCGGGACCGGCCGTTCGTCTCCGACGACTCGGCCTTCCGGAAGGCGTTCGGACCGGTCGACGTCACCCCGCACCCGGCGGGCGTGGCCGCGACGCTCGACTGGTATCGGCAGCACGCGTAGCCCGCTCTCCCGGAGCGAACACAACGGGTGGCGCAGGATCTCTCCTGCGCCACCCGTTGTCCCTTGACCATCGCACCTGGCAAGGAGCGTGCGGCCTGCCTGGGATCAGGCCTTGTACTGGGGGTAGCCGTAGCCGACGACCTGGGACTTGGGCCGGATGCGCTGCTCGACCTTGCCGTTGCCGGTGTTGCCCTCGATCGTGGTGATCGTGCCGTTGCCGTTGTCCTGCTTGACCAGGCCCACGTGGTCGATGCCCGTGGTGCTCTTGCCGTTCCAGTCGAAGAAGACGACGGCGCCGGGCTTGGCGGTCGTGCCCCAGTGCTGGTTGGTCTGGAACCACTTGGCATAGGTGACGGTGTAGGCGTCCCAGCCCATGCTGGGGCGGACGCCGGCCTTCTCGCCGACCCAGGAGACGAACATGGCGCACCACGGAGCGTTGGCGTAGGCCCGCACACTCCCGCCGTCACGGGTGATGGTCTCCTGCGCCCGGGGCGAGGACATGTACCAGCTGTGGAACGGGGTGCCACCGCCCGCGGCGTTCTCGGCCACGCCGATCTGCGACTCGGCGACCTTCAGCACCGACTGCGCGGACACCTGACCCGCGGACTTCTGCGCCTGGGAGTCGTCGGCGGCGAAGGCCGGACCGGCGGCGAGAACGGCACCCGCCGCCACGGCCGCCCCGACGGCGAACCGGGTGAGGCTCGCGGGCTTCAGGGCACGGGAAAGGGTGTACTTGGCCATTACTTGGATTGCTCCTCGCTTCCATGCCGCCTACCGGGTTAGCTGACGGGTTCGGGCGTGGAAGTGCCCTACGGAGCGCTCGGATCAGAGCGCGCCGATTCACCCCGAAAAAAGGTGGGTCCCCGGTTCCGCTGCATTCACGGATTCGGCGGGCCGCGTCACACATCCCTGCACGTCCGTGCTGGTGAGACGCGGTCTCGACAAATGAACGGCGTCACGCGACAAGTGCTTGTCGGCAGGTCGTACGCCTTGAGTCCTCAAAGGTAAGCGAATCGCATAGAAAGATGCAAGCCGGGCCCTGGGAAAGGCAACAGGATCCCCTGTGACATAGGCGATCGCGACACAATTCTTTACCCAAGCAGCATGGTGGACGGGGTTTAGGAGGGCAAAAGAGGTCGCATCACGAGTATCACAAGTCACAGCCGTTCCGGACCGGCGACCAGGGCGGCGCCGGAAACTTTACCCAGCCCCGGAAGCCCTTGCCGGCGCGGCTTTTCGGGCTCGTTCCCGCCGACGAACATGGGGCTTCGCTTTGCCATACTTGCTCCCACTTTAGGGAGATCTGTACCTTTACTGGGCGCGGTCCGCCGCGCCCGCCGAATCCGCGACCCCGCGGAGCCGGGGATCCACTCTTCGGGGTGAATCGGACGCCGGCCCGAGCCGCGCCCGTAGGGGCGACTTCCAGTCCCGAACCCGTCAGCTAACCCGGTAGGCGGCATGGAAGAAGGAGTCGACATCCCCATGCTCAAGCCTCAGCTTGCCGCGATCGTCAGGAACCGCCGCCCCGCCGAGCTCTTCGCGCTGGCCGTCGGAGGCGTGATCCTGGCCGCGACCACCGCCGTCACCGGCGCGACCGGTACGGTGCTCGCCTCGCCCACCGGTCACGGCACCACCGTGCAGGCGACCCAGCACAGGACCCAGCAGCTCACGTACGGCCTGGACATCTCCAACTACGAGCCCCAGTACGACTGGGCCGCCAGCCCCGCCCAGTTCGGCATCATCAAGGCCACCGAGGGCACCGGCTTCCGCGACGCCTCGTTCGCCCGGCACTGGCGTGAGCTGGGCGACAAGGGCATCGTGCGCGGCGCGTACCACTTCGGGCACCCCGGCAACGACCCCATCGCCGAGGCCGAGCACTTCCTGTCCGTGGTGAACGCCCAGCCCGCCAAGGCCGGCGACCTGCTGGTCCTGGACCTGGAGACGACCGACGACAGGTCCGTCGCCCAGGTGAACGCGTGGGCCAAGGCGTGGCTGTCACACGTGAAGGCCAGGACCGGGATCACCCCGATGTTCTACAGCGGCTGGAACTTCGCCGACACGTACGGCAAGGGCCTGGCCGAATATCCCCTGTGGGTCGCCCACTACAGCCGGGCCAAGGGCGCGCTCACCCCGCCCGCCGACTGGAAGTCCTGGACCATCCACCAGTACACCGACTCCCCCATCGACCAGAACGTCTCCGCGCTGACCCCCGGCCAGCTGCGCGACCTGGGCAGGCACGCCGCCTGACCGGCGCGTGCCTTCCCGTCTGCCCTTCCGCCTGGGAGGGCACGCGCCGCAGAGCAAGCACCGCAGAGCAAGCACCGCAGAGCAAGCACCGCAGAGCAAGCACCGCAGAGCAAGCACCGCAGAGCAAGCACCGCAGAGCAAGCACCGCAGGACGTGCGCCGCAGGACGACTCGCCGCCGCGACGAAGAGCAGGGCGGCGGTGGCGAGCGAGGCCGGGGCGGGGCCGGGCAGCGCGTCGCCGCGAACGGTGCGCCGCCCCGCTGAGACGGTCGGGGCGGCCGGAAGGCCGGGAGCGGCAGCCCGATCCCGGCCTCCCGGTGGGTCACTCGAAGGTGAGTGAGTCGATGGTGACGGTGCTGTTGCCGCCGTACCAGAAGCCCATCGCGAGCTGTCCGGGGGACGCGCGGTTGATCCCGTTCGCGGACATCGGAAGCCTGATGTCCTTGTACGCGGTGGTGATGGCCGGACGGCCGCCGCCGTCGAGCGTGAAGTCGCCGAACGCCTTGGTCACCCCGCCGAGGCCGAGGTGGAAGTGGGCCTGCTCGCCCCCTGCCGCGCCCTTGATCCGGACGACGAGATGGGTGTACGCGGACAGGTCGGTGTACACGTCGCTGCCGAACCAGCCGCAGTTGTCGTACCGCAGGCTGAGCGCCCCGCCGGACACGGCGCCGGAGCCGCCGCCGTTGAGGAAGCAGTTGCCGCCGGTCCACCTGCGGAGGTCGTTGCGGGCGGCGGACGGGTACGCCGGGTTGCCGTCGAAGTCGTCCACGACCAGGCCCGCGGACGTCGCCGGAAGGGTGACGACGGTGACGGGCGCCGACGCGGCGGAGGTGTTTCCCGCGGCGTCGTACGCCCTGACGGTGTAGGTGTAGGAGGTCGCGGGGTTCAGCCCGGTCTCGGTGAAGGAGGTCGTCGCCGAGGTCCCGACCTGGGTGGCGCCGCGGTGGATGCGGTATCCGGCCACGCCGACGTCGTCCGTGGCCGCCGTCCAGGACAGGGTGACCGAGCTCGCGGTGCGTGACGGGGAGGTCAGCCCGGTGGGCGTGGTCGGCGCCGTGGTGTCCTGGCCGCCGCCGCTGCCGACGGTGACCGGGCCGAGGCCGAGCCAGCCGTCGGCGCCCTGGGTGGCGTTGGCGAAGCGGAGCTTCTTGGCGTTCGAGGAAACGGTCTCCAGCGGGTTCTTCACCCGGAGGACCCACTGGTAGCCACCGTTGGGGACGCCGGAGAGGTTGACGCCGGCCTGGAAGTACTGCGGGTGGCCGTAGTCCAGATAGGTCGGGTCCGAGCCCACACCCCAGTCGGGGAACGCGCGGATCTTGAGCGGCATGACCGTGCGGAGGTCCCAGGACGTGTCGAAGGTCCTGACCACGGTCCCGGCGCTGTTCTTGAGGCCGAGGGTGACCGTCCACGGGTAGTAGAACGGTGCCACGCCGTTGTTCCTGATCCGTACGCCCACGTTCGTGGTGCCGCTCGCGGTGTCCTTGAAGTACGCGTTGTCGACGGTGAGGTCGTACCCCATGAGGCGGACGGCCGCCGCGACGTTCGGGTCGCCGGCCGCGTAGCTCTGGCTCTGTTCGTTGATTTTCCAGGTGGTGTGCTCCAGCTCGATGCACGCCTTCATGTTGTCGACCTGCCCGGAGCCGCCGGGCCAGGACGCGAACGCCGAGGACTGGATTTCGGGCCGGACCTCGCCGCCCATCGAAGCGATGATCCACTTGTTCTCGGCGCCGTGGCTGAGGGCCCGTTCGAGCTGGGCGTAACCGGCCCCGCCGAGCGACTGCGGCAGCGTGACGCCGGCCAGCGGGGAGCCTTCCTTGTAACAGAAGGAGTCGTCGTGGTAGCCGATGTCCCGGCTCGTCCCCGCGCCGGCCGCCGAATCGGGGTAGCGCATCTCCAGCTTGGTTCGGTTGAACGCGTTGTCGTACGCCTGGAGGATCTGCGCGGCGTGCGCGTCGGTCGGCATGAAGTTCGGGTGGGTGTCGCCGCTGGTGTCGGTGTCGAACGGCCAGGTGTGCCACTCGCCCCACAGCCCGATCAGGCCCAGGTGGATGAACCCGATGCGCGGGTCGCCGTCGTACCGGGCGCCGAAGGCCGCGATGAAGTCGCCCAGCGCGTCGAGCAGGTACGGGCTGTCGTAGTCCGGGCTGGTGGTGCCCCAGTAGGTGTTGGTCCGGTACGTGACGTGCCCGTCGAAGCAGCGCGGGATGGCGTTGGCCGGGTGGCTCCCGGAGCCGCCGGGGTACTCCAGGTAGAACCGCACGGCGGCCTGGTTCCCGTACGACGCGATCTCGTTCAGCGCGCTGTCGAGGATCGACCAGTTGTACTTCGAGCAGTCGGCCGGGTCGGTCATCAGCTCTGACAGGCCGAAATAGCTCCACGTGAGGGAGTGCGGGTAGCCGGTGTTCTGGTCGGCCCCGGGCCAGTAGAAGCGGGCGAAGCCCTTGAGCGGGTTGTCCAGCGGTCCGGGTGCGGCCGCCAGCGGGTGTGCCTGGAGCGACGGGTCGGGCGCCACGGGGGCCGGCGGCCGGGGCGGCACGCCGCCCGGGACCGGCGCGGCCGCCCACGCCTGGGCGGCCGGGAACAGGGCCAGCGCGACGGCGGCGAGCGCCGCGAGTAAGGCCCGGCGAAGCCGCCGCGATGGCAGAAGGAGGGCAGGCATGACCAGGGAACCTCCGAGATACGTGACCGGCAGAAGCCTGCTGCGGGCCGCCGTTGACCCGCCGCATGGGGGTTGACGTGGGACGGAAGGGTTCAGAGACGCTGCCGCACGCCCCTCGACATATGAGGAGCCTTTGACAAATTTCCGATTGCTCACATCATTATTCGAGAGCCAGCCCGTGACAAGAGGTCAATTTCACCGAGCACCCGAGCGCGCGCCTGCCCGCGCCGCCCGATCTACGGGTTCACGCACGTGCCATGGCCGGCCACAGCACGTCCACGACACGTTCGGGGATCTCCTCCCTCGGCTCCCCCGCGTAGAACGCGGCGAAGTAGCTGCCGAAGCACATCATCGCGATCATCCGGACGTCGATGCCGGCGTGGAGCACCTGACGGTCCCGCAACTGCCGCAGCACCTCCTCCATCAGCGCGAGCCGGGGCTCGACGGCGTGCGTGCGCAGGATCTCGAGCAGCTCCGGAGTGCGGGGCAGCTCCCCGGCGAAGTTGCCCATCAGCACCATGGCGTCGGGGTTGTAGCAGGCCGGGTCGAGTCGCCGGACGGCCTCGACGAGGGCCTCGCGAGGCGCCAGCCCGGACAGGTCGACGGTGTACATGTCGCGCTGCTTGCGGAAGCCGTAGTCGAGTGCGTCGACGACCAGGTCGAACTTGTTCTTCCAGCGGCGGTAGAGCGTGGGCCGGGTCACCTTGGCGTCGGCGACGATGTCGCCGATCGTCATCCGGGAGTAGCCGTCGCGTACGAGCCGCTTACGGGTGGCCAGGATGATGGCCTCGTCGATGCCCGTGTCACGCGGCCGGCCGCCGGAGCTCGCCCGTTGCGCGTCCATGACCGCCTCCACCTCGAGATACGTTACAGCAAGTAACTGTAACACAAGGGGGAATGCCCGTATTCGGTGGTTTCGTTACAAGCATTGACTGTAACGAAACAGCGTATCCGGCACCAGACGAGAGCTGGTGTCGCCAAAGGGGAAGGAAAAGAGTTATGAGCGGTAATGACCGACTTGCCCAGCTGGCCGCGGCCGGGGTGTCCATCTGGCTGGACGACCTGTCGAGGGAACGGCTGAACTCGGGCGGTCTCGCCAGGCTCATCCGCGACCACCACGTCGTCGGGGTCACCACGAACCCGACGATCTTCGCCACCGCGCTGTCGAGCGGCGACGGCTACGACAAGCACCTGCGCCGGCTGGCCGACGCCGGCGCCGACCCGGACACCGCCGTCCGTGAGCTGACCACCGCGGACGTGCGCGCGGCCGCCGACCTCCTCCGTGGCGTCCACGACGCGACGGACGGCCGGGACGGCCGGGTGTCCATCGAGGTGGACCCCCGCCTGGCCCGGGACACCGAGGGGACGGTGACCGAGGCGCGGCAGCTGTGGCAGGCCGTGGACCGGCCCAACGTCTTCGTGAAGATCCCGGCGACCCGGGAAGGGCTGCCGGCCATCACCGCGGCGCTGGCCGAGGGCATCAGCGTCAACGTCACGCTGGTCTTCTCGCCCGAGCGGTACCGAGCCGTGGCCGACGCCTTCCTCACCGGCCTCGAACAGGCCAGGGCCCATCGCCTTCATCTCGGCCACATCTCTTCGGTGGCCTCGTTCTTCGTCTCCAGGGTGGACACCGAGGTCGACCGGCGGCTCGACGCCATCGGCACCGGCGCGGCCGGAGCGCTGCGCGGCCAGGCCGCGATCGCCAGCGCCCGCATCGCCTACGGCGTGTTCGAGGAGGTCTTCGCCACCGAGCGGTGGCGCGCGCTGGCCGCCGCGGGCGCCCACCCGCAGCGCCCGCTGTGGGCGTCCACCAGCGTCAAGGACCCTCGCTACCGCGACACCCGTTACGTCGAGGAGCTCGTCGGCGCGGGCACCGTCAGCACGATGCCCGAGCCGACCCTCCTCGCCGTCGCCGACCACGCGCTCATCACGGGCGACACGATCACCGGCACCGCAGCACACGCGCGGGAGGTCTTCGACCGGCTCGCGTGGGCGGGTGTCGACCTGGCCGGAACGTTCCAGGTGCTCGAGGACGAGGGCGTCGGCAGGTTCGCCAAGTCCTGGCGGGAACTGCTCGACACCGTGGCCGAGCGGCTGGTGGAGGCGAGTGGCTGACGTGGTGGCGCATACATCGGTTCGACAACTTCTGTCCGTACGGAGATGACATGTCACTCCTTCCACGCCCGCGTTCCGTCCGAGGTCGGTGCACACTCATCGCGGCTCTGTTCGCAATGAGTGTGCTGGTGGTGCTAGGCGCGACCCTTGACCTCGCGATCCGCTACCGGGTCCAGTCCGACTCCTTCCGCCTGGCAGAACGGGTGGCGAGCCAGTGGAGCCCGGTGGCCCGCAGCGGCCTGGTGCCGCACCCGATCCCGGCCAACCCGCCCGTCGACCTCATCCAGGTCGTGGACGTGCACCACCGGGTCACGAACTCCAGCCGGGAAGCCTCCTCGACGGTCCCGCTCAGCCGGCTCCGGCCACCGCCCGACGCCCGTTTCCAGCCGCACACCGAGTGCCCGCCCAACAACCGATGCATCCTGCTGCAGGCCATCCGCCTGACCCCGGACGAGAACGCGAGTGTCGTCTACGCCGGCACCCCGGAACCGGACCTGCTGGCCACCCACCGCCTCGAATACGCCATCGCGGCCGGGATCGCCCTGATCACCGGCATTGCGGCATGGACCGCATGGGTGCTGGTGGGGCGCGCGCTGGGCCCCGTCGAGGCGATCAGGGCCAGGATGTCGCAGATCACGGTGAGCGACCTCAGCATGCGCGTGCCCGAACCGCAGGGCAACGACGAGATCGCCCGGCTCGCCACCACCGCCAACCAGACCCTCAGCCAGCTCGAGGGCGCGGTGGAGCAGCTCCGCCAGTTCGCCTCCACGACCAGCCACGAGCTGCGCACCCCGATCGCCGGGCTGCGCACGCAGCTGGAGGAGGCCCTGCTCTACCCCGACGACGTGGACGCGCGGGACGCGCTGCAGAGCGCGCTGGTCACCGCCGGGCGGCTGGAGGAGATCGTCAACGACCTGCTGCTGCTCGCCCGCCTCCGGGCCAGCGATCCGCTGCCCCCGGAGAAGATCGATCTCGGCGAACTCGTCACCGCGGAGGTTCGCGCGCAGCCCGGGAGCGTGCCGATCGCCGTCCACGCGCCCGCCGGGCTGGAGATCCGCGGCTCCCGCATGCAGCTGATCCGCGTGCTGGACAACCTCCTGTCCAACGCTCAGCGGCACGCCGAATCATCTGTCGAGGTCAGCGTCGCGCCGGCCGACGAGGGGGTCGTGGTCGCCGTGGCCGACGACGGGCCCGGCGTCCCGCCCGCCCACCGCGAACGCATCTTCGAACGGTTCGTCCGCCTCGACGACGGCCGCCGCCGCGACCCCGGGGGCAGCGGGCTCGGCCTGGCCATCTCCCGCGACATCGCGCACGCCCACCACGGCACCCTCACGGTCGGGGACTCGCCGCGCGGGGCGAAGTTCGTGCTGTGGCTGCCGCTCATCAGCGGATGCCCCGCCCCACCGCAGAACCAGCCGGAGAAGGGCAGGACGTCATGAACCTCGGCAACACGCCGACCGTCAGGGTGGTCCGTCCCGGGGGCGGGGAGTCGGTCGCCATCGGGGGCTTCGGGGCGGTCTTCAAGCTCCACAGCCGCACGAACCGCCGGCGCCGGCCTTCACGAGACGCCCGGATTCACCGAACTCGCGACGAGGTACAGCCTCACCGACGGCGACCCCGGCTGGCTCGACGACGTCGTGGCCCGTCACGGGCTGACGTCCCCGACCCACTAACCGGGCGGGCGGAGCGTCGCCCGGGTCCGCGTCAGGGTGGCGCGGGCCTGCGGCAGGTCGGTGAGGTGGGCGTCCATCGCGTCCAGGGCGGCGGCCAGCACGCGCTCCGGTACGCCGCGCGACCTGAGCAGCTGCGCCATCCAGCCGATGAAGGTGGTGAACAGGTCAGGGTCGTCCACGTACGCGGCGGTCCTGAGGAAGTCGACGATGTAGGCGACGTCTTCGGCGGTGTGTCCCGGCTGCCCCTCCGGGATGTGCCGGCCCAGCTCTTCCATGACGCTTCTGACCAGGTCCGGAGCGCGGGCGGTGAGCTGGCTGTACTCGTGGCCGGCCAGGTGGGCCGGACCGCCGGCGCTCAGCCCGGACGTGGGCCGGTGCGGCAGCGGCCCGTCGAGGAGGTCGGCGGCGGTGCGGGCGTCGGGTGCCCAGGCGTCGGCTCCGAGCAGCTGGGCGTAACGGCCGTCGGGGCCGAAGGCGGCGCCGCCGGCGAGCACGGGCGTGCCCGCCGCCTGGCAGGCGATGATCGCCGCGTGCGCGGCGGGCAGGCGGGTGGCGATCGAGTTGGACAGCCCGACCACATCGGGGGCCGTCCGGTGCAGGTGCACGATCAGGTGCGCGGTGGGCACGTGGGCGCCCAGGTAGTCGACCCGCCAGCCGCGCAGCCGCAGCACCTCGGTCAGCAGCCAGGCGGGGAACGTGTGCCACTCGCCGGCCACGCACGCCACGGTGATCCGCCCCTTGGACGGCTCGGAACGGTGGTCCCGTGCGACCGGATGGTGGGCCACGACGGTGAGGACGCGCTCGTTGACGGCGGTGGCCGTGTGTTCCTGGGCGACCGTGAGGCGGTTGGCCGCCCAGTCCTGGCCGATGCGGGCCTGCGCGGCGGCGACGACGTCGAGGAGCACGGTCTCCGCCGGGACGCCGGCGTCGAGCGCGGCCCGCGCCGTGTCGATGGCGGTGTACTCGTCGCCGGCTGTCGCCGCCTCCTCCAGCGCTCCGACGTACCGCTCGATGTCGTGCTTCACACCGGCCGCCCTCCGGCCGCGGGAGCCTCGCGCGGCGCCCCGATGGCGACGATCGCGATGTCGTCCTGCTCCCCCTCGCCCGCCCACTGCGACGCGAGCATCTGCACGCGCTCCGCCAGGGCGTCCGGCGGCATGCCGGCGCACTGCCGCAGCTCCTCCCGCAGCCGCTCGTCGCCGAACATCTCGTCGCCGAGCGGCCCGCCCCTGGCCTCGATGACGCCGTCGCTGTAGAGCAGGCACATCTCTCCCGGCCGCAGGAGCACCGTCTCGGTGACGCTGCTGACCTGCTCCAGGATGCCGATCAGGGTCCCCTCGGTACGGGCGACGTCCACCCGGCCGTCGTTGCGCACGATCATCGGCGGCGGGTGCCCGGCGCTGGTCAGCCGCAGCGCGAGCCGCGTGCCTCGGCGTTCGACCGCGGCCAGCACCAGGGTGACGAAGCGCAGGCCGTCACCGGCGAGCAGGACGGCGTTGAGCTGTTCGAGCACGCGCTGGTGGTCGTCGGCCAGCGGCAGCAGGGCGCGCAGCGTGTTGCGGATCTTGCCGGTGATCACGGCGGCCTCCAGCCCCTTGCCGGAGACGTCACCCAGCACCACCAGGGATTCGCGGCCCGAGCCGACTGCGGGATGCACGTCGTAGAAGTCCCCGCCGACCAGCGCGCTGTCGCCCGCCGCCCGGTAGCGGGCCGCCACCTCGGCGCCGTCCAGGTGCGGCGTCACCGGCGGCAGCAGGTCGGCCATCAGCGTCTCGGCGACGGCCGCCTGCTCGGCGTACACGCGGGCGATCGAGATCGCGGTGCCCGCCCGCCCGGCGAACAGGCGCGCGAACACCTCCTCGCGCGGGGAGAAGCCGGCGGCCGAGCGGCGCGACAGGACGAGCGCGCCCACGGGCAACCCGTATCCGGGGAGCGCGATCACCACCACGGAGCCGACCCCGCCGGCCCGGTCACGCACCACCCAGCCGGGGGCCTGCGCGGGCTCGATCCAGCGGGGCGGCCTCGGCGGGATCCCCTGCAGCGCCTCGACGAGCCCCGGCAGTGTCCGCGGGTCGACGTTCAGGCTCGTGTGTACGGCCTCGCCGCCCGAATCGCAGCAGGTGACCTGGTACCGGCGGCTCCCCACCGGCATGACGACCCATGCGGCGTCGGCGAGATGCCGCACGGCCAGGCGCGCGGTCGCCTCCAGGCAGCGGTCGAGGTTGAGTGAGGACAGCAGCTCGGTGGCGACCTCCACCATGGAGACGGCGGAGTCCCGCTCGACCCGCAGCGCCTCCATGGCCCGCTGCTGTCCGGTGACGTCGACCAGCCACCAGGTGACGCGTCCGGCGTCCGCGTACACGGGATGCGCCTCGAACACCCGCTCGCCGATCGGCCCGCGAGCCGGCCCGCGCCGGCCCTGTGCGAGCCACGCCGGCGACGTGTCACCGGCCGCGCGGTGGAGCAGCGACCGGGCGGCCCCGTTCGCCTGCTCGATGATGCCTGAGGCGTCCGTCACCAGCATCGGGTACGGCGTGTCCTCCCCCAGCATGCCGATCCTGCCCCGTCCACGATCACCTGCGAGTTCTTTCACCCTACGGACGTGAAGTGCATGACTTTCTCGACGGCGAATCGTATTTGTGTCATTTTTCGCCGCGCGCGGGCCGCCATCGGAGTTCCCGCCGGGAGCTTCTTAACCGGCGCCATACATGGGACGATCTAAAGTACTAGGAAGCTAGATAAATGGAGTCATCGGTGATCGAGTTCCATCTGGATGCGAAGTCCGGCCTCTCGCCCTACCTGCAGCTGGTCCAGCAGGTACGGCATGCGCTGCGCCTCGGCCTGCTGCGCGAGGGCGACCAGTTGCCGACGGTCAAGGAGGTCGTGGCGCATCTGGCGATCAACGCCAACACCGTGCTCAAGGCCTACCGCGAGCTCGAGCACGGGGGCCTGGCCGCCGCCCGGCCGGGGGTGGGCACGTTCGTGACGGCGACGCTCACCGGCACCTCGCTGGCCGCGCACGGCCCGCTGCGGCTGGAGCTGCAGCGCTGGCTGGCCAAGGCCCGCCGGGCCGGCCTCGACGAGGAGAGCATCGAGGCCCTGTTCCTGACCACCTTTCGCACCACCGCACAGGAGGACATAGCGTGACCGCTGTCCTGCAGGCCCAGCAGCTGGGCAAGAAGTACGGCAAGCGCTGGGCGCTGCGCGAGTGCACCATCGACATCCCGCAAGGCCACGTCGTGGGGCTGGTGGGGCCCAACGGAGCGGGCAAGACCACGCTGCTGAAGCTGGCCGGCGGCCAGCTGGAGCCGACCGCGGGTGGCATCACCGTGCTCGGCGGCCGGCCCGCCGCCGGCCCGGCGCAGCTGGCCAGGGTCGGCTTCGTCGCCCAGGACACCCCCGTGTACGCGGGCCTGAGCGTCGCCGAGCACCTGCGGCTGGGCGCGCGGCTCAACCCCCGCTGGGACAGCGTGATGGCGCGCGAACGCATCGCCCGGCTCGGGCTCGATCCCGCGCACCGGGCGGGCAAGCTGTCCGGCGGCCAGCGCGCCCAGCTCGCCCTCACCCTGGGTCTGGCCAAGCGGCCCGAGTTACTGATCCTGGACGAGCCGGTCGCCTCGCTCGACCCGCTGGCCCGCCGGGAGTTCCTGCAGCACCTGATGGAGGCCACCGTCGAGCACGAGCTGAGCGTGCTGCTCTCCTCCCACCTGGTCTCCGATCTGGAACGGGTCTGCGACTACCTGATCGTCCTGGTCGACTCCCGCGTGCGGGTGGCCGGGGAGGTGGACCGGCTGCTGGCCACCCATCACCGGCTCACCGGCCCCCGCCGCGATCCCGACCGGCTGCCCGCCGACCAGCACGTCATCTCCGCCCGGCACACCGACCGGCAGAGCACATACGTCATCCGCACCGACGGCCCGATCCACGACCCCGCCTGGACGGTCACCCAGCTCAACCTGGAGGACCTCGTGCTGGCCTACATGGAGCAGCGCACCGCCGACAACCGGCGGGTCGCCCTGGAGGTGCGGGGATGATCTGGCTGACCTGGCGCCAGTTCCGCGGCTCGGCCGCGATGATGGCCGCCGTCCTCGTCGTCCTCACCGCTGTGCTGGCGCTGACCGGCCCGGGCCTGGCCACCGACTACTCCGCCGGGATCGCCGACTGCGCCCCGGACAACACCTGCGACCGCTTCTACGACCGCTTCTTCGACGAGTACCAGACCCCGTTCATGGCCGTCAGCCTCGTCGTGCTGCTCCTGCCCGCTCTCGCCGGGCTGTTCTGGGGAGCGCCGTTGATCACCCGCGAGCTGGAGGCGAGCACGCACCTGCTGGTGTGGAACCAGAGCGTCACCCGAGGCCGCTGGCTGGCGGTCAAGCTCGGGCTGATGGGTCTGACCGCCGTGGCCGCCGCCGGGCTGTGCGGCCTGGCGGTGACCTGGTGGTCCGACCCGCTGGACAAGTCAGCCGCCGCGGGCTTCGGCCTGATGGCGCCGCTGGTGTTCGGCGCGCGCGGCATCGCCCCCATGGGGTACGCGGCCTTCGCCTTCGTCCTGGGCGTGACCGTGGGCATGCTGGTGCGCCGCACCCTGCCCGCCATGGCCCTCACCCTGGCCGTCTTCGCCGCGATCCAGCTCGCCATGCCGCTGTTGGTCCGGCCGCACCTGAGCACTCCGGTGACCGCGACCTTCGAGCTCGGCAAGGGGAACGTGGAGCACCTCGGCATACCGCCGAACGGCAGCGGACCCGCGCAGATCATGCTGTCGCCGGTCGTTCCCGGCGACACCGGCGCCTGGCTCCTGTCGACCGAGCTCCTCGACCCGTCCGGGCGCGCGGTGGCCGGCGGCAACGAGGAAGCCGCCATCCCGGTTTCCGCGACGTCGGGTCCCTGCGGACCGCAGGGAGCACAGCGCATGGACGGGTGCATGGCCGAGATCAACCGGCTCGGTTACCGGCAGCAGGCCACCTACCATCCCCTCGACCGGTTCTGGCCCTTCCAGTGGATCGAGACCGGGCTCTACGCCCTGCTCACCCTCGGCCTCACCTGGTTGTCCTTCTGGTGGATCCGCAGGCGCCTGTCATGACCACCCTCAGGATCGCCGCCAGGATCACCGCCGCCAGGATCGCCGTCAGGATCGCCGCCGCCGGGCTCGCCCTCCTCCTGGCCGCGGCCTGCACGGCCCCGACGCCACCCCGCAGCCAGGCCAGCCCGGCGGCCGCTACGGTCTGCGCGCCGCCCCAGGGACCCCCCGCAGCCCAGACGGCCACCACGATCGACGTGATCGAACAGGCCTACTTCTGCATCCTCGGCAACCACTACAGCGGCGCCACACTGGACGCCCGCGCCCTGCTCATCGCCGGATTCGCCGCCCTGACCCAGGAACTCAACCGCCACGGCCACGACCTGCCGGGAGCCACCATGCCGGCACTGACCGGCAACCGCACCACCGACTGGACCGCCTTCGAAACCACCTACCGAAAGATCACCGACCAGGTCCCCCACCTGCACACCAAACTCGCCGTCACCACCCTGGACGCCATCGTGGCCGCCCTCGGCGACAACCACGCCTCCTGGACCCACCACATCGAACAACCACCCGACCACTACGACGGCGACGGCTACGGCCTGGGCCTGCACACCAACCTCACCAGCCGGCAGGCAACCGGCAACCCCGAAGCCGCCCTGCCCCCGCTGTTCATCACCACCGTGCACGGCGGCGCCGCCCAACAGGCCGGACTCCGCCCCGGCGACCTCATCGAATCGAT
>NZ_JBQQCB010000170.1:0-18722 GCF_052246675.1 Nonomuraea sp. KM90 | reverse complement strand
GGAGGGGGGGGGCGGAGGTTGTTTCCCCACTTCAACAGCGTCAGGTCGCCTTGCTGAGGAGCGGTCGGTCCAGGACCTTTTCGAGGGTGTGAAGGGTGGCCAGGTCGAGTTCGTCCACGCCACCGGTGATCATGCGGTGCATGTTGCGTTCTGCCCGTGCCGCGCCCCGGACGGTCTGCTCGTGGTGGGTGAAGGTGTTCACGGCCTGGACGACGCCGAAGACCGTTCCCTGCCACGGGCTGACGCGCTGGTCATGGTTCCACAGGTGATTCAGAGTGTGGCGCTTGTTCTCGGCGATGGTGCGGCTGGCGCCTCGCTTGTCCGGTACGGGTACGTGCCGGTCGAGGAAGCGACCCCAGTTCGACCTGGACACCTCGATCCGGCACAGGCGCTTGACCTCGGCGGCGAAGCCGTCGGCTGTCTGGTGAACGATGCCGAGCGCATCGCGTACGTCGACGACGTGATCGAGGGACCGGCGGGAGTGCTTGACCTTCACGCGCTTGGCGTTGTTGGAGGCCAGAGCGGCGGACAGGGTGTTGTCACAGACGATCAGCTGAGCGCCGGTCTGGTAGGTCGAGGAGAGGGAGCCGTCCAGGGAGGTGGCCGCGGAGAGGAACGGGCGGAAGGCGATGCCTTCGGGGGTGGTGCAAGTGTCCGGCACCTCGACCTGGACCCAAGCCACGGCGCCGCCTTTCAGCAGGCCGGCGGAACCGATGGACAGGTTGTCGTCCAGGAGGGTTTCGATGTGATCCACGAGCCAGCGTTTGTACTCGTGGATGCGGAATCCCTGCTTGAAGACACCGAGGATGCGGCCGGTGTCGGGGCGGATGATCGCCTTGCGTGTGGGGTCGTTGAGGCGGGTGACGCCGTCGTCGGTCAGGTAGGTGGTCTCGATGGTGCCTTCCACGGGTTCCCAGTGGAACAGGCGGCGCTTGACGTCGTCGACGGGGATCGGTCCGAGGTAGTGGTTAGGCTCGTCACCTTGCCGGCTGGCGCGGTAGTGCCAGGCGGTGCCGCGCTTGTCGGTGAAGCCGATCAGGGTGTTCTGGTTGAGCCAGGTCAGGCTCTCACTGGACATGAAGCTCTCCCCCTTGGTTTTGGGACATGCGAAGCGCCCCAGCGCCCTGCTTCGGGTGCCGGGCAGGTGGGTGTGGTCAGAGGGGCTCGCCCCGCCAGAGGAGCAGGGCTTGGTGGGTGTCGTCCTTGCCGGGGCGGGCTGCTGCACGCAGGTCGGCCAGGGTCCATGCGACGCGGAGGATCTGGGTCATCGCAGCCGGGGTGATCGTGCCGCTGCGCAGGGGCGTGTCGAGTGGATCGAGGGCGTCGGGGTCGAGGCGGTGGGTGCTGCGCAGTTCCAGCCCTGGTATCTCGGCGTTGGTCTGTCGAGGGGTGCCCTTCAGGCGGTGAGCGGCACGGGCTCGGGCCTCGACCACGCGCTCGGCCACGATGGCGGTGGATTCTCCCGGCTCGGCGGTCCAATCGTGCGGTTCGAGGGGTGCGGTGAGTTCGATGCGTTCCCGCAGGGTGGTGAGCCGGTTGAGGTAGCGCCGCTGCTCCCCCGTCCCGCAGTGGCAAGAGGTGGTGTCGCAGGGGCAGGGGTGCGTGGCCAGCAGGAGTTGGAAGCGGGCGGGCAGGTGAAGGATGCCGCCCGCGTCGGCGAGGATGACCTCGCCGGTGTCCAGGGGGTAGCGCAGGCCGTCCAGGATGCTGCGGGCGAACTCGGGCGCCTCGTCGAGGAACAGTACGCCCGCGTGCGCCAGCGATACGGCGCCGGGGCGGACCAGTCCGAGGCCACGGCGGCCGAAGATCGCGGCGGCGGTGCTCGTGTGGTGCGGTGCGCACAGCGGTCGGCGTCGGTCCTGCCAGGGCGTCTCCGTGAGCGAATGGATCTCGGAGACTTCGGTGTGGCTGGTGTCCTCCAGCGGTGGGAGGATGCCGGGCAGGCATGCGGCCAGCGCGGCACAAGGGCCTCTCCCCTGCAGGAGCAGGTGGTGTCCTCCGGCCGCGCTGATCTCCAGAGCGTCTTTCGCGGCCTGGTTGCCGGGCAGATCGGCCAGATCCAATTCGGGTACGTCGACGGCGGTGGCTGGAGGGTTTGGCACGGTGGCCCGTGCACCGTTCGTCAGCTGCTTGACCAGGTCAGTGAGGGAGGAGGCGGGTATGACCGCCCACTGACCGGTGTGTGTGGTGCTGGCCACGGGCACGACGACAGCGCGGGCTCCGTAGACGATCAGGGCTCGGATGGCGGAGGGCAGCCCGCGAACATGCCGCAGGCTGCCGTCCAGGCCGAGTTCTCCAAGGAAAGCGGTGTGGGCCAGCGGTTCGGTGGGCATTGTGCCGGCGGCGGCGAGGATGGCCACCGCGATGGCCAGATCCAGCGCGGAGCCGTACTTGGGCAGCTCGGAGGGAAGCACGTTGACCGTGATCCGCTGGTCGGGCCAGTCCCAGCCGCTGTTGAGGATCGCGGCGCGGACCCGGTCTCGTGTCTGCGCCGTCACGGTGTCCGGCAGGCCGATCAGGTGGAAGCCGGGCAGGCCCGGGGATACGTCGGCCTCGATGCGGACGACGTGTCCGGACAGGCCGATGACGACAGCTGAAGAGACGGCGGCGAGGGCCATCGTGGTCACCGCCCCTCACCAGGCGTAGGAAGCTGGGGCAGGGCGGCTCTGGGGCACCGCTTTACCTGCGCCTCGATCTCTTCGGTCGTCACGGTGGCGTGCATCTCATGGATCGCTGAGGGTGGCACGCCGTTGCTGAGAGCGAAGTCCACGAGCCTGGCCATGCTGTAGGCGGGGTTGTCCGCCAGGGCGCGGTCGATGGCGATGCGGGCCAGGGTTCCGGCTCCGGTGCCGAAGGCGGCCACGCCCAGTAGCGTGGCGGGAGCGGCGGCGTAACCGGTCTCGACACGGCGAACCACCTCGCTCCACAGTGCGATGTGGGCGGGTGCGGAATAGGTGCCGATCAGCGTGATGGCCACATCGCGTACGGTGATCGACGTGAGCAGGATGCCCAGCCAGGTCAGCTCTTCGGGGCTGGTCGGCTCGCCGGCCAGCTGCCGGGCGAAGGCGGCATGGACGCAGCGCAGGCCTTCCTCGTACCAGTCTCGTGGCGTGGCAGTGGTCAGCATCGACGTGGCACGCTCGCGGGCCACGTGGGTGGCTGCTCGCACGGCGTCACGGTCTGGTCCTTGCGCCGGTTGCAGGCAGGCGGCGAATGTCTCCCGGTCCGGGGATGCGGCCAGGCCCGCCACGACGGCGCCCGCGGCCGCCTGACTGGTCGTGATGTCGTAGGGAGTCCCGTCGGGAGGGCCTAGGTCGGGGTAGAACCAGTAATGACTGTCTTCGCACCGCAGAAACTCAGCGAGGTGGATACCGGTCGGCGCTATCGCCGCTCGCATGTCATCCAGTACAGGTGTGACCAGGCTGGCGGGCCCGTAGCCGATCACCCAGATCCCGCTGGCCTCCTCGCGGGTCAGGATGTCGAGACTGTGGGCGACGATGTTGGGGATTTCGTCGCGGTTATGGGGCAGGTCGTGACGGATGCCGTTGATAAGGGTCTGATCGCGGAAGCCGAGGATGACCAGGCTCATCGTCGGGTGGAACCCGAACAGATAGGGCACGATCGCGATGTAGTCGACGGGCTGGGACAGGCGCACGGTTTCGGCCACGGCCGACACCTCCAGGGCAGATGCGGACAGCGGGACGGGCGAAAAGCGAAGCGCGCCACACGGCCCCGGTGGAGGGCGTACAGCGCGCGAATGGCGAGTCGGTCAGAGGCGTTCGATGCGGATGCCGCCGCGCGGGCCCACGCACAGCCGCCAGCTGGGATCGGTGAGCCGGTCGAGGCCGGCGTACAGGAGCATCGAGCAGTCCGCGCCTACGCACGGAGTGAGCACCTGAACGGGCATGCGGTGAACGAAGGCGAAGCGGGAACGCTGCCAGATGCCGTACTGGTAGCGAGCGAGGAACGCCGTACGGGCGGCAACCAGCGAGGGAAACACCTCAAGATCACGATTCTCGGGATCGCGGTAACACGATCCGCCGAACCACAGGCCGTAGACGATCACGACGACGCCTCCTCCTTTGGCAACCAGACATGGCACAGCCGCTGATGGCGTGTGGTGGTGAGGGAGTAGGCGCAGTCAGGAATGATCACCTGGTCGTCATCGCGAACCCAGGCGATCGGCGTGGCGTAGGAGAGCACCACGTACACGATGTGGGGCGCGTCGGAGCGAAAGCGCTCTACCCACTCGGCCGGAAGGCGTCCGGTGTGGGCGGGGGCACGGCACACCGCCGACAACGCGCCCTGCGTGCTGAACGCCCTGCGCTGTGCCATGTACAGCCCAGGGAAGTGGGAACGGCTGGAGATACGTGGCACGGGTGCTCACCCTGTCCCGCAGCCGGGCGATGCATGCTCCCCGCCGCAGTAGCCACAGACATCCTCCAGGGCGTACACCGACAGCTCCTCAGCGAATTGATCACGCCAATTGAGCTGGGTACGGGTGTAGGCGTCGAAATACTCTGCGTCGGTGCCTCCCAGGCTCAAGGTCAGGAATGACAACACCGTGCGCGCGGTGGTGATCAGGGTGTCGGTGGACAGCGTGGTGCCAACCGGGGAGCTGATGTCAGTGGCGGAAAAGATCGTCCGGTTGCGGCGTGACAATCGGTACAGCCATCGGGTCCGCCCGTCGTTCCCGCGGCCGTGCGGCCACAGTTCGAGCAGGTGATCGGTATCAATCGGCCAGCCGGCCAACAGACGTGGGGTGATTCGCCACCTCTGGGGCAAGGTGATGCCGTCAAGGACGGCCATAGGGGTGTCCTCCCCGGGGTCGGTGTTCTGGGTTGGGTTCTTGGTCGGTAGGGCGTGGGGGCGGGCCGTCGATACCGCGCGTGCTCGTGTTGGCCATGGGGATGCCGGCATGCAGGACGTCACGCAAGCAGTTGTGGAACAGCACTCCGGGGAAGCGAGCGCGGACTTGGTCGAGATCGGTCACCGCTCCGCACCAGTCCCCCAGCCGGTTGTGTTCCGGGGAGAGGAACAAGCACCGGAATGAACACGCCGACGCATGGGCAACCGGTGCAAGCTGCGGGCAGAGCACGATGATGAACAGTTCTTCGGAAGGGGGCACGGTCATGAACGCACACCTCCTCAAGAGCATGAAGAAATCGGGCGGTTTCCGTATCGCGCGGCCGCAGGACAGCGCAGGGGGCACCACACTCCTTTTCGCTTTCCCCCACTTGAATACGGTCATGTGCATGGCTCAATCGTCCGCACGTCGAGCGATTCTTCGAAATAATCTGCGCCGCACGAATAGGCGCGGACCTGCAGGGAGCGAACTTTCACTCTCACTTAAATACGGCACACAACTCCCCCCAAGCGTCCGGAGAGAAAGGAGATTTCTTAAGCTTTTCTCGCCAACAAAAAGAGCCCCGGAGCGGGAACTCCAGGGCTCTAACTGACTGCTACGGCGTCAGTCGTCAGTCGTCGAATCGCTTCCGACGTAAAGCATGGCGCCCCTCGCGTCGTCAAGGCGCTCAGACAGGTCCCTGAGCTCTGCGCGCGCCGCATCTCGCACGCGAATAACGGCACGACGGGATCCATAGACGCCGCCTTCTCTCTCCTGGGCGACTTTGGCGAAGATGCCCGCCCGCCCCAGGTCATCCGCCTGCTCGGCCTTCGCGATGATCTCCCTCAGGACGGGGAACTCCTGCCCGTCCCCGAACGCCTGACGGAAGATCTCCGCGCTGTGCTGAGCAGTGGAGAACGCCACCGCGGCACGGGTGACGTTCTCGGCATGTGGGAGCCCGCGCATGAGCTGCGCGCCAGGAGTCGCATCGACCTCGGTCGGGGGTACGTCCACGCGGTAGCCGTTGCGGGCTGCGGCGTCACGGACCGCCCAGCGCTGGAGCGTGGTCCGCGTGATGGTCATCTCAGTCCCGTCCCGCCGTACGTATATCCACGCCTGAGTGTCGCGGGTCTCCCCGCTCTCGGGAGCCCTCTGGCACTTGCCGAGCACGTCACGGAGCCGCTGCGCGAACAGGAGAACGGCGTCCTGATTCACGTCGTCGGAGACGTCGTCGGTGCCGTACGGGGCATGGCCAGCCTTGACGATGGTGGCACTCCCGTCCATGCGCTTGCGGGATCGAGTGGAATCGACCGTACGGCAGTAGCCACGCGCCAACTTGCGGATTTCCATCCAGTCCTCCGGTGTGACGCGCGCCATGTCCTCTGCCGCCAGGCTGCTACCGGGAATGCTCGCGGGTACGCTTCCGAAGGCGCTTTTCGCCATAGCCGCTCTCCGATCGTTTCGCGTCCGATTTACATCGGGCGCCCCTCACCTTTGACCAATTCAATTAAATCGCATCACGGAGATCAAATCAATTATCACGGGGAATTGATTAGAGGTACCTTCAGTGTCGGAATTGTCTGTTATGGGAATCGAATAAGTGAAGCGAGAATCGGAATTGAGAGAGAGTTGAAATGGATATGACGATTGCATTTGCCGTACGAATATTTTGCACGTGCGCATATTGGCCGGCCCATCTATGGAGGTATCCGACTACATCAGTCGGGGCTTGCTGCTGGCCAGTGAAAAGGGCCTTGACCTGGGCGAACTCCGGTTGCACCTACCCCTGCTTAATCCGCAGAGGTATTCGCAGGGCTATCCGGACGGGTACACAGAGGAGTGATCGCCCGCGCCGCTGGCCGCTTGGCATCCCGCAACCAGTCGCCGCGGGCAGCCACTCTGCCGCCGCATTCCATCCCCTCGCTCAACCACTCTGGGCGAGCAAGCCCAGAGTGATAGACCCGTTGTCCTCCGAGAGAGAGGAAAGCACCCCCATGCGACGGGTTCTGATCCTGAGCCAGACGGCAGCGTTTCTGATCGTTACCATGTTCACGCCTGCATCCGCCCAAAGTGAGTCGCGCTCCGTCATAGCGGCCTGCGACAAGAGAATTGTGGTCACCGGCGACGTAGTCGCGATCCGAGACGAACCTCGGTCGGACGCTCCGATCGTCAGGAAAGTGAAGAGGGGTGACGTCTTGGAGAGCTGCTGGAAGGTGATTGGGCGCGAAAAATCATATAAGAAGTGCGGCTCGGAGCACTATGACTGGTATCTCGTCGGCGCCGGTGCACCGAAGAGTGGATATATACCAGTCACCTGCGCCCGCAAGCTGTAACAGAGCATCGTGTAGACGTGGCCTCCGCTGTTCACAGGATCCCTGCGGACAGCGGAATGGTCGCCTTAGTGGTCCAGCGGTAGAGGCGTTCATCGCGATCCAGAACGATGAGCTGAATGCTTCGAACGGTAACGGTCACTGGCTCAGAGCGCACACTGTCCAGTGCCGCGGCGTAAGGCTCCATCGGCCCGTCTGAATTGCTGTAAGCGATGCTCACGTGCGGCTTCCACTGTTCGGAGTCGGGAACCTGTTCCCGCCCCCACACATCCGCGATCGCCTCCCGCAATGCCTGCCGCACCGTTCGCATCGACTCGGCCGGCTGGACGTGGAACTGCAGCGCTTCCGGATCGGTGACCGGACGAGTGAAGATGAGCTCCACCGGGCCGAGGGACGCCAGCCTGGCGGTGGCCGCCTTGATGATGTCGTCGAGGTCATCGTCGGTGACCTCGTCGGTGAAACCGATGCCTTGGGTGGTCAGGTGCAGCCAGCGGTTCGGGATCAGGTCAAGGCCGCCCAGCGCCGACAGGGGTGCGTGGTAGGCGGCGACCAGCCGGTGGAGGGCAGATTGATCCTGGAACGTGGTGTGGAAGGTGTACATCCGGCGGCCGACGCGCCAGCCTGGCCGCCACCACCAGTGATCACGCATCCGGGAGTCAGTCACGTGTAATGCCCTTCGGTCGTCTGCCCTGCTGCACGGTAGTGGTCGATCCGCTCTCGGAGGTCCCGAGCGAGCGGATCGTCTCGATACCGACTCTGAGTGAGGAACCGGCCGATCTCAAGGACGCGGGTGACAACAGGCGCGAGGCGTCGCTCAGGCGCTTCTTCCAGAACGGGCGTCAGGTGGCTATCGGCTGCTTCGAGCTGCCGGTGATCAGGTACGCGTGGGCCATGCAGATGTGGATCTGCGCCCACGTACCGTAGGCCCGTTCCTCCCCTTCGAGGTACGCCTGTAGCGCCTGCTCGGCAGCCGCCATGGCACTTCGCATGTCCGCGGCGCGGATGTGGACCGTCATGGTGTAGTTGCCCTGGCGAGCCACGCCGCAGGCGAACAACCCACCGGGATCGTCCGGGCCCGTGATCGTCGCTCGGGCGCGTTCGGCGTCGCGTACCGCCTGCAGAGCCTTGGGGACGTTGTCCAACTCCTGATAGGCGTCGGCCTCCTGCAGGGCGAGGAACACCTTCATCGTGTCGTTGGGTGAGCATTCGAAGCCCATTCGGGCCAACGTAGCCGCCTGATGCTGACGGCCGTCCCAGAAGGCGGTCTTGGACTGGGCGCACAGTGCCAGTGCCCGAGCGGCGGGGATGTCGGCTTGTTCGGCCAGGACGAGGGCGGTCCGGGCATGTGCTTCCGCGGCGCCGATCTGGCCGAGGTCTCCTGCAGCCCAGGCCATGAACGCGCAGAGCTTGGCGGCCGTGGCGTACAGCTCGCGGCGTTGATCCAGGCGTTGATGACCCTTTTGCAGCAGGTCGAACAGGTCCCTGGCCAGACCGGCCGCGCTGCTCAAGAGCGGTGCGGGCGACCGGTAGAGGTACTCATGAGCCAGCCTCGACAAGGAGGTGGCGTAGTACTCGAGGGTGGCGGGGCCGACGCCGGTCGCTTCTGCCCAGGCGCCGAAACGGGTGACCTCGCCGGCGGGCATCACGCTCAACGGCTCGGCATCCGCTTCCGGCGATGACGCTGGAGCGAAGAGGCGTTCGTAGGAGCAGCCGAACGCCCGGGCGTACAGCAGTTGGTACCGCGTACCGGGTCGGTGTTGTCCTCCTTCCCACCTTCTGATCATCCGAGCAAGAGTTGCGATGTCCGGAAGATCTGGTGCCAGCTGACGAAGCTCGCGGGCCATCTCCGGGATGTCCCAGAGCCGGGCCTCGCGCTCGGTGCGCAGCCGTACGGCGCATGAGGGGATGTCGGGGAGTGACATCGCGTGTCCCTTCCTCTTCCGCAAGGGACGGACAAGCGCGTCCGTGTGTGCCCCTCATTGTCCTCCTGACAACGCTCCGATGCAGGTCATCTACTGAGAGTCATCCAAGTTCCCTGCCTCGGAAGGGGCGTAGGCCATCATGCCTTCGACTGTCTCTGTCGCCGACGCGATCGCGATCCGCTCAGGAGAGCCGCTGATCGGCACCGTCCGAGTGGACGGCTCGAAGAACGCCGCCCTGCCGCTGATCGCGACAGCGGCGTCCGTCGGGCGACTGGCTCACCTGGGCAATGTGCCCCAATGCCAGGACGTACGGACGTTGCTTGATCTCCTCCGGCTGTGCGGCTACAGCGTGGCGCGGTCGGAGAGCAACCCAGAAGAAGTTGTCATCATGCCGATCTCTCGTACTGAGCCGCCCATCGAACTCGACGACGCGGCGGCCATCCGCGCCTCCTACTACCTGGTACCCGCGCTCCTGGCCTCCTGTGGGCGGGCCCGGTTGCCATGGCCGGGCGGATGTCCGGTGGGCGAGCGGGGAATGGACCTGCATTTCCGCGTCTACGAGGCGTTCGGGGACCGGGTGCTGCTGGACGGCCCGGGATACCAGGTGGTCAAGGGCGAGAAGCAAGCGGTCGACCTGGCGATCGCGCTGCCGTACCGGTCACGAGGCGCCACCGTGGCGGCCGTCCTGCGGGCCGTGATCGACCGCTGCCGGTTGACGGTGACCCAGCCCAACCTGTCGCCGGAGGTGGCAGAGATCCTCGCCTTCTTGCGGGAGGCCGGGTGGGATGCGTCCGCGAACGACGAAGCGCTGACACTCGTACCCCTGCACCTGAATGGCGATGCGCCTTTGACCTGGGAAGTGCCCGGGGACAAGGTCGAGGCGGTCACGCTGGCCTGCGCGGTCGCCATCACCCGGGGATCGGCTCAGATCAGAGGTGTCCGGGCGGCCGATGTACTGCCGGCCATGGAGGCGTTCGCCTGGCTCGGGATCCCTGCTCACGCGGGCGCGGACACGGTCACCGTACAGGGCCAGGACACGCAGCTGACCGGCCAGCCGCTGCGGGCGATCGCGTCCCTGACCCCGGGCGGCCTGGACGCCGATTTCGAGCCGCCGCTGATGGCGCTCGCGCTCGGCATGCCGGGCGGGCACCTGTTCGCCGATGCCATCAACCCGGGACGGCACGGCAACCTGATTCCACAGCTCGCGCGCCTCGGCGCGGTGATCGAGCAGTTGTCAGCAACACATTGCCGGTTCGCCGGTCCGCAACGATTGGTCGGGGCCGCGGTGAAGGCCAACGACATCCGAACCGGCTCCACCCTGATCGTCGCCGGGCTGGCGGCCGACGGCATCACCACGGTGAGCGGCCTGACGCAACTGCGCCGTGGACATGCGGATCTGCCCGGCAAGCTGCGCCACCTCGGCGCGGACATCACCGAGGAAGCCGCATGACCGGCCAACGTGCGCTGGACGGCATCGTCGCCACTGTCGACGTGCATTCCAGCTTCGACCGGTCCGCACCGATGCTCGCGTACTTGCATGCCGCCCGCCGACGGGCGCTGGTGGTCGATGGCGGCGACTTCTTCGAAGGCAGCGGCTACTACCGCCTGGGCGGCGGCGACATCGAGCGCCGTATCCTGGTCTCTCTGTACGACGTTCTCGCGCCCGGCAACCACGGTTGGCGCCACCATTTCGAGCCCGATCTCCGAGCTCTGACGGTTTGCGCCAATGCCGTCCACGCCAGCACCGGTGAGCCACTGTTCCGGACCGTACGCATAGAGCGGATCGGCGGCCGGCGGGTGGGCGTGACCGCGGTGATCGGCGAGGACGCGTTCGCCACCATTCCGCTCGCCGAGCGCATTGGCCACGACGTCATCGAACCATCGCTCGCACTACACGAGCTGCATCAACGTCACCGAAACGCGGTCGACGACTGGGTGGTGCTCAGCCACTCCGGATTCGATCACGACCGAACGCTCGCCACGGTCTGCCCCTTCATCTCCGTGATTTTCGCTGGGCATTGCCACGGCCCGCAGTACGGACCGGTTCACGTGCGCAACAGCGTGGTGCTCAAAGGGCCCGAACTGGGTGAGGGCTACGCGCAGGCCGTACGGGACGAGCAGGGCTGGACCACGCACACGGGGAAGTTCCCAGACGCGGTCACCACCGCACCGCCCATAGCTAACTTGATGTCACAGCTCGACGCCATGCAGGACCGCCTGCGACAGCCGATCGGACCACTCGCCACCCCCTTCCGCGATGCGGTCCTCGACCGTCGTCACGTCCTAACGCTCATCTCCAAGCATCTGCGCACCCAACATGCGGCAGAGGCCGTCCTCCTCAACGACACCAGCCTGCGTCCCGTACGCCTCGGCACACTCCTGCACGAGCGTGACCTGCTGGCCATCGAGCCCTTCGGGAACCAACTGGTCCGCGCGCACCTCGTCATCGGGGACCTGGACATGCTCAGTGCCCAAGTCGGCCCACTGCTCGTGGATCCCGGACCGGACATACCGCGATGCGCCTGGACCACCCGCTATCTGGCCGACACCTTCCTCGGCGGCCGCTGGAACGGCCCACCAATCCCCCTCGCGCAGGCCGTACGTGCCGTTCTGACCGCGCAGACGGGAGAAGCGGCGTGATCCTCACCGGCCCTGAGATCGGCGCCGCCGCTCGCGACGGCCGCATCCGCATCTCCCCCTTCGCCCAGAACCAGGTCAACCCCAACAGCTACAACGTCCGTCTGGGCCCCACTCTGCTGACCTACACCGACCCGATCATCGACGCACACCGGCCCAACGCCACCCGCGCAACCACCATCGGCCGAGAGGGATACGTTCTGCGCCCGGATGAGCTCTACCTCGGCCACACCCTCGAAGAGGTCGGCTCCGACACCTTCGTCCCACTGCTGTTCGGCCGCTCCTCCGTCGGACGACTCGGCCTGTTCGTCGAGATCACCGCCCCCATCGGCGACATCGGCTTCCACGGTCAGTGGACGCTTATGCTCTCCCCGGTCCGCCCGCTGCGCGTCTACCCCGGTATGAAGATCGGCCAGATCATGTTCTTCGTCTCCACTGGTGCTATCGACCCCTACCGCGGCAAATACCAGGACGCCGCCGGCCCGCGGCCCTCCCAGTACTGGCGCGACCTGCTCGGGGCAGGCGCGCAGTGATCCTCACTGGCCCGGCCATCGCCGCCGCCATCACCCGCGGCGACATCACCATCCACCCGTACGACCCCCGCCGGCTTACCCCCAACGCCTATGACTGGCGCCTGAGCGACCGCATCCAGACCTGCCATGATCCCCTGGACGCCGCCCGGCCCACTCGCTGCACTGAATCGCGCATCCCCGCCACCGGCATGCTGCTCCGCCCCGGGGTCCTGTACCTCGGCCTGACCCTGGAACGCACCTGCTCCGACCGCTACGCCCAACTCCTCAACGGCAACCGCACCATCGGCGCCCTCGGCATCTGGGTCCACGTCTCCGCACCTCTCGGCCACACCGGCCACGCCATCGCCTGGACCCTGGAGATCCGCACCGCCCGCCCGGTCCGCGTCTATCCCGGCATGACCTTCGGCAAGCTCGTCTTCCTGCACCCTTTCGGCGCCATCTCCAGCTATCAGCAGCACGCCAGCAAATACGCGAGCAGCACCAGCATCGACACTTCCCACCTCTACCGCGAGATCGCCATATTCCCGGAGCAGCCATGACCAAGATCGTCACCGCCCTCGACCTGCCGGCAGGCAGCCCCGGCGGCAGCGTCGAACTTCTCTATGACCTCTACACCGGCCCCGACCCGCTGATCCCGGCACGCACCTTCATGCTCGAAGGCGATCACCCGCCGCCCCCGCCCATCGAGGTCCTGCCGGCAGAGGGAAAATGCCTGACCGGCTCCGATTTCTGGGCCTACACCGATGCCCTCATCACGCACCTGACTTCCCTGCTCAACCCCAATGACGTCGCCCTCACTCACCTCCAGCACGTAGCCTTCGGCGCCACCCCGGCCCTGCTCCGCGCCCTCCCTGGCATCCCGAGCATCGCTCTGGTCCACGGCACCGACCTGCTCCAAGCCGCCTGCCACGACACCCAGCGTCATGTCCTCCAGTACACCGTCAGCAAGGCTGCCGCGATCGTCGTCCCCACAACTGCCATGGCCGACCAGCTCAGTAACCTTGCCCCTCGCCTCGACCCGGCGAAAGTCCACCACGTGCCCTGGGGCGTACCGGATCATCTCGTGACCGCACCTCCTCCACGACGCATCCCGGACGGCCCCGGGCCGTTCCGCCTGCTCTACGCCGGACGGCTCACCGCCGAAAAAGGCGTGCGAACGCTCGCCGAAGCATGCGCCAACGACCGCGACATCACGTTGAGCATCGCAGCTCCCGCCGACCAGTACGCCACCCTCGCCCCACGACTCCAAGAACTCCGCTGCCACCACCGCTACCTGGGCTGGCTCGACCGCAGCCAACTCTGGCGGTGCTTCACCGAGCACGACGCCCTCGCCGTTCCCTCCACCACGCTCGAAGCCTTCGGACTCGTCGCCGTCGAAGCCCAAGCCTGCGGCCTGCCCGTCCTCTACCAGCCCGTCCCCGGCCTCACCGATGTCCTGGCCGGCAGCGCGTTCCCCGTGGACTTCGCCAACCCGACCGCGCTCACCACCGCCATTAACCTCCTGCGCCGTAACCCCACCCTGCTGCCCGACCTGCGCACCGCCGGCTACGCCAACGCCGCCCGCCACACCCTCAGCAACACCGCCACCGCCCTTCTCGAACTCGGCAAACGGATCACACGAGGGTCCAGACCGCGTCGCTGAGCAGCCGCGACCCGCTCTCATCACTACGCTGGCCACCACGGCCATCTCGGCAGAAAGGCACCCTATGACGCCTCAGCAGGACCGCATCGAGCACCTCCTCCGCGAAGGCGTCCACAACAAGGTCTACCCCGGCGCCGTCTGGGCCATCGGCGACGCGGACGGCACCCAGCTCAGCGGTGCGTGCGGGCTACTCGACCCCACAAACCCCGATCACCCCATGCGGCTGGACACCATTTTCGACGTCGCCAGCCTCACAAAGGTCCTGGCCGTCTGGTCGGTCATCGGCGCTCTCTGGGAAGAACAACGCCTGCACCTGCACGCCCCGCTCTCCAACCTCATGCCTGACTTGGCTGGCCATCAACTCGGCGGCGTGACCGCGCACCAACTCCTTACCCACACCGCCGGGGTCCCCCTCCGCGCAAATCTCAAGAACCTCTACGGCACGGACCCGCACCGCATTCGCGAAGGTGTACTCAAAGAGGCACTGCACCGGCCTCCTGGCGAAGCCGTCGAATACACCGACCGCGCCGCTCTTATCCTGGGCTTCCTCGCCGAACACCTCACCGACACCCCACTGGACCAGCTCGCCCAGAGCCGCATCTGGCACCCCCTTGGCATGACCACCACCCAATTCGGCCCACTACCAGCCAGCCTCATGGCGCGCTGCGCCCCAACCGAATACGACGAGGAGACCGACCGACATCTCAAGGGCATAGCGCACGATTTCTCCGCACGGCTGCTCGGCGGCGTCTGCGGCATTGCAGGTGTCTTCTCAACCCTGGTCGACCTGTCGCTGTTCCTACGTCACCTCCTCCATCCCTCCCGCTCTGGCTTGTGCTTCAGCACTGCCTGGGCGCAGGAGTCTCTCCAGGTTCAGACTGGAGCCCTTGAACCCGCCCGTGGTTTGTTCTGGCACCCTGCTCCCAGCACCACGCCCGAAGAAGGCATCTACGTCCACTATGGGTTCACCGGGACCGGCATGTGGATCTCTTGCAAACAGAATCGCTGGTCCATCCTTCTCACCAACAAGCTGTACTACGCTCGCGATCGCCAACCACTGACCGATATCCGCAACAGCTTCCGCTCACTAGCATTCGCATAGACCTGAAACAGCCGGCAAACCGACTTTTATCCGTAGGTTCCGGGTTGGAGCCCCGGGCGCCCTACCACTCCACACCCTATCTGACCTGGGATTTCTCGATCCTCGGGTGCGTCCGACGAGACGAAGATGCGCCGTTGGTTACTCGCTGGTTGCTCTTCGGCACATGGCCGGGCGATCCGGCGTCCGATTTGAGCCGGTTCGCCAAGCGCGACCCGCAAGAAGATCAAGGGAAGCTTTGGCCGGAAGGACCAGGCGGACATCGCGGTTCCGGTCCTGCATGGTGACGAGCCAAGGATTGATCAAGCTGCTCGTCGTGCAGATACGGCAGTTTCACAACGAGTCGATGAATTGGACGCCTGCGAGGAGAGAACGGTTCTCCAGATCGCTTACTCCGCTTCCCTTGCTCTCGCTCCACACCGACCGTTTTGTGGAGACAACCCGTCGTACTCGAGAGGCTCCCCGACCGGGGATGGCCAGCGGCCGAGGGGAGAGCGATGCGCCGAGAATACGCCAATTGCCTGACGGCACAGCGGTTAAGCTCCAAGAAACCGATCGACAAGGAGAACCGGCGCGGCCGTCAACGTCGACTACACGCGCGCCTTTCGACGCCCCTCCGATCTAATGCGCCTCATCCTGGCCGTTGTAGCGGCCCTACCAGCCGACGAAGCTCATTGGATCGAGTGGAAGTGCCCGCCAGTTCTGACCGGTGCCGACAGCGCGTTCATGATCAGCAAGCAGATCCTCGGCTTCTCCAACCGAAACCCCGATTCGGCGGCGAACTTCGCCGAGGGCACCGCGTACGTTGTCATCGGTGCCGAGCCCGGGCAGATCAACGGCGTGACGCCGCTCGATGTCGCCCGCCTCGAAGGCTCCCTGACGCCTTACCTCGGTACCGAGGGACCCATCTGGGCGGCCACCTATGTGCCCGTTCAGGACAAGAGCGTCCTGGTCATCACCGTGGAGGCCCCTGCCTGGGGCAACCCCATCTACCCCCTGTGCAAGACATACCAGCCGTCGGACGGGAAGACGGGCGCTGACGACGGCACCATCTTCATTCGCCGCCAGGCCAGCACTCAACCAGCGAAAGCCGCCGAGCATCGCATGCTTCAGGAACGGCTCCGGCGACACACACAAACGGCCGTCCTCGCCCTCGAACTCCAATGGCCCGACACGCCTGTGCCGTTGAAGTCACTCGACGTCAGCGAGGAAGCGCAGAACCGATGGCTCAAGGCCAGAAGGAGGGAACTTCTAGGGCACGTATGCGGTTGTGATCAACAGATGGTCCAGGCGGGGTCCTTGAGCCAGATCATCGGGGCGCGAAGGTAGCGGCCGGCGAGGCCGCTCACGGGTGTCTTGTCATACCGCGTAGCCGGTCCTTCTTCTCCGGGATGACCGCCTTGATACGACGTTGGCGCAGGTGGGCGCGATTGCCGCGCGACGTACGCCTTGTCTCCGGCGCCTGCGTCAGGCGGGTGCGGGGGGACGGCCAACGGGCCCGCACCTTCTTCAGGACGCGATGAACTGCGGGCTGTCCGCTGGTCAGCGGGGGTGACCTCGCCATGGCGCACCCGTTGTGGCGGAGTTCACGGAAACGCGACTTGACCTTGACCCTAGGGTCAAGGTCGACGCTGATGGCATGACGAGCTCGAACGCGACTTACCCGGGCTGGCGTGGCATGTTGCCGGTGGAAGACACCGCGCTGGCCGTAACCGACACCGGCGGGGCAGGGACCCCCGTGGTTTATCTGAACGGTTCCTACGCTGGCCAGCGGCACTGGCGGCCCGTGATCAACGACCTGGGGCCGGGGTGGCGGCACATCACCTATGACGAGCGGGCTCGCGGCAAATCGAGGAAGTCGGCGGATTACTCCTTCGAGGCCTGTGTCCGGGATCTCGACGCCGTCCTGAAAGCCAGGGGGGTGGAGCGGCCGCTTTTGGTGGGTTGGTCCTACGGCGCGTTGCTCGGGGTGCATTGGGCCGCTCGGAATCCGGGCCGCGTCGCCGGCGTGGTCGGGGTCGACGGCCCATTTCCGTCCGGCTGGACCGACACTGCCGGCCACGAACGCATCCGGCAGCTGTTCCATAAGTTCCGATGGGCGTTGCCGATGGCGCGGCTCATCGGCAACGCGGCGCGGATGAGTGCCGAACAGCATGCCGACATCAATATCGAGGCCCACATCATCCACGCTGCCCTCGAACCGCTCCTCGACAGCCTATCTGTCCCGGTCCGATACGTGATCGGCTCAGGTGAGGCACTGGGAAGCAAGAATGATGAGCAAGAACAGATGCGCACTACCCTCGATCCTGTGCTCGCCCGCAACCCGAACCTCACGATAAGCGCGAAGGTCGCCAGCAACCACGGCACGATCGTGCGCAAGGATTTCCGCGCCATCGCCGAGGCCACCCGTGAACTCGCCGCGCTCACCCGCGAAAGCCGCTCACGACCATGATCAGCGGCGTCACGATCGGCCAGGCGGCGGCCTTCGCCGGCGTCACGATCAAGACCATCCGCCACTACCACCGGCTTGGTCTGGTCGACGAACCGGGCCGTGACGGTTCCGGCTATCGCCGCTACGGCTCGTCCGACCTGCTGCGACTGGTCCAGGTCCGGACGCTGGCTGAGTCCGGCGTACCGCTGTACGAGATCGGCGCCCTGCTCGATGCCGATCCGCAGCGGTTCGCCGCCGGCCTGGCCGAGGTCAACCGGCGGCTGACCGAGCGGATCGAGGAGTTGATCGCGCGCCGTGACTCGCTGGACCGGCTGGCCCACAGTGACCGGGCCCTGTTGCCCGACCGGGCCTGCGCGCTGTTGGACCGGGCCGCCGACCTCGGCTTCACCCCGCAGGAGGTGGCGGCCCACCGCGAGGGCATGGTGCTGGCCAGGGCGCTGGTCCCCCACGGCTTTGACGACTATCTCACCCAGGCCGAGCACGCCCTCGATGACACCCAGTTCCTCGCCTTGAACAAGCAGTGCTGGGCCGCCAAGGACTTGGAACCCGACGACCCTCGCATCGAGGAACTCGCGACTGCCGTGGCCGACCGCTTCCTCGCCAACCCCGCGTTGCTCGCGATCTCGAACGGCCTCCAGGCCCGCACTGACGCCACTCGATACGGCCTGCTCAACCACCACGGCGAAGACCAGGCACCGGCCATGGCCCGGCTGACCGCGCTAGTCGAGACGAAACTGCGCTCCGCCGGCGTAGACATCCCATATCAATAATCGCAGTCCCGGAGCCGCCGCAATCGGATCCGAATCGCAGCCCACGGTCCTTCCGTAATCCCGATGGCCACCGATCGGGAACTGAAGTGCCCGTGAGTGGGGAGCAGTCGTCCGCCAGCGGGGAGATCCTGCTGGCCGCGGATACCTCCCGCGCCTGAAGATCGCCACAGCCCTTGACACCGCTTGACGGATGCCGGCTTCGGTGGCGGCTCAGGATGTCGAGTTGCTCATCAGGCCAGGAGCCGAGCGCAAATGCATCGACTGCCTGCATCACGTCGGCAAGCGCGCCTGAGATTTCCTGGTACGCGAACTGATGAGCACGCAGGCGCCTGCCTACCGCCGCGCCCTCATCCTCCATCGATCCCCCATTGCTCGGCGAGCTTTCGCCTGAGCGCGACAACAGAGACGAGAAATCATGAAAACCCAATCCCCGCCCGCGATCAAGACCACCGGGCAGCGCGTCTACGGCGTGCACCAGCGCCCCGTCACCC
>NZ_JBQQCB010000169.1:0-19010 GCF_052246675.1 Nonomuraea sp. KM90 | reverse complement strand
AGCTCCAGCAACGGCTGAAGGACAAGTACGGCGAGGGCGTCGTGCTCCTGCAGGCGGTACTGAAGCCGGTGCGATAGGGAAGCCGTGACCGCTCTGACGCGCTGCCGGAGAGTCGACTCGTTGCCGGTGCCCCGCGATCGCCGCGACCATCGTGGTCCTCAACGTGCTGGACCAGCCGCGCGAGAGAGTCTTCCCGAGGACCCTGGATCCGTGGGCCACAGACGCGGCGCCACACCTGGTCGTGAGCGCCAGGCAGGCTCCCCTGCCCGACAGGCAGGCCGGGACCGTTTATGGCGACACCGAGCCGTCGCTGCTGAAAGCGGAATGGCAGCCGGAGGAACCAGCTTCGACGACGTTGACCTCCGCAAGGCCTACCGCGCCAAGATCCAGCTCGTGGTCTGCGAGTACCTGGATTCGCTGGGTGAGCGTGTCACCTCCTGCGGCTACAGGCCGTTCGGGCAGCTTGAAGATCTGGGAATCGACCGCCGGTGCTGGTCTGGGGTGGACGCTCTCCGGGCTCGCCTGCGGGGCTAGGCATTCGCCCGGCGGAGGCGTTCGGCCGCCTGTGCCCGCAGCGCATCGCCGCCCGCCGGGGGGCCACCACACAGTGCCATCTCCCGGGCGTTGTACGCAGCCATCCACACGCTTGCCGCCCATGCGATCTCCATCTCCACGGGCGTGAACACGCGCCCCCGAAAATCCTGATAGGCCACCAGGAAGGCCTCGGAGCTCTCGATCGGCGCCAGCGTCGGCGGCCCGGCACTGGCGAACGACCCGCTCGCCGCTCCCACCAGCGCCGCCTCCGGCTGCCACGCCAGGCTGTCCCAGTCGTGCACCGCCCACACCTGCCGCCCCTGCCACCGCAGGTTCTGCGCCTCGAAATCGGCGTGGCCCAACACGTACGACAGACCGGCGGTCAGCAGCCGCTCCCGGGTCCGCTCAGCCGCCTCGACGATGTGCTCGGGCACGACAGTCTGGTCCAGGCCGTCGAGGAAGTCGATCGCCGGCCACGTCTCAGAACCGGTCTCGTCCCAGCGTACCCAGGGCGGATTCGGCAACGGCGGCGTGACGATCACACCGGCGAGTTCGGCCATCAGCCGAGCGAACACCTCCGCGCAACGCACGGCCATGTCCGGCGAGTTCCCGTGCAGCACCTCGCCGCCGGGCCGGAATTCCTCAGCGTGCACGGCCAGCGCACCGACACCGACCACCGGCGTCAGCGGCCGGGCACACGGAAACCCGCGCTCGGCCAGCCGGGCCTGCGCCGCAACACACGACGCCGCCCGGCCGTCGTCGGCACGTGCCTTGACCACCACGTCCCGGCCACCGGCCAACCGCAGACCGAACACCATCGAGACCTGTTGGGTCCGGAACAGCACGTCGGCGGGTTCGCCGCCCAGATGGTCAAGACACCAGGCCGGCAACCAGTTCGGCAACTCGTCCAGCGGCACGCTCATGACTGTGCCATAGGCGCCGAACCCAGCGGGAAGCGACGGGCGAGGCCAAGGCTTCGCTTCGCGGCGCCGGCAGGACCAGGACGGCTTGCCGGTGGTCGACGACGACAAGCGTGCCGCATCCTGTCGCGGCGGCAGCGCGGCGAGTCCATCCGCACCATCGCTGCCGAGGTGAAGGTGTCAGTCGGAGTGGTGCGCAAGACCCTGACCGAGGCCGGCCAGGTGGTTCCTGATCAGCAGGTCCAGGGCATGACCGCTTGAGGCGCAGCGATCCATCCACCTGCCTCGAAACCGGACGTATCAGGTGGACCGCGCGCAGCCGGAACGACTCACCTGCCGCTGCACCTCCTACGGCTACTCCCGGAACGAAGCGCCGCTCTCCCGGCCGCCGCCAAGGGCGTAAATGAGGGGCGTGCCGGATGCCGTACCCTGCAAAACGGTCCTCACGAGATCGGGATCAGCAAGTGATCTTCCTGCTGCTGTTGGTGAAGCCACCAGCTTTTTCTGCGTAGACCCAGACACGCCAGTCGTAGGTGCCGTCACCACATTTCGCCGGGAGTCCGACCTTCTTGTCGGGGTCCTTGGTCCACGTGTCCGAATTCATGGTCTGCCAGCCGTACCATCGCTTGCGCTGCACCTTCAGAGTCATCTGCCCGCAGTCGCCGACCCACGCGACCGTACCTCTGACGTGAGCGCCATCCTTGTAAGGAATGCCTGGGCTGACGCTGCACGCTGCTGCTTGTGTCGTGGCGGCGCCCGCCGGCTGGACTCCCGCGAGCAGTCCGGCGGCGACTGCCAGGACGGTAATTCCGACCGATATCCGCATGATTCTCATGTCCCTTTCGTTCCTTGGACCGATGTGGAGGAACGATACGGACGAGCGGTATGTCCGCGGTATGTCAGGCGTGCCCGATTCAACGACCTCCGGCGCCCCGTGACGCGTCCCCCCATTCGGCCCATGGGGGGCAAGTAGCGGCTGCGCAAGGGGGTTACCGGCCGGATCAGCGGCGTTCGCGTAGTGCGCCCGGGCGGTTACCGGTATCCAGGAGGGGGTGCGGCCGGTTGCCAGAGGGGAAGCCGGTTCGTCCATGCGCTGGGCGCCCGGGGAACTGCGGTTCCCGAGCGCTCCCGCGCTCGTCGAGCGTAGGCCCGCCGCGGGCTACATGAAGTAGTTCGGATGGGTCGCCACCCAGAAGACCAGCGCCGCGACGAAAATTGAACAGCCCTCTACGGTCCTATTCCGATCGAATGACTCATGCGTCTTGGGGCTCCTCATAGGGGATGCGGTTCAGGTGCAGAATCTCGCCCAGCGTTCCCCACTCGTCGCCGCCGAGCTTGGTCAGCGGGCGCAACCGCTCGGCGTCAGGCCGGCCGTTGACGATGTACTCCTCGTGCACCGCCGCGAGGAACACCCTGCCGAAGACCAGGGTGGAGTTGCCCATGCGCAGAGTGGTGTGCGAACGGCACTCCAGGACAACGGGAGAGGCGGCCACCCGGGGAGGTCGCACATGACGGCTGGGCTCGCGTTCGATTCCCGCGGTACCGAATTCGCTGACGGTCCGGGGGAAATCGGTGGCGGTGTCGCGGATCAGATGCAGCAGTGGTTCGGAGGAGAAATTGACGACGAACTCACCGGTGTCCTCGACATTGCGCAGGGAATCCTTGCGGCCGATCGAGGTGAACTGCACGATCGGCGGATCGGTGCTGGCGATGCTGAAGAAGGAGTGAGGAGCGAGGTTGTCCACCGCTCCATCGGGTGTGACGGTGGACACCCACGCGATCGGACGCGGAACGACGACCGACGTCATGAACTTGAAGAAAGCCGCCCCACCCAGGGCCTCGGGGTCGAAATCGACACGCATACCGTTCAGTATCCATTTCGCTCACAGCGTGTAGTGGCCGCCACGCGGAGCTACGGCGGTATCCGGCCCCGGCCCCGGCCCGCAGGACAAGCCGGTCTGGTCGAACGCAACTCCCTGCTGGCCCACCGCGTGATCTTCCACCCCGCGCCGGACAACCGCTGGGCGGTGGGGCGCGACATGCCGTACGCCACCGGGGTGGAGCCGACGATCCCCCAGACGGCGGGGCGTGGACGAGGACGGAGGGTAATCCCCCGGGGCACGGCGAGTCGTTCGCAGCGCCCGGCTGACTGCGCCGGTGAGCAGGCCGGCGCGCTTCAACGCGGCTGGCTGCTGGGGTGTGCCGGCTGGGTGGCTGCCAGGCTGGCCAGGAGCTTGAGCCGCTCTTCTGAGGTGCCGCCCGGTTCGGCGGTGTAGATGGTGAGGCCGTACGCCGTCCGGTCGGACATGGGCAGGTCGAGGGACTGGTAGGTCAGCTCCAGGTCGCCGACCTGCGGGTGCCACAGCCGCTTGCTGCCGTCGTGGCGGATACGTACGTCGTGGACGGCCCACTGGCTGCGGAACTCGGTGCTGAGCGTGGACAGCTCACCGACGAGGTCGCGCAGGGCCCGGTCATGGGGCCTGCGTCCGGCCTCGGCGCGCAGCAGCGCGGCGCTGACCACGGCGGCCTCGTCCCAGTCGACGAAGAACTGCTGCGAGCCCGGGTCGAGGAAGACGTAGCGGGCGATGTTGGCGCGGCCGTACTGCGTGGTGGCAGGGCTGTCGAAGACCGGCGCGAGCAGGGCCCGGGCCAGCGCATTGTGGGTGACGATGTCCTGGCGGCCGTTGCGTACGAACGCCGCCGACATCGTCATGGAGTCCAGCATCCACTGGACCTGCGGCGGGACCTGGACGTCCTTGCGGCGCGAGGGCGCGCGGCGGGCGGGCCGGGCGGCGTGGGCCAGGTCGAACAGGTAGGTGCGTTCGTCCTGGCCCAGGCGCAGGGCCTGGGCCACCGCGTCGAGCACCTCTTCGGACACGCCGCCGATGTGGCCCTTCTCCAGCCGGGTGTACCACTCGGTGCTCACACCGGCCAGCACCGCGACCTCTTCGCGGCGCAGCCCGGGGACCCGGCGCCGGCCGCTGGTGGGCAGCCCGACCTGCTCAGGGGTGAGCTTGGCGCGCCGGGTGGCGAGGAAGTCCCGGATCTGGGCGCGGTGGTCGGGCCGGTGGTCCATGCCCTCCACGGTAGCCGCAGGGTTCGCGCAAGTGGCGGCGGTAAGGGGGTTGAGCTTGTCCCCCCATAAACGCGCTCTGCCTCGCGCGCGGCCAGGCGGGTTTCCTGGCATCAGCAGGTTGGACGCAACCCTGCGCCACCCGAGAGAGACAACCGTCTGAAACGGAGACCTTCTGATGCGTGCAACCCTGATGTACGGCGCCGGCGACGTCCGCGTCGAGCAGGTACCCGACTCGGTCATCAAGCTGCCCACCGACGCGCTGGTCCGCATCACCGCGTCCTGCATCTGCGGCAGCGACCTGTGGCCCTACGGCTCGATGAGGCCGGAGGACGGCCCCGCCCGGATGGGGCACGAGTTCATCGGCATCGTCGAGGACACCGGCCCGGAGGTGACCACCCTCAACCGGGGCGACCTGGTCGTGGCGCCGTTCGCCATCTCCGACAACACCTGCCAGTTCTGCCGCGAGGGCCTGCACACCTCCTGCACCCACCCGCAAGCCGGCTTCTGGGGCGGCTCGTCGTTCGAGGGCGGCCAGGCCGAGGCGGTCCGCGTCCCGCTCGCCGACGGCATCCTGGTCAAGCTGCCCGTCGAAGCGGACTCGGCCCTCATGCCGTCCCTGCTGACGCTCTCGGACGTGTTCGGCACCGGCTACCACGCCGCCGTGGCCGGCGGCGTCAACCCGAGCACCCGCGTCACCGTGATCGGTGACGGCGCCGTCGGCCTGCTGGCGGTCCTGTCGGCCAAGCGCCTGGGCGCCGACCAGATCATCCTGATGGGACGCCACCAGGCCCGCACCGACCTCGGCCGCAAGTTCGGCGCCACCGACGTCGTCTCCGCCCGCGGCGAGGAAGGCATCGAGGCGGTACGCGAACTCACCGGCGGGCACGGCACCCACGTGGTCCTGGAGGCCGTCGGCACCATGCCCGCCTACCAGCAGGCCCTCGGCGTCGTCCGCCCGGGCGGCGTCATCAGCCGCGTCGGCGTCCCGCAGTACGAGGACGCGCCGATCGGCTTCGGCGGCCTCTTCCGCCACAACCTCCGCCTGACCGGCGGACCCGCGCCGGTCCGGGCCTACATCAAGGAGCTGATGCCCGACATCCTGGACGGCACCATCGAGCCGGGGAAGGTGTTCGACGCCACGACCGGCCTCGACGGCGTCCCGGCCGGCTATCAGGACATGGCCGGCCGCAAGAGCCTCAAGGTCCTCATCAGGCCCTGACCTCGAGCGGCGGCGACTGGGTGCGGGGTCCGGCCTCGTCCGTACCCGCACCCGGTCGGAACTGTCGCCCTCCCTGGTCCGCGGCAGGAACGAACTCTTCCCGCCACGCACGAATTCTGAGCGCTGGAGGCTCGGTTCTCCGTCGGATCCGGGTACGTGGTGAAGCGTTGGGCTCGGTGACGTCCGTGGGCTGGCGGAACAGGCCGGCTGCTCAGGTGCTGTCCAGATAGGCCAGTACGGCGAGCACCCGGCGGTGGCCTCCCTCGGCGGGTGGCAGGCCGAGTTTGGCGAAGATGTTGCCGATGTGCTTGTGCACGGCGTTGTCGGTGATGAACAGCCGCTTGCCGATGTCGTTGTTGCCGAGGCCCTGGGCCATCAGGGTGAGCACCTCACGTTCGCGGCTGGTGAGTGTGCCGACGGCGCTCGTGCCGCCGCCCGCCAGGAGTTGGGCGATGACCTCAGGGTCCATGACGGTGCCGCCTTCGGACACCCGGCGCAGGCCGTCGACGAACTCGCTGACCCGGCTCACCCGGTCCTTGAGGAGGTAACCGACGCCCCCGCGGCCGTCGGAGAGCAGCTCCCGTGCGTAGACCTTCTCGACGTACTGCGACAGCACGAGCACCGGCAGGCCGGGATGCGCGCGCCGGATCTCCAGCGCGGCCTTGATGCCCTCGTCACGGAAGGACGGGGGGAGCCGGACGTCGACGATCAGTGCGTCCGGCCGGTGCCGGTCCACGGCCTCGATCAGGGCGGGATGGTCGGTGACGACGGCGGCGACCTCGATGCCCTTGGTGCCCAGGAGGAGTTCGAGACCCGCGGAGAGCAGGACGTTGTCCTCGGCGATCACGACTCGCACGGCAACTCCACGGATACGGCGGTCGGGCCGCCTGGTGGGCTGGTGACGATCATGGTGCCGTCGAGTGCGGCGACCCGGCGCCGGATGCCGGTGACGCCGCTGCCACGGGACTCCTCGACCCCGCCGATGCCGTTGTCGGTTACCTCGATCAGCAGCCATCCGCGGTCGCGGGTGATCCGCACCTGTACCCGGGTGGCGCCGCTGTGCTTGGCGGCGTTGGTGAGCGTCTCGGCCACGATGAAGTAGGCGGCTGCCTCCACGGCGGCGGGTAAGTAGCCGAGATCGCCGAGGTCGATCTCGGCGGGCACGCCCGACCGTGTGGTGAGCGCCGCCAGCGCTCCGGGGAGTCCTCGGTCGGCGAGGATCGGCGGATATATCGAACGGACCACGTCACGGAGCTCCGCCATGGCCTCCTCGGTGCCTTCGTGGGCCTCGCGCAGCAGGTCGGCCAGGTCGGCGGAACCGTCGGTGAGGGACTCCCTGGCCACCCCCAGCCGCATGGCGATGGCGACCAACCGGGCCTGCGTGCCGTCGTGCAGGTCCCGTTCGATACGGCGTAGCTCAGCGCCGTGGGCGTCGAGCACTCCCGCGCGGCTTTCGGTCAGCTCGCCGACGCGCTCGGTGAGCTGATCCTGCGCCGAGGGCTCGAGCGCAGCCAGGCACCTGCTCGCGTGGAAGGCCGCGAGCCGGGGCACCGCCCAGTACGCCAGGGCCGCGAAGCCCGCGATCTGAACGGCCCCCATGCCCAGCGCGCTGCCCCAGCCGGTCACCGGGAACGCACCCAGCAGTCGCAGCGGCGCGCCGGCGGGGAACAACCACCACAGCGGAGCCGCGAACGCGGTGAACACCACCGTACCGACGCAGGCCAGCGCGGCGAACCCCGCCGGCACGCCGGTCACAATGTGCCGCAACACCCAGCGGACGTCACGCCTGGTCTCCGGGTCATCGAGCACCTGCCGCCACCGCGCGCGAATCCCCGTTCCCAGCGCCATCTGCCGGGGGGACACCTGCCTGCCCAGCAGAGCGGCGGCGCGCCGGCGGTGCCACTCGGCCCAGCGCCGCAGCAAGGCCATCGCCCGGGGAAACAGGACGAGCCCGATGCCGCCGAGCCCGGTCGACAACGCCGTGGCCGCCAGGAGCGGCAGCACCATCATCGTGGCCATCGCGGTCGGCAGGCCGAGTAAGAGATATCTGCTGCCCCGCCAGGTCTTCTGCCATCTTTCCTGCACGACATTCAGTCTCGTGCAGTGCGGCCGGTGGGCGCACTACAGCGGACTGTAGTACCAACCGGGCCGCCTGCTCCATCGTCTGGGGACCGGGGTGATACCTACCGTTCGTGGTCATGACCACACAAACGCTCCACCGCCCCGCCGTGCCATGGCTCACGGTCGCGGCGTTCCTCACCATCACCTTCGGCGCCATCTGGGCCGCCGGAGCCGCCCTCTGGTTCGGCGGAGGTGACGTCCAAGGGGACGCGGCCACGCCCATCCTCATGCTCGCCATGTACACGCCCACGCTGGGAGTGCTCATCACGGCGTCGGTGACAGGAGAGCTGCGCCGCCCGCGCGACCTGCTCAGGGAGACGGGCGTCCTGCCGTCGCGGTCGCTGCCCCGGATGGCCGGCTACACCGCAGCCGGCCTCCTGCTCGCACCGCTCCTGACGCTCGCCGCGCTCGGCGTCAGCTCGTCCGCCGGTCACTTCGCCTTCCACGATCCCCTGCCGCTCGAGGGTCTGGCGGGCATGCTGGCGCCCCAGCTCCTGATCTTCCCGCTCGGGATGGTGTTGACGTTCGGCGAGGAGTTCGGGTGGAGCTACCTGCTGCCCAAACTCCTCCCGCTCGGGCTCTGGCGCGCCCTGCTGACCAGCGGCGTGATCTGGGGAGTGTTCCACGCCCCGTTCACCTTGCAGGGCTACCACTATCCCGGACTGCCGGGCGGCCTGGCCGTACTCGCCTTCACCATCGCGTCGGTGCTGCTCGGCGCCCTGCTGGGCTGGCTGCGCCTCGCCGCCGGCAGCATCTGGCCGGCGGTCGTCGCGCACGCCGCGGCGAACCTGATCGCCTCCGCCCTGCCCGCGCTCCTCGGAAAACCCCTGAGCGCCGCGGATGCCGCCTTGCACGCATCGCTTTCCGGTTGGCCGGGCTGGCTGGTCATGGCCGGTACGATCGCGGTGCTCATCGTGACAGGACAGTTCAGGAAACTGGCGATCCAGGCAGCTGGTGTCATGCCCGAGCCAGTCCAAGCCGCGCACCGCGTTCGGTCCGCCGATTCCTCCTCCACTGACGACTGCGCTGCGACCCATGACACCTTTGGGACGCGACCGCCGTACCGTCCCGCACAAGCCGCCAGGATGGGCGGGGTCGCGTCCGATCACCGAAGGTCGTGATCTGGTCGAGGTCATCGAGGACGTCGCCCGTCCAGGCGCCCGCCTTCTCGACCACGCGCTGTCCCGGCGGCTCCGGAGGCCACGTCGTGGATCTCGCCACCCGCTGAAAATCCTCCAAGGTCACGCGGGGCGGGATCAGGGGCGGGGGCCGGAGCGCATGCTCAGGGTTACGGTGGTGCCGGCATCGACTACGCGGCCTGCGGCTGGTGACTGGCTCCCGACCCAGGTGCCGGTGCCTGTGCATTGCGGCACCAGCCCGGCAGCCCTGACCTGGTTGGAGGCGCCCGTGCACGAAAGATCCGTCACGTCGGGCACGACGGCCCGCATGGACAGGCCGACCACGGTGAACTTCGGCACCACGGTCCCCGACGGGATGGACTGCGCGGTCACCGTGCCGCCGTTGTAGGAGCACGATGGGGTCAGGTCGGCGGCGCTCAGGGCGGCCGCGGCGACGGGGCAGCTGAAGCCGATCACGTGGGGCACCACGGCGTGCTGCGAGGCCGCGATCGCAAGCGGGGTGTACTCCCCCACGCTCATGGTGACCACGCCGGGCAGGGTGGTGATCCTGGTGGGCTGGGTGATCGGGTTGGCATCGGTGATGTCGACCGTCCCGTTGGCAGCCTCACCGGAGGTGTTGCTGCCCCAGTAGGAGAGGTTTCCGCCGGAGTCGAGCGCCATGGAGCCCACGCGGCCCGCGTTGATCTTGGTGATGCCGGTCAGCCCGAGGTGCACGGGGACCAGACGGTCGGCCTTCGTGCCGTCGCCGATCTGACCGTGGTCGTTGGCGCCCCAGGTCCATACGGTGCCATCGCCGCCCAGTGCCATGGCGTGGTTGTCGCCTGCGCCGATCTGGACGATGCCGGACACACGCCGGTCCACCCGCACCGGTGTGGGCACGGCATTGGCGGTCGTGCCGTTTCCGAGCTGCCCGTTGGTGTTTCGTCCCCAGGTCCACACCGAGCCGTCGTTGCGCAGCGCCACGCCGAAGTTGCCCCACGCCGCGATTTGCACGATCCCGTACGGCACGGCCACCCGCACCGGGGTCGGGCCTCCGGCGTTCACGGTGCCGTTGCCCAGCTGGCCCAACCCGTTGCCGCCCCAGGCGAACACCTCACCGTTGGACTTCAGCGCGAGGCTGAAGTCGCGCCCGGCGGCGACCTGGACGACGGTGGAGATCGGCGCGCCTACCGGCGTCACGCTGGTGGCCGGGCCGGTCACGCCCAGTTCGCCGAAGAAGTTGTCGCCCCACCCCCATACCTTTCCTTGGCCGTCGACGGTGAGCACGTGCCCCGTCCCTGCACTGACCTGGCTGATCCAAGGGAGCCCGGGGACCCGGGCCGGTGTCGAGCGGGACGGGCTCGGGTAGCCCAGCCGCCGATCGCTGCCCCAGGTCCACACCGAGCCGTCGGAGTGCCGAGCCGCACTCACCCCGCCGCTGCCGCTGACCTGGGTGACGTCGGTGGCGAGGCCGGACACCGGAGCGGGCGTCGGCAGCGGGGGCCCTATGCCGCCGTTTCCCACCTGGCCCGATCCGTTCAGCCCCCACCCGTACACGATGACGCCGGAGACGGCCGACGCCGGAGAGGCCTGCCCGAGCAGCCCGGACGTCAGCGCGAGCGCGGCCACCGCGGCGACCACGCGCTGCTTCAAGGGTTTCATGAGAGCCTCTCCACCTTCGATTCCTCTTTCCTCGAAGGCGTTCCGTCCCGTTCCACCGTCAGCCGACCCGGCGCGGGGCCCATTCCCAGCACTCGGCGACCCGCGAACCCGACTCCCTGCGCCCCCTACCGCGCTCTTCTGCCCGATCGAACCGCCGGGTCCGCCAGGCACTCACCACCCACGGCGCGACCAAGGTCGACGGCTTGTACGCCGGACGACCCGCCATCCCCACCGGCAAGCTCGTCCAACTCCGTCTCCTGGATCTCCTCGGTGTTGATCCACGAGACCTCCGCTGAAGATCACAGCACCTGGTCGCCCTCGAACGGGAGGAACACCTGCGCCCCGCTCCCGCTCTTGGCCACGATGCACAGGTAGGCGTCGGCCGGCGACATCAGGACGTTCCCCGAGCCCAGGATCACCGGCGCGCCCGGTATTGATCGTGGCGGCTGCCATCGCGCCGGTCGAGGGCTTTGCGGCTCGCCTGGCGGATCTCCGCCGGCGTCCCGTTCCCCGAAATCCGCCACATCAAATGAGAAAGCAAGACCAGCTCGACAGGTCGGACGAGAGGCCACATCCGCGGCTCATACGCACGGGGGCGGCTCATCGGCTCGGCCCTGCAGGTCTGTGGCGATGGCGGCGAACTCGCCGATCAGCGGGTTGCGGCGGGTGCTGTCCCAGGCCAGGCACACCTGGTTCGGTGGGATGTCGGCGATCGGGACGTAGGTGACGTCGGGCCGGGTGTAGAAGGTCACCACCGACAGCGGCAGGACGATGACGCCGTGGCCCTGCGCGACGTGTTCGAGCTTCTCCTCCACCGAGTGGAAGGCCGGACCGGGGCGGCGTCCACCCGGCCGCCGCAGCTCGGTGGCGATGTCGCGCCATTCGGGAACGGCATCGGGGTCCTGCAGGAGGTGTTCGTCGGCGAGGTCGGGGATGCCGACGACGTCCTTGCCCGCCAACCGGTGGCCGGTGGGCAGCACGGCGACACGTGGCTCGGCGAGCAGCGGCCGGACGCGGAGCCCGCGCTGGTCGATCGGCAGGCGCACGTAGCCGACGTCCACCCGGCCGTCGTGGATGACCTCGGTCTGGTCGTCCCAGGTGGTGCGCATCACCTCCACGGTGAGCCCGGGATGGCGTTCGCGGAGCGCCTGGACCGCCGGCGTGACGATCAGCCCGGGCATGAATCCGACGGTGAACACGTCCGTGCCGCGGGCTGCGCGACTGACGCGACGGCGCAGCGCCTGGGACGCCGCCAGCAGCGGGCGGGCGTCGGCGAGTAGTTGCTCACCCGCGGAGGTGAGCTCGGTGGCCCGCCTGTTCCGTACGAACAGCTGGACCTTCAGCTCCTCCTCCAGCGCGCGGATCTGGCGGGACAGGACCGGCTGCGCGATGTGCAGAGCCTCGGCGGCCCGCCCGAAGTGCAGCCGCTCGGCCACCGCGACGAAGTAGCGCAGCTTCCGCAGATCGACGTCCACCAGCGCCTCCTTCCGCCTTTCATTACCCAAAGGGTATTACAGGTCGACGAAAGGGTCTTGGACGGCAGCGATCGGCCGGGTTCATCGTGGAGGAGTCGGATTTCTCTTCTCGAATTTCTCTTCTCAAAGGACACGATCATGGATCTACAGGGTCAACGCGTCATCGTGCTCGGCGGCACGTCGGGGATCGGGCTGGCCACCGCGGAGGCGGCCGCGCGGCAGGGCGCCGTGGTCACAGTCGCCTCCAGCCGGCGGGCCAGCGTCGACCACGCTCTGTCCCGGCTGCCCGGCGGCTCCGGGGGCCATGTCGTGGATCTCGCCGACACCCGGGCGGTGGGCGAGTTCTTCGACGGCGTCGGTGAGTTCGACCATCTGGTGTTCACCGCGGGCGAGCCGTTGACGCTGATGCCGATGGACACGCTCGATCTGGAAGCGGCACGGAACTTCTTCGCCCTGCGCTATTTCGGCGCGCTGAGGGCGGTCCGTGCCGCGATGCCTCACCTGCGCAAGGACGGCTCGATCACCCTCACCACCGGCACCGCCAAGGACCGGCCGGGCCCGGGCTGGGCGGTCGCGGCGAGCATTTGCGGTGCCATGGAGGCGCTCACCAAGGCGCTGGCCGTCGAGCTCGCGCCCGTGAGGGTGAACGTCGTCTCGCCCGGCTTCGTACGGTCGCCCCTGTGGTCGGCGATGGACGAGGAGGAGCGGGAACGGATGTATGCCGAGGTCGGCGCGGCGATCCCGGTGGGGCGGGTCGGCGAGGTCGAGGACATCGCCCAGGCGTTCGTGTTCCTGATGACGGAACGGTTCGCCACCGGGACCGTCCTCACGGTGGACGGTGGGCACGTCCTGGTTTGATCCACCCGTCACCGGGGCCGGCCATTGCCGTTCGGTCAGCGTCCGGGCGTTCGCCATCGCGATGCCCATCCGCCAAGGCACCGGTGGGCCGCGTCGGCCTCCTGAACGCGCCTGGGATGCGGTCAGGCGGGCTCCGCGGAGTTCCTAGTTCTCCGGTGCCAGGGTGGTCAGGGTGTTCATCTCCTCCGCGCTCAAGTGGAGGTCATGAGCCATGAGGTTCTCCTTGAGGTGACGCAGGCTGGTCGTGCCGGGGATCGGGAGCGTGACGGGCGAGCGGTGCAGGTGCCAGGCGAGCGCGATCTGCTGGAGAGTCGCACCGTGGCGGCGGGCGATCGGCTCAAGAGCGGCGGTGACGCGATCGAGGTCGCCACCGTCGCCGAGCGTGACGGGGTGCCAGGGCGAGAACGCGGTCCCGGCTGCCTCGGCGGCCGTCAGCAGGGTGGCTCCGGTGCGGTTCCCGAGGTTGTACAGGGCGGTGACGGCGGCGATGTCGGTGATGGCCCGGGCCGCGTGGAACTGTTCCAGGGTGATGTTGGACAGGCCGATGTCGCGGATGAGCCCTTGCTCGCGCAGTTCGGCCAGGGTGGCGATCTGCTCCTCGAACGGGGCGTCGGTGGCGCGCCCACTGTGCAGGTAGTAGAGATCGATGTGCTCCACACCCAGCCGACGTGCGCTCATGTGGGCGCTTTGGCGCAGGTAGTTGCGGTTGCCGACGGCGTCGAGGGTGGAGTAGTCGAAGCCCCCGCGGACGAAGCCGCCCTTGGTCGCGATGACCAGGTGGTCCGGATAGGGGTGCAGCGCGTCCCGGATGAGGAGCTCGTTGCTGTGCGGGCCGTACACGTCGGCGGTGTCGATGAACGTCACCCCGGCGTCCACGGCCGCGCGCAGCAGCCCGATTCCGGCCTGCCGGTCGGGGTAGTCGCCCCACACCTGCCTGCCGGTGAGTTGCATCGCTCCGTAGCCCACCCGCCCGACGGCCGGTCCGTTGCCGATGGTGATCGTCGTACCGCTGGAAGTTTCCGTGGACATGCCGCGGCGCCCTTTCGTCGTGATCGGCGGAACAGGTGGCCATGGTGGCCACGTCTCCAGGCAACCAGCGGCGCGCCCGCCGCCACGCCCCGAGAGGGGGCGCGTTCCACCGGGGGCATGGCAGACCCCCTCTGGTGTGGCTCCGCACTAGCCTGGAGGTATGAGCGCACCCTCCGCCGCGCCGGGCCAGCGGGAAATCACCGAGTTCCTGCGCTCACGCCGGGCGCGCATCACCCCGAAGGACGCCGGCCTGCCGCTGCGGCATGGCACGCGCAGGGTGCCCGGGCTACGCCGGGAGGAGGTGGCGCTGCTGGCCGGCGTGAGCGCCGACTACTACATCCGGCTGGAACGCGGCCGCGTCCACGCGTCCGACGCCGTCCTGGACGCCGTGGCCCGCGCGCTGGCGCTGAACGACACCGAGCGCGAGCACCTGTACACCCTGAACCGGCCGGTCCGCCCCCCTGCCGCCCCGATGCCGCCGCAGCGGCTGCGCGCCGGCCTTCGCCTGGCCCTCGACTCCGTCGGCGACGTCCCGGCCATGGTGACGGGACGACGCCTCGACGTGCTGGCCGCCAACCGGTTGGCCCGCGCCCTGCTGACCGACTTCGACGCGCTGCCGCACCGGGATCGCAACATGGCCCGCTTCATCTTCCTCGACGAGGCGGCCCGGACGTTGTACACCTACTGGGAGCAGGCTGCCCGCGACGCCGTCGCCGCCCTTCACCTGTACGCCGGCCGCTACCCCGCCGACCCGCTGCTCGCCGAGCTCGTCGGTGACCTGTCCACCCGCGACGCGGACTTCCGCCGGTGGTGGGCCGACCACAATGTGATCCGCCGCAGCAACGGCGTGAAGTACTACCACCACCCCGTGGCCGGTGACCTGGCCCTGGGCTACGAGGCCTTCGCCCCCGTCGGCGAACAGGACCAGACCTTCGCCCTGCACACGGCCGAGCCGGGCTCGCCCTCCGAGCTGGGCCTGCGCTCACTGGCCGCCTGGACCCGGGAGCACCTCGCCTGAACTCGTCGGCGGAGCGTGTGCGACGCGCGGGATGGGGTGTACGGCGAGCGGGAAGGCGACCGCCGAGCGACCGAGCGCGCCCCGCGGCCACGGCGGTACGCGGGCCGGCCGTCCCGTCGCTCTGCCGGGCTTCCCCGCCGGGCGGGAGTCAGGCGCGTTCGGCGACGAAGCCGCCGAACGGCCAGAACTCGAGGTCGCTCTCGCCCGGCAGCGCCCGGAACGAGGGGAACCCGGCGTCGGTCAGCGAGCGCGCCCACTCCTGCTGGGTGAGGTAGCCGACGTTGACGCGGCGCGGCGGGTCCAGGACCGCCCGGTTGTAGCTGTGCAGGCTGGTCTGCAGGACCTCGCAGGGGAAGAACATGCCGGCCCGCGTACGGTTCCCCGAGGTGAAGACGAGCCAGCCGCCGGGCTTGAGGATGCGGTGGCAGGAGCGCAGCACCTCGTGGAGGTTCTCGACGTCGTGCAGGACGTTCTCCAGGATGATCAGGTCGGCCGAGCCGTCCCGCAGGTAGGGAACGTCGTCGTAGGAGTCCAGGTCGTCGAGGTCGACCCGGTCGAAGGAGGTGACGGCCAGCAGCTCCGGCGCCTCCTGCCCGAGCATCTCCCTGGCGCCGCGCATGAGCTCGCGGCTGATGTCGGTGAAGCCGTAGTGCCTGATCGCCCTGGCCCGCTCGCGGAACCCGTCGATCTGCAGGGCGGCGCGGATGGTGGCGCCGACGCCGGCGCCGCCCTCGAACACCACGATGGGGTCGCCCGCGCGCAGGCGCTGGTCGAGCACGCGGGCCACGAGGCTGTTGCAGGTCTGCTTGGGTGCCACGTCCACCATGAGGTACTGCCAGATGTCCCAGGTCTCCGCGACGCCGATCCGCTCCTCCATCGCGGCCAGCCCGTCACGGCCCTGGAGGACCTCCCCGGCGACCGACTCGACGGCGCGCAGCGCAACCATGGTGGCCGTGTCCGGCGACGACACCCCGGCCAGGTAGACGTCCTCGGGGGTTTGCGCGCGCCCTACCAGCTCGGGGGTGGGGCGGTAGACGTAGCCGTCGCGGAACAGGTCGCCGCGGTCGGCGAGGTACTCGATCAGGCGCTTGCGGAAGAAGTACGGCTGCCGCTCCGACCCGCTGGACGGCGGCGGCGCCTCCGGGTCGTGCACGGCCTCGCCCGTGGCGAACAGGTGCCGCATGGCGATGCGGGACAACACCAGCGCGGCCTCGTACCTGATGCGTTCGAGCTTGGCGGTGTAGTCGGGCGTGCAGATGTCGCTGATGTCGATCGCCGCGATGTCGGCGCGGGTCGCTTCCTGGACCGTCTGAGTCATGACGTGACCTCCGTGTTCCTCGATCCGAGCCACTTCACGGCGGCGTCGACGACCGCGCCGGGCCGGTGCGCCCAGCGGAAGTGGTGTGTCCTTTCCAGCCCGACGTCCTCGGGTGGGATCTCCGCCCACGTGACACTGGCCGACCGGAGCTTGGCGGCGAGATGCTCCGAACAGGATTCGGGAACGTAGCGGTCCCCGGGAAGTACGACGAACAGCGCGGGGACCGTGGAGCGGGACAGGGCCGCCTCGTAGTCCACCCGGCTGCCGTGGATGAGGTAGGCGCCGTGCCTGGCGTCGTGCATCCAGTCGCGGACCACGCCGCGGGCCTCCTTGCCCGCGAAGGGCACCCAGCCGGGCAGGTAGCCGTGCAGCGCGGTGGCGATCCTGATGATCTGCAGGCCCAGGAACCTGGCCGGCCTGCGTATCCCGGCGACGCGGCCGTACCAGCTCGTTCCGGTGGCGACGAGCACGGTGGCGGCCACGTGCGGCGACGTGGCGGCGTGCAGCACGCTCAGGTGGCCGCCGAGGCTGTGCCCGAACAGCGTGATCCGCTCGGCGCCGAACTCCCGGCGCAGTGCCTCGACGATCTCCGGCAGCTCGGTTTCGAGCATCTCGGCGTAGCCGAACGTGGTCGAGCGCGACGGGCGGACCGAGCTGCCGCCGTTGCCGCGCAGGTCGGCCAGCACCGCGGTGTGCCCGCGCGCGGCGAGCTCGACGGCGACCGCCGTGTAGTAGCTCGCCCGCACGCCCATGGCAGGCAGGCAGAGCACGACTGGGGCGTCCTCCTCGGCGGCCGGGAAGACGACGAGCTCGCTCGTGTTGCCGTCGCTGAGGCTCACGCGGAGGCGCTGCGGCGCCCGGCGCTGATCGGTCATGGTCATCTCAGGGCACCTCGATGTCGGAGAAGAGCCGTCGCTCGTCGTGGTCGCGTTCGAGGCGGTCCACCGCCTGCCGGCGCAGGCCGGTGTCCGCGGGCTGGGGCTCGCCCAGCCGGGCGGCGATCCGTCGCAGGCACAACAGCAGCCACGCCCCGGTGGCGTGGAAGTCGTCCCGGCGCTGCCCGCGCAACCAGGCCGAGGCGCAGGCCGCGGCGGCGTCCAGACCGGGCGCCGTCCCGCCACGTGAGGTGAGGCGGTCGAGCAGCTCCAGCAGGCGGGGGGCGTACGGTCCTGGCAGGCCCTCCTCGTGGACGAGGGCGCGGGCCCGCGCGAGGGGGTCGCCGTGATCGGGGGCCTCCGCCGCGGGCACCCCGAGCCAGGCCAGCTCGGGCGGCACCGGGACGAACGGGTCGGGCGGCAGCTCGTCCGGCGGCGGCTGGTCGGACTCCGCCAGAGCGGTCACCACGGCCACGTCGCGGCGCATCTTCTCCACGATGCCGTGCCAGTGCTCGGTCGCGCAGTACGCCCGCGCGCCCAGCACGATCGCCAGGGACTCGACGGCGTCGCCGGCCAGCTCCGGGACCAGGTCGCCGACGCGTGCCGAGGCCGCGGGGAAGCGGTGCGGGTCGGTACGCGCGATGCGGCTCAACTCGTGGCAGACGGCCTCGCCGATTTGCACATCCGCGTAGACGTCGGCCAGGCGGACGGCGACGGGTTCGAGCTCCAGGATCGGCGCGCCGTACAACATGCGGGAGCGGGCGAACGCCACGACCGCGCGCAGGCAGGTGTCCAGCCCGCCGAGGGCCAGGCCGGCGACCACCAGCCGCGCCACCGGCAAGGTCCGCGCGGCGATCTCCAGCCCCTGCCCGGGCGGGCCCAGCGTCTCGGCGGGGCCCGCGGGGAAGCCCGACAGCGTGAGCCGGCCGAGCGCCGAACCGCGCAGGCCGTGCGTCTCGTACGCGGGGTCGGATCGCCAGTGTCCGCCGCGGTCCGCCTCCCGCAGCAGCAGGAACGCGGTGACGCCGGCGCCGGTGCGGGCCAGCAGGGTGGTGCCCGCGACGTGCCCGTCGTGGCCGGCGAGCGTGGTCCTGCCGCTCAGGCTCCACGCGCGCCCCGCCCCGGCCAGGGCTTCGAGCCGGGTGTCGGCCGTGACGTCCACGCCGTGCTCGGCCTCGCCGATCGGCAGGCCCAGCAACTCGTGCCGGCGCAGCAGCGCGGCGACCGCCCGGCGCTGGGCGGGCGTGCCGTGCTGCCAGACGGGCAGGCCGGCCAGGAAGCCGGCCGCGATCGCCGACGCCGCCGTGAGGTCGCGCCGCGCCAGGACGCGGAGCAGGGCGACACAGTGATCCAGGGACCGCAGCGAGCCACCCGAGACGGCGGGGATCAGGTGCTCGGCGAGCCCCCACGAGAACGCCGCGTCGCAGAGGTGCTGGGGGAACCTGCCCTCCCTGTCGGTCGCGACGGCCGCGTGGAAGGAGGCGGGGTTGCGCTCGTCCATGGGGTCGCCGAGAGCCTGGTCGAGCCGGGCGGCCGTGTCGAGGGCGGCCTCGATGGTGAGATCCATGTGCCCGCCCCTTCAGGCCGGTCGTGACAGGGACAGCGCCGAGCGGCCCGCGTACCGCATGGCGAGATCCAGGAACAGGCTCTCGGTCGTCTCGCGCGGCATGCGGGCGCCGGGACGCAGCAGCGACTCCACGCCCGCGGCGAGCCAGTGCGCGGGCTCCGACCGGGCGAGGCAGACCGCGGCGAAGGTGCGCGCGTACCGGTCGCCGACCCGCTGGCCG
>NZ_JBQQCB010000168.1:0-19031 GCF_052246675.1 Nonomuraea sp. KM90 | reverse complement strand
GGCTCGGCGTCCTCGCGCGGGTGCGCTCGGCGGCCCGCTACTGGCGCGACCACGGCCGCCGCGACGGCGACCTGCCGCGGGGCACCCTGTTCGAGCAGGTGACGACGTGGGCCGCGGCCGGCCGTACCCGGATCGAGCTCGACGACCTGGAGCGGGCCTTCCTGGAGTCGGCGCTGCGCGCGGCCGCCCGCCGCGAGCGCCGCCGCGGTACGGTGATCACCGTGCTGGCCGCGATGGTCGCCGTGCTCCTGACCGCCGCCACGGGCCTGGTGCTGCGCAACATCGCCGCGGACGCCGAACGCGAACGCGCCCGGGCACAGCGCGACCAGGCGCTCAGCCGCCAGCTCGTCGCCCAGAGCCAGGCACTGGCGATCACCGCGCCCCAGACCGCCAGACTGCTGGCCGTGGCCGCCGGCCGGATCGTCCCGCCGTCGCCCGAGACCAGGGCGGCGATCCGCGCGGCCACGGCCCGCCCGCAGCTCGCGGTGCTGGGCGGGTTCCCGGGCGAGGTGCACTCCGTCGCCTTCGGCCCCGACGGCGCCACCCTCGCCGCGACCGGCCGGGGCGCGCCGCTGCGGATGTGGGACACGACCCGGCTGGCCCCCGTGGCGTGGCCGGTGGCGGGCGGCGAAGGGGACGAGGACGGGATGGCGGTGGCGTACAGCGGCGACGGCACCCGGCTGGCCGTGGCCGGCCCGACCGGACGGGTACGCGTCTGGGACACCGCCACGCGCCGCGGCTGGACCGGCGGCGAGCGCACACCGTGGACCCGGCAGTGGGCCGCGTTCAGCCCGGACGGCAGCCTCCTGGCCACGGCCGGCGGCTCCACCGGCGCGTCCCGGCTGTGGGACGCGGCCTCGGGCACGCCGGTGGCCGCCCTGCACTCCCTGGAGGGTGCGCCGGGGCCGGTCGCGTTCAGCCCCGACGGCACCCTCATCGCCGCCGCCTACCCGCGCGGCCCGATCAGGACGTTCGAGGTCGCCTCGGGCAGGCTGACGGGCGATCCGCTCGAACCCGCCGCCGGGAGCGTCACGCCGGAGCCCCGGGAGGAGGTCGCCGCGCTCGCGTTCAGCCCGGACGGCAGGCTCCTGGCCGGCACCACGGGCAGCGAGCGCATCCAGCTCTGGGACGTCGCCACCAGGCGCGTCGTGGGCCGCCCGCTCACCGGCCACACCGGCCTGATCACCTCGGCGGCCTTCAGCCCGGACGGCGGCGTCCTGGCCACCGCGAGCCAGGACGGCACGATCAGGCTCTGGGACGTGCGCGGCCGCCGGCCCCTGGGCGACCCGCTGACCGGCCACACGCACGCGGTCAACGCCGTCGCGTTCAGCCCCGACGGCGGGGTGCTGGCCAGCGCGAGCGCCGATGCCACCGTACGGCTGTGGCGGCTCCCGCGCGGCACCCGCCACCGGCTCACGCTGATCGGTCCGGAAGGCGGCCAGGTCCCGGCCGACCGGCCGGTCCCGCCCCGCTGGTACGAGCGCCCGGACACCACCCAGGCCGTGCTGAGCGCCGACGCCGGCCGCCTCGTGGTCCAGCCGTACGACGGCAGCCGCGCCGGCTACGGGAGCATCTGGTCATGGGACGTGCGGTCGGCCCGATGGCGCGGCGAGCGGCTGCGCATCCGGCCCGACGATCTCGTGGACGGCGTGGCCCTCGGCCCCGACGGCCACTCGCTGGCCGCCTCCGGCTCCTTCGACGACGACCGCGGCCTGAACACCACCATCCTCGACGGCCCCGCCTCCGTACACGGCCGCCCCCTGGCCTACGGCCCGGACGGCCGGCTCCTGGCCACGACCGGCCCGGACGCCTCGGTCCGGGTCTGGACGCTGCCCGACGGCCGGGCGAGCGGCGCGCCCCTGGCCGGGCATCCGGCGCGGGTGACGGCGGCGGCCTTCAGCCCGGACGGCGGCACCCTGCTCGCCGTGGGCACCGCGGACGGGTCGGTGCTGCTGTGGGAGGTGGCGACAGGCCGGCAGCGCGGAGTGCTGCGCGGCCACACCCTGCCGGTCACGTCGCTGGCCTTCGGCCCCGGCGGCGCGCTGCTGCTGTCGGGCAGCGAGGACCGGACGGCCCGGCTCTGGAAGGTGTCCACCGCCCGGCCGCACGGCGGGCCCCTGACCGGTCACACCGGCCAGGTCCAGGCCGTGGCCTTCGCCCCCGACGGGACGTACCTGGCCACCGGGAGCCTGGACCGCACCGTACGGCTGTGGGACACCGCCACCGGCGTTCCCCTCGGCCCCGCTCTGACCGGCCACGGAGGCGAGGTGCGGGCCCTGGCGTTCACGGGTGACGGCAGGACCCTGGTCGCCGCGGCGGCCGACCTCGTCCAGGTGACCGGCGACGCCTACGCCGTCTGGGAGTGGGACACGGCGGCGCTCGCGGCGGACGCCTCGGCGACCGCGTGCGCCCAGGCCGCCCGCTCCCTCACCCGCGAGGAGTGGACGGCCTTCGTCCCCGGCCTCCCGTTCCGCGACCCCTGCCACAGGTGACGTCTGCGACCAGTGACGTGTGTCATGAGGGCCGGGTCAGCCCCAGACCATGCGCGCCGTGTCCACCACGAGCTCCAGCTTGCGCCGCTGCTCGTCCACGGTCAGCAGGTTGCCCCTGGCGGTGGAGGCGAAGCCGCACTGCGGGCTGAGGGCGAGGTTCTCCATGGGCACGTACTTGGCCGCCTCGTCGATCCGGCGGCGCAGCTCGTCCTGCGACTCCAGCCGGGGCACCTTGGAGGAGACCAGCCCGAGCACGACGATCGTGCCCTGGGGGACGAAGCGCAGCGGCTCGAACCCGCCCGCCCGCTCCGTGTCGTACTCCAGCAGGAACCGGTCCACCGGCACCTCCCCGAACAGCCGCTCGGCGACCGGCTCGTAGCCGCCCTTGGCGGCCCACGCGCTGCGGTTGTTGCCGCGGCAGATGTGCATGGCGACCGTGACGTCCGGGTTGGCCTGCTTGGCCGCGCGTACCTGGGCGGCGTCGATCGAGACCGTCAGGTCGAGGAGGGTCGCCGGGTCGGGCGCGGCGGCCCCGAGCACGCGGGCGCGGAAGCCCGGGTCGATGAGGTGGTTGTAGCTCAGCGAGTCGAGCTGGATCCAGGTCACCCCGCGCTCCAGCAGGCCCTCGATCTCCGCGACCCGCAGGGGGAGCAGGTCGCGCAGCAGGTCGCCGGGCGTGGGGTAGGCCTCGCCGCTGACGTCCGGCAGCCACAGGAGGTTGCCCATCGAGGCGCTCATCATGGTGATCTTGTACTGGCCGGGGGCGTGCCGGGCGAGGAAGCCGGCCTCGACCGCCGTGGAGTTCGCCTTCTGCGTGAGCTTGCCGGTCGCGGCCACCATGTCCCACGAGGTCTCCTCGGGCGGCACCTCCTCGCCGTCGCCGCGGAACCAGGCGGTGGAGGGCAGCTCGATGGGCGACACCCCGCCGAGCGACTCCAGCAGCCCGGCCATCCAGGTGTCCCGTCGCGCCTCGCCGTCGGTGAAGACCTCGATCCCCGCCGCGCGCTGGAGCTCGATCGCGGCCAGGGCGGCGCTGTCCTCCAGCCGGGTCAGCTCCTCGTCGCTCATCTCGCCCCGCTTCCTGGCCTGGCGGGCCAGCAGCAGCTCGGGCGGGCGCAGGAGACTGCCGACGTGCTCGGCGTGGTAGGTCGTGGGCATCTTTCCTCCCGGAGTCTCGCAGACGGTCCGTGGGATCAGCCTCCACCGCCCGATCTGGCCCGTCCACCCCGGGAACGCCGCCGTCACTCGTTGTGCAGCACGGTGGCGATGGTGAGCCGGGCCGCCGACCGGGCCGGCACGTACGCCCCCAGCACCGCGATCGCCACCCCCGCCAGGGTGAGCAGCGTGAGCATCGGCAAGTGCCAGACGTCGACCATGAACGCCGGCAGCGTGACGCCCGCCGCGCCGGCCATGGCGGGGACGACCAGGCGGTGCGCGGCGACGCCGATCGGCACGCCGAGGAGCCCGCCCGCCACCCCCAGGGCCGCCATGGACGTCACCATCATCACGGTGACCTGGCGCGGCGTCATCCCGATGGACTTCAGCATGCCGATGTCGCGCCGCCGCTCCCGGGTGTCGAGCACGACGGTGTTGAGCACGCCCAGCGCGGAGACCGTGCCCAGCAGCAGGGTGAGCACGGACGCGAAGCCGATGACGGCCACGGTGGTCTCGTCGGTCCGGCTCTTGGCCACCGGGTAGAGGCCGGGGTCCGCCGCCCTGACCGCGGCGTTGTAGGACTCGACCGACGTTCCCGGGGCCAGGCGGACCTCGTACTGGGTGGCCCTCTGGGTGGGCGCGAGCGCGGTCAGCGTCTGCCAGTCGGCCTGGACGAGGTCGGCGGAGCCGTCCATCGTGACGCCGACGACGGTCGCCTCCGCGCGCCCGCGCCCCAGGGACAGGGAGACCCGGTCGCCCACCGCCAGGCCGTGCTTGCCGAGGAACGCCGAGGGCGCCACCACCTCCCCGGGGCCGCTCAGCCAGCGCCCCTCGACGAGCGTCTCGCCCAGCGTCGCGGAGTCCCCGCGCAGGAACCGGCCCATGATGGGCTCCGGGTAGCCGGTGAGGTGCAGGTCGATCCACGCGTCGGCGGTCACGTGCACCGCGCCCGGCAGGGCGCTCAGCAGCGCCTCGATCGCGGCGTCGTCGTGCCGGGGCGGCGTCTCGCGCTGGCGGGCCTGGCCGGTCTGGACGATGGTGTGCACGTACCCGACGCGCTGGGCGGCCTGGCCGTACGCGGTCATCGTGGTGGACAGGCCGGTCGCCAGCGTCACCGTGGCCGCGCCGAGCACGACGGCCGCCAGCGTGAGCGCGGTACGGCCGGGCCGCGCGAACGGCAGCCCCAGCCCCAGACTGACCGCCCGCGGCAGCCGGGCGCCGGACAGCAGCCGCTGCACCCGCCGCCCCCTCCCGGACCGGCTCGCGCCGGCCGCGCTGATCGCCACGGCGGACGGCACCCGGCGCGCGCGCAGCGCGGGCACCAGCGCGGCGAGCATGACCACGGCCGGCATGCCGGCGAGCGTGGCCGCGTACACCCAGGGGCTGACCGCGACGCTGAACGTCCCGGCCCCGACGTCGTCCAGCAGCGGCCGCGCGGCCAGCCCGCCCGCCAAGGTCCCGAGCGCGCCGCCCGCCACCGCCGGGACCAGCACCATCGTCAGGTAGACGGCGACGACCTGGTTCGGCGTGAAGCCGAGGGCCTTGAGCACCCCGATGTGCCGGAACCCGGCCACGACCGCCCCGCTCACCACGTTCGCCACGATCAGCACCGCCACCACGAGGCCCAGAACGCCGAACCCGGTCAGGAACGGCAGGTAGGTCGAGGCCATGCGGTTGGCGTCGCGCTTCACCGTCAGGTACGACCGCGTGCCCAGCAGCGCGCCGGCCGGCAGACCCGCGGTGATCGCGGCCGTCCCGCGCCGGACCTCGGCGTCGGTGGCCGCGCCGTCCAGGCGGTAGAGCATCTGGAGGGTGCCCGGGCGCAGGGCGGCGGCCTGCTCCGGGGTGACCCACGACTCGCCGCTCCTGCTCACGCTGCTGGCCAGCCCGACGATGGTGAACGTCGAGCCCTCCCGCACGGTGAACGTCACCCCGAGCAGGAACGAGAAGTGGGAGTTGGGCGGCCGGCTCAGCACGATCTCCCCGGGGCGGGCCGGCCAGCGGCCGGTCCACAGGTCCACCCGGTCCACCGGCCCGCCGGGGGCCGCGCGGCCGGTGACCGAGAGCGGGCCGGGCGGCAGGTGCTCGAACGAGTCCGGGATCGTGACGGCCGCCTGCGCGAACGGCCCCGCCACCGCCTCGACCCCCGCCGCGCGCGCACCGCCCGCCAGCCGGGCCGCCGAGACCTTCCCCGCGTCGTACGCCGCCACCACGTGGGCGCCACGCTGGGCCGCGAACACCCGCTCGAACGGCGCCGACACGCTCTCCAGCAGGCCCAGCGCGACCACGATGGTCACGGTCGAGCAGAACACCACGACCCCGAGCACGACCGTCTGCACCCTCCGCCGCCGCACCGCCCCCCGCGCGGCCCGCCACACCGGCCCCACCCCTGCGAGGACCGCCTCCGCGAGCCCGGACTTCCGCGCCGCGCTCATGAGGTTCCCTCCAGCCGCAGGCTGTGCCCGCCGGCCACCCGCCCGTCGGCGAGCTCGACCAGGCGGCCGGCGCAGCGGCCGGCCAGCTCCGGGTCGTGCGTGACGATCAGCAGCGTCTGGCCGATCTGGTTGAGGTCGATCAGCAGGTCCATCACCTGCTCGCCGGAGCGGCTGTCCAGCGCCCCGGTCGGCTCGTCGGCCAGTAACAGCGCCGGCCGGTTCATCAGCGCCCTGGCCACGGCGACGCGCTGCCGTTCGCCGCCGCTCAGCGCCGCCGGGTAGGAGTCCTTCCGCTCGGCGATGCCGAGCTCCTCGAACAGCTCCAGCGCCCGGTCACGCGCCTGCCGCGCCGGCGTGCCGGTGAGCTGGGCGGCCAGGGCGGCGTTGTCCAGCGCCGGCAGGTCCTCGATGAGGTTGAAGAACTGGAAGATCATCCCGATCCGGCGGCGGCGGAACAGCGCGAGCCCGGTCTCGTTCAGCGTGCTCAGGTCCTGGCCGTCCACCTCGACCGTGCCCCGCGTCGGACGGTCGAGGCCGGCGATCATGTTGAGCAGCGTGGACTTGCCGCACCCCGACGGCCCCATCACGGCGACGGCCTCCCCGGCGTGGACCGCCAGCGACACGCCGTCCAGGGCCCTGGCCGCGCCGTACTCCTTGTGGACGTCCTCCAGCCGCACGACGAGCCGCCCGCCGGGGTCGTGGTGAGAGTTCATGGTCAGAACCTAGGTTCCGGACCGCCGCGCGGGCATCCCGCCCCGGATGTAACCGGGGGCTGCCGTCATCCCGTGGATGTAGGGCCCCGGGAGGATGCGGATCACGGGCGGCGCAGGCGAGGATTGTCCGGTGTGGGAATGGCTGATCGCCGCTCTGGTGCTCGCGTGCGGCACCGCGGGGTGGCTGGCGGTGGCGCTCGTACGGACGCGGCGGCGTTACCGGGCGGCGCTGGGGGAGCAGGGCCGGCTGCTGGACCGGGAGCGCGAACGGGCGGCCCGCACGGCCGTGGACGCCGAGCGCGCCCGGATCGCGGCCGAGCTGCACGACATCGTCAGCAACAACGTGAGCCTCATGGTGGTGCAGGCGGGGGCCGCCCGTGAGGTCCTGCCCACGATGCCGGGCGAGGCCGAGAGCGCGCTCAAGGCCGTCGAGTCGGCCGGCCGCGACGCCATGACCGAGCTGCGGCACCTGCTCGGCCTGCTGGCGCCGGCGCAGGACGGCTCCGACGACGGCGACCCGGCGGACCTGGCGCCGCAGCCGGGGCTGGGCCAGCTCGGGGCGCTGGCGGACCGGATCGCGTTCGCCGGGCTGCCGGTGGAGGTGCGGGTCTCGGGGGAGCCCCGCCCGGTGCCGGCCGGGATCGACGTGACCGCGTACCGGATCGTCCAGGAGGCGCTGACGAACGCGCTCAGGCACGGCGTGGGCGGGGCGCGGGCGGAGGTGAGCGTGCGTTACACCGACCAGTACCTGCGGGTGGAGGTGCTCAACACCGGGCCCAGCGTGCTCACGGGCGCCGCCCGGCGAGCGATCGCCTCCGGTGAGCGCCCGGGCGACGCCGACCGGATGGGTTCCGGGCGGTCGGGCGGCGGGCGGTCGGGCGCTGAGCGGTCGGGCGCTGAGCGGTCGGGGCGCGGGGCGGGGCGCGGGCTGCTGGGACTGCGGGAGCGGGTCGCCGTCTACGGCGGCGACCTCGACGCGCGCCGGCGACTCGGCGGAGGCTACCGCGTACGCGCCCGGATCCCGCTGGAGCGCCCATGACCAGCGCGGACGCGGCCAGGAGCCGGACGGAGGCGGTGGAGGGCCGGGCGGAGGCGGTGGAGGGCCGGTCGGACGCGGGCGGGCCCCGGGTGCTGATCGCCGACGACCAGGAGCTCGTCCGGGTCGGCTTCCGCCTCATCCTGACCGCGCGCGGCCTCGACGTGGTCGGCGAGGCCGCCAACGGGGCGGAGGCGGTGGCGGAAGCGATCAGACTCTCCCCGGACGTGGTGCTGATGGACATCCGCATGCCCGGCATGGACGGCCTGGAGGCGGCCCGCCGCGTCCTCGCCCACGACCCGCACTGCCGGGTGATCATGCTGACCACGTTCGACCTCGACCGGTACGTCTACGCCGCTCTCACCCTCGGCGCCAGCGGCTTCCTCCTCAAGGACGTCACCCCCGAGCACCTGGCCGCCGCCGTACGCCTGGTCAACACCGGCGACGCGCTCCTGGCCCCCTCGATCACCCGCCGCCTCGTCGAGCGCTTCGCCGCCGCCGACCGTTCCCCCGGCCCGCCGGTCCCCCGCCCTCCACAGCGACCTCGCCGCCCTGACGCCGCGCGAGCTGGAGGTGCTGACGCTCATGGGCAAGGGCCTGTCCAACGCCGAGCTGGCCTACGCGCTGACCCTCAGCGAGGCCACCGTGAAGACGCACGTCGCCCGCATCTTCGCCAAGCTCGCCCTGCGCGACCGCGCCCAGGCGGTCGTGCTCGCCTACGAGACGGGCCTCGTCGCGCCCATGGCCGGGCAGGCCGACCTCAGACCAGGCCCACCATGAACCCCTCGTCCTTCACCCCCAGGTACGCCCCGGGCCGGTGCTGCCGCATCGCCTGCTCGATGACCGGGATGTACTTGGGGTTCGACCCGAGCGGCAGCCGGTAGCCGTTCTTGACCGTGTGGAACTCCCACAGGTGCTCCATGTCCCGATGGCGGGCGCGGAAGCCCTGATCGGCGGGGAACAGGTCGAGCCGGACCATGGTCTTGCGGAGGAGGTGGTCAGCGGGCTTGACCCGGCGCTGCCGCGTACGCGAGATGCCCACCCCGGACAGCTCCGCCCACGCCACGGCCCACGGCCGGCCCTGCGGGTCGTCCCAGCGCACGCCGAAGGCGTCGAGGACCAGCCTGCGCGGCCGGCCGATCCTCTTCCAGGCGATGACCGGCAGCAGGCCGATGAGCAGGAAGACCAGCCCCAGGACCGCGACCACGACCGCGGTGCCGGTCCCGCCGGTGACCTGCCCGGTCAGCGCCGAGAAGATCGCGAGGAGCCCGATCACGCCCGCTATCGAGCCGCCGACCAGCGCCTTGACCTTGGCGTCGGCGCCGACGTCGATCACCACGGGAGCCGGGTGAGGGGCGTTCTGCGGGGGTTGGTGCATGGGAGGCCACGTTAGTCGCGGTCGGCAGCCGTACCGTCACGCTTCCGCGTTTTGCGAAACATCTCCATGAACTTGCCCGGGCCCCGGACCGTTGATCCGGGAAACGACGGCGGAGGGGGACATACGTGACACAGACGGGGGCGGTTCCCGGCGCGGACGGCTGGATCGAGCGGGCGGCGGACGTCGACCGGGTCGTGGCCGCGCTGACCTCGGGGGAGAGCGGTCTGGTGATGGTGGTCCCCGAAACGGAAGGCGTCGAGGGGATGGGCGTCACCGCCGTCGTGGCGGCCGCGCTGCGCCGTGCGGAGGTGGCCGAGCGCTACCCCGAGGGCATCGGGTGGGTGAGCGCCGGCGGCTCACACCCCGACAACTGGATCGACGAGCTGACCCAGGTGCTGGAGCGCCTGCACGGTGAGGACATGGAGCTCTACTCCTGGTTGGAGGGGCACGATCTCCTGGGCCTCGCCCGCGACGAGGAGGCGATGAACGGGCTCCTGGAAACGGAGATCTTCACGCCCGGACCCCGCCTGGTGGTGATCGACGGGCTGCGGCACGCGGGCCTGGTGCTGGCGATGGCGTTCGCGGCGCCAGGCTGCGCCTGGCTGGTCACCGCGCGGGCGGCCGACGAGCCGCCGCCGTTCGCGATCACCGTGCGCATCGGCGCGATGACCGTCCAGGAGGGCGCCGCGATGCTGCGCCGTGACCAGCCCGCCCTGGACGAGGGCACGGCCACGCGGCTGGCGGAGCTGACCGGCGGCTGGCCGCTCGCCCTGGCCATGGCACACGGGGCCATCATCAGCCAGGCCGGCACGGGAGAGCCCGCCACCGAGCCTGCCGCTGAGCCCGTCACCGAATCCGCCACCGAATCCGCCACCGAGTCCCCTGCTGAGTCCGCCACCGAGGTGGCCGCGCGCCTGGTCGCCGGGCTGCCGGAGCGGACCGACCTCGCCGACCCCGACTCGCGGGCGGCGCTGATCGGCGCGATCGTCGACCACTCGGTCGGCCGCCTGCGCGACGTGGACCCGGCCGCCGCCGAACGGTTCCTGCACCTCGGCCTGTTCGGCGCGGGCGAGGCCATCCCCATCGGCGTGGCCGCCATGTTGTGGAGCTCGGGCGGGACCATGACGGGCGGCCGGATCGGCGCGCTCATCGCCCGGCTGGAGAGCCTGCGCCTGATGAGCCGCCGTACCGATCACCCGGTGCTCGTCCTCGCGGACGCCGTCGGCGCCCGCGTCCGCGAGCTGCTCGGCCCGGAGGGTCTGCGGCGGGCGCGCCGGACGCTGGCCGACGCCGACCCGGACGAGACGCCCGAGGGCTGGGCCGACCTGCCCGGCACTGAGGAGTGGATGCTGCGCAACCTGGCCGGGCTGTACGCCGACGCCGGGGACGAGGAGCGGCTGGAGTCGCTGGTGTGCGACGTGACCTGGCTGTCGACCCGGATCCACCACTCCGGGGTGGAGGCGGCCCTGGAGGACCTGGACAGGTCGGGCACCGCTACGGCCGAGCTGCTGCGGCTCACCCTGGCCGGCTCGTCCCACCTGCTCGAATCGGCACGCGAGCTGGGCGTGAGCGTCGTGCCCACGCTCGCCGCCCGCCTGCACGCGACGCCGGACAAGGGCGAGGAGGCCCGCCGGTGGCTGGCGGAAGGGGGCGGGCCGTGGCTGGAGGCCCGCTGGACGCCGCCGGACCTGCCGCATCCGGCGCTGCTGGCCACGTACCACAGCCCGGCGGAGCAGCTGCTCGACCTCGCCATGGTCCCGGACGGCTCCTGGGTGGCCGCCGCGGGCGACCGGGGGCGGGTGCTGCGCCGGCGCGTGGACGGCACCCGCATGGAGAGCCTGCTCCCGCACGACACGCGGGTCACGTCGGTCGCGGTGGCCCCCGGCGGCGCCTGGCTGGCCACGGCGAGCTGGGACGAGACCGTCCGCCTGTGGGAGCCGGACGGCAAGCCGCGCGCCGTGCTCGACGACCTGCCCGGCGACGCCGAGACCGTGGCGATCGCACCGGATGGGACGTGGCTGGCCGCGGCCGGGGAGGGGTTCCTGCGCTTCTGGAACGCCGACGGAACCCCGCGCGCCGTCCTGGACGACGCGAGCGGTGCGTACGAGCGCATCGCCATCGCCCCCGACGGCACCTGGCTGGCCGCCGTCGGGCGGGGCACCATCGAGCTGTGGAACGCCGACGGCACCCGCCGGCCGATCGCCCGCACGAGCGAGACGAGCGCCGAGGCGGTGGCCATCGCGCCCTCGGGCGAATGGCTGGCGATGATCACCGGGCCCGGCAGCCTCCTCCTGCTGAACGCCGACGGCAGCCCGCGCGGCGAGCTCGACAGCGTCTTCTACCACGGCACCGGCCTGGCCATCGCCCCCGACGGCCGCCGGCTCGCCGTCGGCGACTTCGACGACGACATCGTCATCATGGACGTCGACGGTTCGGTGCGGGCCCGGCTGAACGCCCACACCAAGGCGATCACCGGCCTGGCGATCACGCCAGACGGCCGCCGGCTGGTCTCGTCGAGCGAGGACGGCACGATCCGCGTCTGGGACATGGACCGGGCCGTACCCCAGGGCCCCGCGGACCGGCCCCGCGGGCACGATCTGCACGCCGTCGCGATCGCCCCCGACGGCTCGTACCTGGCCACCGCCGGGCCCGACGGGTTCACGCTCTGGGACCCCGACGGCGGCGTACGAGCGCAGGGGCCCGACGAATGGACGTGGAGCGTGGCCGTCGCCCCTGGCGGCGCGTACCTCCTCACCGGCGACCACGAGGGACGCCTGCAGCTGTGGGACCCGGACGGGACCCTGCGCCGGACCGAGCAGCTGCCCTCCACCAGGTCCATGGCCAACGTGCCGTCGGTGGCGATCTCCCACGACGGCGGCTGGACGGTCGCCGCCGTGAACGACGAGGTACGGGTCCTGACCCCGGAGGGATCCAGGGTCCTGGAGTCGTACGACGAGGACGTGAGAGCGGTGGCCATCGCGCCGGACGCGTCCTGGGTGGCCGTCGCGTCGGAGCGGGACGTGCGGCTGTGCAGGCCGGACGGGCGGCCGACGGGAGTCCGGCTGGAGGCGGAGAGCATCGTCAAGGCCGTCGCCGTCTCCCCGGACGGCCGGTACGTGGCGGCGGCCACGACCGACGGCGCCGTCGAGCTGTTCGACGTCGAGGGCGGGCCGGACGGGGAGGGCCAGGGGGAGCGGGTGGCCCGGTTCGGCCACGACGACCGGCTGACCGGCGTGGCCTTCTCCCCGGACGGCGCCTGGCTGGCCACCACCGCGCGGAACGGCTGCCTGCGGGTGTGGGAGGTGGCCACGCGCAGCTGCCCGGCCGCGATCGTGGTGGACGGCGAGCTCAGCTCCTGCGCGTGGTTCCCCGACGGGTCGGGACTGTGCGCGGCCGGCGCGGCGGGCCTGTTCGGCTTCACCTACCACTGCTGATCGGGGGCCTCGCCGAGGCCCCCGATCCCCTTACGACAGCGCGTACGTCCAGCCGGGCATCCCGGGCACCGGCCCCGGGAACGGGCGGGCCCGCAGCGGGCTCACCTCGGCGGGCGGCACCGCCGGGCACCTCGCGCCCCGGTCCGGCGCGGTGAGCGAGGTCAGGTAGCCGTCGATGGCGCCGGTCGGGCACTCGCCGCGCCCGTAGATGCCGTGCCCCCACCCCTCGTACGTGAGCAGCCGCGCCTCGCGCCCGATCTGGCGCGCCGCGTTGACCGCCCACGGGTAGCCCGTGGCGGGGTCGTGCAGGGCGTTGCCGAGCAGCAGCGCGGGCGTGCCGGACACGCGCAGGCGGTGCTGCGGGTTCGGGATCGGGGCGGGCGTGCCGAGGCAGGCGACCGTGATCGGGTGGCCCGCGCCGCTGATGAGCATGTCCGGCGCGATGGCCGCCGACCTGCGCAGGTGCCGCGCGTAGTCCCGGTAGTCGCGGATGGGCAGCAGGTAGTCCTCGCAGAACACCTGGGTGGCATCGTTGATCACCTGGTCCGCCGTGGCGGCCGGGGGCGTCAGGATCGCCCGCGCCGCCTGCGCGCCGCTGTCCAGGGCGGCGAGGAACTCGGCCAGCTCCTTGAACGCCGGGCCGTAGAAGGCGCCGAACGCCTGCTGGATGAGGTTCAGCCTGCTCAGCTTGACCCCGGGAGCGCCGGGGAACTCCAGCTCGCCCCGGTCGGCCCGGGCCAGCAGGTCCCGCCACAGCGCCCGGACGTCCCGGCCGTGCAGGGCACACGAGGCGGTCCGGTCGCACCAGGCGACGAACTCCGCGAAGGAGTCCTGGGCGGCCCACGACTCGGTGTCGAGGAAGGCCGTCGTGCCGAGGCTGTGGTCCATGTTGCTGTCGAGCGCGAGGGCGCGCACGCGGCGGGGGTAGCGCTCGGCGTACAGCTGGCCGATCAGGGTGCCGTACGAGACGCCGTAGTAGGTCAGCTTGTCGTCGCCGAGCGCGGCGCGCAGGGCGTCGAGGTCGCGTACGACGTTGCCGGTGTGCACGTGGTCGAACAGCGGACCGGTGCGCTGCCGGCAGTCCTGCCGGTAGCGCTCGTTGTAGGCCAGCAGCGCCTCGAAGTCGGCCTGGCTCTTGATGGACAGCAGGTCGGGCGCCTGCACGGCGAGGTCCAGCGAGCACTGGATCGGGTGGCTGAGCCCCACGCCGCGCGGGTCGAAGCCGACCACGTCGAACCGGCTCGTGAGCTCGGGCGTGAGGCCGAGCCAGTCGTCCAGCACGGCCTGGACGCCGGAGCCGCCGGGGCCACCCGGGTTGATCACGAGGGAGCCGATGCGGGCGGCCGGGCCGGTGGCCTTGCGGCGGGCCAGCGCGAGCTCGAACGTCTCGCCGCGGGGCTTGGCGTAGTCGACGGGCACGGTCAGCGTGCCGCACTCGGCCGTGGGGTCCTCCGCGCAGGGCGCCCACGAGATCGTCTCCGCCGCCGGCGCCGCGGTGGCGGCGGCCGCGGCCGGCGGCACCAGGGGCGCGGTGAGCGCGCCTAAGAGGCTGATGGTCAGGACAGTTCTTCGCATGTCTCGTCCAATCCTCGGTCATTCGACCATGGACCGGATCGCCCGCGAGAACATCCGACTCCAGGAGGAAACAGCCTGTCATCCCCGGGTACAGGACGCGTCCGCCGGCCGCTCACCGCCTTCGTCGCAGGCGCGTGGAATGCCCGCGTGCGACATGCTGTTGTGCCACTCGTCTGATATCGAGATTGTCTGAGCGACAACACATCTGTCCCTCGGGCGGAGGGGGAGGGCACATGCCTGACTACGGCCACGACCTGCTGTTCGGGTCCTTCATCACGCCGGCGAACGCCGCGCCGAAGGAGGTCGTCTCGCTGGCACAGGAGTCCGAGGCCGCGGGGCTGGACCTGGTGACCTTCCAGGACCATCCGTACCAGTCGGCCTTCCTCGACACCTGGACGCTGCTGTCCTACGTCGCCGCGCGGACCGAGCGCATCCACCTGTCGGGGAACGTCGTCAACCTCCCCCTCCGCCCGCCGGCCGTGCTGGCCAGGGCCGCGGCCAGCCTCGACCTGCTGAGCGGGGGCCGGTTCGAGCTGGGCCTCGGCGCGGGCGGCTTCTGGGACGCGATCGAGGCCATGGGCGGGCGCCGGCTGACTCCCGGGCAGGCGGTGGACGCGCTGAGCGAGGCCATCGACATCATCCGCGGCGTCTGGGACGCGGGCAACAAATCGATCTTCCGGGTGGACGGTGCGTACTACCGGGTCGAGGGAGCCAAGCGCGGTCCCGCCCCGGCACACGACATCGGGATCTGGCTGGGGGCGTACAAGCCGAAGATGCTCCGCCTCGTCGGCGCCAAGGCGGACGGCTGGCTGCCCTCACTGCCGTACATGCAGAGCCTCGACCAGCTCGCCGAGGCCAACGCGGTCATCGACGAGGCCGCGACCGGGGCCGGGCGCGACCCCGCCGCCGTCCGCCGCCTGCTCAACGTCGGCGGCCGCTTCGGCCCGCGCAGCGACCGGCTCCTGTCCGGCCCGCCCGAGCAGTGGGCCGAGCAGCTCGCGGCGCTCACCCTGGAGTACGGCTTCTCCGGCTACGTCGTCATGGGCGACGACCCGGCCACCATCCGCACGTTCGGCCAGGAGGTCGCCCCGGCCGTGCGGGAACTCGTGGCCGCGGAGCGCGCCGCGAGCTAGGCGAGGTCCCACAGCAGCCGGTAGTAGGCGATGCGCTCCGGGTCGGGATCGATGCCGTAGCCCTCGTACACCCAGCTGTCGCACCCCGGCCCGTAGTCGTGCTCCGCGCTCCACGCCCCCACGGCGAGGTCCGCCCACCGGTCGGCGACGCCGAGCGAGCCGAGGTCGACGTGCGCGGCGACCGTGCCGTCGTCGTGCAGCAGCGTGTTCGGCACGCACGGGTCGCCGTGGCAGACCACCAGCCGGTCGATCGGCGGCGGCGCGTCCAGCCGCGCCCGGGCTTCGGCGAGAGTGAGCCGCCGGTGCTCGGGGGCCCAGTCGGCCGGCCCCTCACCCTCGGCGATGCGCTCGTCGGCGCGCGGCAGCCGCCGCGCCACGCCCCAGTCGAACGGGCACTCCGCGACGGGCAGGGAGTCGTGCAGCAGGCGCAGCCCCCGGCCGATCGCGGTCGCCGCGACGACCGGGTCGGCGGCCCAGCGCCGGTCCACCGCCGGCACCCCGGGCACCGCCTCGGTCACCAGCCACGCGCCCGCGCCGTCCGCGCCGTGTTCCAGCACCGGTGGCACGCGTACCCACCGTGCCGCCCAGGCCAGCCGCTCCGCCTCGGCGGCCAGGTCGATCTCCGGAGTGCCCGCGGCGACCCACTTGACGTATCGCGCCCCTCTCCCGCCCCCGCCGCGCGTGTCGTCGAGGCGGAACGTCAGCCCGCCCAGCTCGTTGCGCCACACGGGGGTGATGGCGTCGCCCCGCGCCAGCGCGGTGACGACCGCCGGGACGGCGACGGCGCCGTCGGGGATCTCGGAGTCGGCTGGAATCCTCACAGGAACGGGATCCTCGCAGGTGGCCGCGCCGGCCCGCAAAGGATTTCCGCCGGCGCGCATCGCCAGTGCCCTGCCCGTGCGGGCGGGAGCATAATCGGAGCCATGCGCGTGGGGATAGCCCATCATTTCGGCTGGGCCGTGGCCGTCACGGCGTCGTCCGGCCACCGGGTGGTGGACCGCCGGCGGATCGACCTGATCGAGCCCGGCATGCCGGCGGCCCCCGTCCACCACGAAGGCAAACCTCTCGACGACGCCGCGGCCGCGGAACTGGTGGCCCGGGTGCGGGCCTCGGCGTTCCGGGCGACCTCCGCCTCACTGGACGACCTGGCCTCCGCACTGCCCGGACCCATCGTCTCGCTCTCGCTCCGGGCCTGGCCGCTCGACTTCCCGGACGACCTCGCCGTCCAGCGCCGCACACCGTACGAAGCCCGGGCGGACTCCGTCATGTACCGCCAGATCCTGGCCGAGCTCGCACACGCGCGGGGCTGGGCCGTCCACTTCTATGACGCCAAGGACGTCGAGGCCCGGGCGGCCGGAATCCTGGCCGGGCGGGCGGCCGAGACGCTCCACGGCCCGCGGGCGGCACTGGGGCCGCCGTGGACGAAGGACCACCGAATGGCACTCGCGGCGACGATCGTGGCCGCCGAATTTCCGGCCGCGCCGATCCGGTGAATCAACATATTGATCGACATGAATGCGCGTCGCCGAGCGCGTACTATTACCTGGAGCCGAATTGGTCGCCTTCCTATCGTGGGAATCACTCTCACGGAAGGAAGAGATCATGCGTAAGCTCCTGGCAAGCGGTGTCCTCGCCGCTTCCTTGACCCTTACGGGTCTTGTCACTGCCGCTCCCGCCCAGGCGAGCGCCACCGCCGGCACCACCACCATGAGTGAGACCACCGGCTGCCCCCAGGGCTACTACTGGCACAAGCACTGGTACAAGAAGTGGTACAAGGCCGGCCACTGGTGGAAGGGCCACTACCACAAGAAGGGCCACTACCACTACTCGTACAAGTGGCACTGCCACAAGAAGCGCTGATCCGCTGAAAAAAGGGGCCCGCCGATATTTGATCGGCGGGCCCCTTTTCTCGCGGGAGAATGCAGTGATTCCTTCAGCGCATTCACTGACCGATGCGACCGTCGATCCGCTCGCGCAACAGGTCGACGTGGCCCATGTGGCGGCCGTACTCCCAGACCATTCCGACCAGCGCCTCGCGCAGCGACATCGTCCCGCCACCGCTGCCGTGCAGATTCAACGGATCGTCGGCGGTGATGTCGAGACTGGGCGCCTCGGCCACGAACCGCGTGGCGAAGTCCACCTCCGCCCGCCAGGCCTCCCACGCCTCCGCCACCACCTGAGGGTCGGGAACGGCACCGTCGAAATCACCGTCACGGTTGGTGTCGGAGCAGTAGAGCTTGGGCACGTCCTGGCCCGCCATCAGCACCCGGAACGTCGCCCGCTCCACCTCGGCCAGGTGCCGCACCAGCCCCAGGAGCGACATCGTCGACGGCTCGACCGACCGCCGCGCCATGGCCTCCGCATCGAGCCCCTCGCACTTCATCTCCAAGGTGAGTCGTGCGCAGCGCAGGGATTCGGCCAGCGTGGCGCGCTCGTCGCCCAGCGTGGGCCCGTGCTCACGCGGATCGTCGTCGGATGGCTTGCCGTCCGCGGTGAACATGTCGGCTCGTCGTGTCGTGGCCATGGCCGCCATCATCGGCGATGCGCCTGACGCCCACAACCGAATATCGACGCCCGCGAGACCGGGCCGGCCTCGGTTTGACCTTGACGCGACGTCAACGTCTTGACTGGTCGCAGGCAAGCACCTGACCACCGGAAAGGCGTGTACCTCGATGACCCTGCCGTTCGACCGTCCCGGCCCCCTCTCGCCCCCTCCCGAGTACGCCCGGCTCCGCGAGACCGCACCCGTCGCCCGGGTACGAACCCCCGACGGCCGCCCCGCCTGGCTCGTCACCTCCTACGACGCCGTCACGACCGTCCTGTCCGACCGCCGGTTCGGGCTCGCCCCGCCCGGCACCGCGTACCCCGGCAACGACACGCTGTTCCAGGACGGTGCCGCGCACGCGCGCCTGCGGCGGCTGGTGTCGAAGGCGTTCAGCCCGCGCGGCGTCGAGGTGCTGCGCGGCCGTGCCGAGCGGCTGGCGGACGAGCACGTCGCGGCGCTGGCCACGGCCGGGCCGCCCGCCGAGCTGGTGGCGGGGCTGGCCGCGCCGCTGTCGATCACGGTGATCGGTGAGCTGCTCGGCGTGGAGCTCGGCGACCGCGACCGGTTCCGGGCCGTGACGGACGCGGCGAGCGGGGCCGACTTCGTGTTCGGGACCGAGGAGGAAGTGGCCCGGGCCGCCCGGGGGTGGGAGGGGCTGGCGGCGTACGCGGCCACGCTGGTCGAGGCCCGGCGCGAGGCTCCCGGGGACGACCTGCTCAGCTCGCTCATCGCCGTACGGGACGCCGAGGACGGGCGGCTCAGCGACGGCGAGCTCGTCGCCATGACCGCCACCATCGTCTCCGCCGGCTACCTGTCGGCCCGCAACGCCATGTCCACCGCCGCCCTCCGGCTCCTCACCGAAGGACGGCTGGCCGGCCTGGCCGGCGCCACCCCGGAGGAGCTCGGCGCGACCGTCGAGGAGGTCCTGCGCATGCAGGCCGGGCTGACCGGCGAGCCCTTCCCCCGGTACGCGCAGACCGGCCTCGACCTGGCCGGGGCCGCGATCGCCGCCGGTGACCTGGTGCTGGTACGGCTCGAAGCCGCCCACCGCGACCCCCGCCACTTCGCCGCCCCCGACACCTTCCAGCCGGAGCGGCGGTCGAGCCCGTCCCTGGTGTTCGGCCACGGCATGCAC
>NZ_JBQQCB010000167.1:0-19116 GCF_052246675.1 Nonomuraea sp. KM90 | reverse complement strand
GAAGAAGCCTTCGCCTCGGCCGCGTGGTGGGCAGGCTGGGCATGAGGGTCACGCGCTGGTGCGGCAGGCCGAATCGGACCAGGTGACCATCGTGGCCCCCATGCATGCGTCGATTGCGGTCGGACGCTGGCCGGTGTGCCTGGGCAGGTCGCGGCCAGGGGGCAGGTATTCGACACCCCGACCTGGACGCCGATGACAGCCGGGTACAACGCTGCTGGACCTGGCCTGCCGCCCAAGCCCTGACCGACGTCGCAGCGACTGTCGCCAAGGCTCGCGCCGACGGCGCCACCGCGCTGGATGACGACGTCTTGAACGCGTTGCGCGCCCGCTACGACACCGCGGTGGCCAGGGGCACGGCCACCAGCGCCCACCAGGTCTGGCGTTCTGTGGTCGACTTCACTGTGCCGTTCACCCCCACCGAGCAGCCGCAGCGTACGCACCGCAGCTGCAACTGCCTCATCCGCTCCTACCTCGGCACCGCCCGCAACCACGGCATCCATCCGCTCGACGCCCTCACCAGAAACCCCTGGATGCCCGCCACGAACGGCCTGATCCATCACGGGCCAGAACGGATGCGGCTCATCGTCTCGTTCAGTCCGCCCGCGCGGTATGGATCGCGGTGAAGGCCAGGAGGAGTGCGGCCGTCCGTGGCGGATCCTCGAGCATGGGTGAGTGTCCAACATCGGGCAGCAACTCGATTCTCGCACCCGGAACGGCGTGGTAGCCGGCGGCGGAGGAGGATCGCCATCTCCGGTCTTCCTTGCCGAAGATCACCAGCAGCGGCTTGCCGAGGACCTTCAGCCGATCGGGTAACGCGCGCTGCTTCAGGTAGTCGTCGGCTGCCCGTGATGTCGCGGTGAGCGCGGGGTAGGTCATCCCGCGTACATCGTTGACGAGCTGCTGTGGGATCTTGTAGCCGCGGCGGCTGAACGCGGTGTCCAAACCCTGACGAACGATCTCGTCCGTCCGAAACCGCCACAGCAGTTGCCCGACGACGGGGACGAACAAGAGCTGGCCGACGAGCCCGTCTGAGATGAAGGCGTCCAAATGGGGACCGGAGTCGATGAGCGCGAGCGCGGTCACCAGGTCGCGTCGTTGCTCGGCGAGAGCGGCGGCGACCGAGCCGCCGGTGGAATGGCCGGCCACGATGGCGCGCTCGACGCCGAGCCGGTCCAGTGCCTCGCCGACCCGGCGTCCCTGCTCCGGGATCGTATAGCCGCCGCCGGCCGGTTTGGCTGACCGGCCGTGCCCGAGCAGGTCGACCCGGATGACGCGATAGGACCTCGCCAGCATCGGAACCAGCGGGTCCCACCAGCGGGTCGACGCGGCGAGCCCGTGGATCAGTACCAGTGCCGGGGCATCGCGGGGGCCGCCCTGGTGCACGTAGGTGTTCCCGCCCTCGAGAGGCAGGGTCGAGTCCCCGGAGGCCTCGCCGCCCTGCCGCGCTACCGCCACCGTGTTCACGACGAGCAGTGCGGCGACGGCGAGCAGGACGGCCGAGGCGATCAGGCGGCGCCGTCGGCGGCTTACCGCGCGGCTCACGTGCGGTTCCCGCTCAGAAGACCGCGGATCGGTGTCGTCGAACTGGCGGGGTCATCGAGCCCCGGGGGAATAGTCATGAGCCCACTGTCGCGGCCGGTGCGCGCCGGTGGCTTGGACAAATGTCCGCCTCAGTCGGTTCGCGTGGCCTGGGACGAGGCAGTCCGCCATGCACGAGCGTGACGATGCGGCTGTGTGGGACGTCGTACGCCCAGCGCGGCCCAACCGAGTGGCCGCTGTCACCATGGCCGGGTTTGGTGACCGTGGCATGACCCTGCCGGCCTGGCGGGGTGTCCGTGAGGCGAGGCGTCCGGTGGGGAGATTGCGGGACCAGGAGGCACCCGGCGAGATGGGCGGGAACAGGAGTGGGACCCGGGAGGCGGGTGGTGGTCGTGGACAGGTCGGATGGATCTCTCATCCTGCCGGCGGCCGCCCTCCGTGGCACCTCACGGGCGGAACCGGCAGCGGATCGTCCGGAACAGGTCCTACCCTGATGCCCCATGACCGAGTTCCACGAGCAGGATCTCAGCGGAGCGGACTTCGAGCGCGTGAGCCTTCGGGCCGCCACCTTCAGCCGGGTGTCCCTGAATGACGCCCGCATGCAGGCGATCGACTTCACCGGCGCGCACATCCGCGGCGCCCTGTTCAACCGGAGCCGGCTGCGCGGCGTGGAGCTGGTCGACGTCGAGATCAGCGGCGAGCTGGGGCACGTCGTCGTGAACGGCGTCGACATAGCCCCGCTCGTCGACGCCGAGCTGAACCGTCGCATGCCCGAACGGGCGAAGATGCGCCCCCGCGACGCCGACGGGTTCCGTGAGGCGTGGGCGATCCTGGAGCGGCGGTGGGCGGACACCGTCGCCCGCGCGAGGACGTTCCCCGACGAGGCCCTTCATCGCAGCGTCGACGACGAGTGGTCCTTCATCCAGACCCTCCGGCACCTCAACTTCGCCTCCGCCGCCTGGGTGGGCCGGATGGTCCTCGGTGACACCTCGCCGTGGCATCCGCTGGACCTGCCGTGGGACGGAGCACCGGGATGGGACGGAATCCCGTGGGACCGAGCGGCACGGCCCTCGCTCGACGAGGTGCTGGCGGTCCGAGGCGAGCGGCAGGCGATGGTGCGCGGAGTCATGGAGTCGCTCACCGACGACCAACTCGCCTCCAAGGTGAGCCGCACCGAGCCGGGCTGGCCGCAGGAGGAGAACTTCCCCGTCAAGGACTGTCTCAGCATCGTCCTCAACGAGGAATGGGAACACCGTCTCTACGCCGAACGTGATCTGACCGCACTCGAGAAAGACAACTGATCATGGACATCCTGCTCATCGCCGGCCTGTGGCTCGATGGATCCGTATGGCGCGAGGTCGTGCCCGAGCTGGAGGCGCTCGGCCACCGTCCCGTGCCGATCACCCTGCCCGGTCAGGGCGACGGAACGGCCTCGGCCACGCTCGACGACCAGGTGGCGGCGGTGCTGGCGGCGGTGGACTCCACCTCGGAGATGCCGATGGTGGTGGGGCATTCCGCCGCCAGCACCCTGGCGTGGCTGGCCGCCGACGCCCGGCCGGAGCGGGTCGCCAAGGTCGCGCTCATCGGCGGCTTCCCGGCCGCCGACGGGGCGGCCTACGCCGACTTCTTCGAGGTGAAGGACGGTGTCATGCCCTTCCCCGGCTGGGGGCCGTTCGAGGGGCCGGACTCTGCCGACCTCGATGAGGAGGCCAAGGAAAGCTTCGCCTCCGCCGCGATCCCCGTTCCCGAGGCGGTGGCCAAGGGTGTGGTGCGCCTGACGGACGAGCGGCGGCTCGAGGTGCCGGTCGTCGTCGTGTGTCCCGAGTTCACTCCCGCCCAGGCACGGGGATGGATCGACGACGGCGACGTGCCGGAGCTCGCCGAGGCCAAGCACCTCGACCTCGTCGACATCGACTCGGGCCATTGGCCCATGATCACGAAGCCGGCCGAGCTCGCCCGGCTCCTTGCCGCGGTCGCCGACGGGTGAGCGGTGGCGGCTGTGTGGCGGGGGTCGGCGAGCGGCGGGGCCGGTGGGGGAGCGGCGGTGCCTGGGGGTCGGCCGGGTCCCCTTTAGCATGGGGATCATGGTTGCCATCAGGAGTGCTTCGTCCGGTGACGTGGAGGCGATCGCCGCGCTGATGGACCGGCGGCGGGAGACGTACGAGCAGCACCAGCCGGTCTTCTGGCGGCGCGCGGCCGACGCCCGGGCCCGCCACACGGCCTTCCTGGCCATGCTGGTGGACGACCCGAAGGTCATCTGCCGGGTCGCCGAGCGGGAGGGCGGTTTCGCCGGGTTCGCTATCGGCTCGCTGGTGCCCTCGCCTCCCGTGTACGACCCGGGCGGGCCGACGTGCACCCTCGACGACTACGCGGTGATGGACGACCACGACTGGGCCACGATCGGCGTCGACCTCCTGCGCGCGGTCACGGACGAGGCCCGCCGGCGTGGTGCCGTCCAGGTCGTGGTGGTGTGCGGTCGCGAGGACGGCGCCAAACGCGAGGCGCTCGGCCTGGCCGGGCTCTCGATCGCGTCCGAGTGGTGGACCGCCCCGCTGTGAGCGGCCGGCCCCAACCCCCCGCCCGGCCCGACGTACCTACGCGGACGGCTGTTCCGCCTCGGCCGCGTCGCCGATGGGGACGCCGCGCAGGCTGAGCAGCAGGAGCAGGGCGCAACTCCCGGTGAGGGCGATGTCGGCGACGTTGCCGACGAACAGGCCGCCGTAGTCGATGAAGTCGACGACATGCCCCTGGGCGAAGCCGGGCGGGCGGAAGAGGCGGTCGAGCAGGTGGGACGTGGCGCCGCCGAGCAGCCCGCCCAGCGCCACCGTCCAGCCGGGGGAGCGCAGCCGCCGCCCGGTGTAGAGGATGCCGGCGACCGCGGCCGCCGCCGCCAGGGTGAACACCCACGTCACGCTCTCGCCGATCGAGAACGCGGCACCGGCGTTCATCAGCAGCCGGAACCGGATCACCTGCGGGATCACCGTGATGTTCTGACCGTCCGACAGCGCGGAGATCGCCCAGAGCTTGGAGCCCTGGTCAACGAGCAGCACCACCGCGCCCAGCACGAGCATCCACCCGTACAGGCGCAGCCCTCGTCCCTTGGAACCACGTACGTCCGACACCCACGCCTCACAATCTCCGGCTTTTCGCATCGAATCTAGCGGGGCGCGCGCCGCCGTGCGGAGCTCAGGAGATCACGTTCCGGGGAGGGAGGCGTAGGGCAGCAGGGCCGTCTCGCGGGCGTTGTGGACGGCCGTGACGAGCGGCCGCTGCTGCCGCACCCCCGTCGAAGTTCACAGGCTCTCGCGAGTGCGCTTCCGCGAGATGGCCCACGGGGGTGAGCTGCCCGGCGGCACGAAGTCGAGCTGGTAGCCGTGGACGTGCCCAGCTGATGTCCTTGTCCGCCACGTTCATCAGCAGCCGCCCCAGCTCCGGCGCCGCCCTGTGCCCGGCGAGCACCTCGGCGGCGCCGGTGAGGCGGTCGCCGCCGCGCGCCGACAGCAGCTCCAGGCACAGCGCCTGCTTGCCGCTGAAGCCGGAGTAGAGCGCGCCCATGGTGTGGCCGGCCGCCTCGGCGGATCTCCTCCACCGAGGCGCCGGCGAACCCGTTGCGAGCGAACACCCGCGCGGCGGCCTCCAGGAGCCGTTCCCTCGTACGGGGCCTTGGGACTCGTCGCGGCTCAGCCGACGGGGTGCGTCATCGTCATTCACATAGCGGACGCCATTCGGATGATCCTTGCTGTGCCGATCACCCGGCAGCCTCCTCCAGCGCCTTGATGTCGATCTTCTGCATCCCGAGCATCGCCTGCATGGCCTGCTGGGCCTTGGCCGGGTCGGGGTGCTGCAGCAGCTCGTGCAACCGGCCGGGGATGATCTGCCAGGACAGGCCCCACCGGTCCTTCAGCCAGCCGCACTGCGACTCCTCGCCGCCCTCGGTGAGCTTGGCCCACAGCTCGTCGACCTCCTCCTGGGACTGGCAGTCGACGTAAAGCGAGATGGCCTCGTTGAACGTGAACTCCGGGCCGCCGTTCAGCGCCAGGAACCGCTGCCCGGCCAGCTCGAACGAGACCATCATCGCCGTCCCGGCCGGACCGGGGCCCGCCTCGCCGTAGCGCTGGACGTCGAGGATCCGGGAGTCGGCGAAGAGCGAGGTGTAGAAGGTGGCGGCCTCCTCGGCCTGGTTGTCGAACCACAGGTAGGGGGTGATCTTCTGCATGGTGAATCCCTCCATCGGGTGGGTTGTCGTTGTCGTCACCAACGCGTCGAACGCTCCCGACGCGGATCGACATGAGTTCAGAAGATTTTTTCGGCGCTCGCAGGCCCTGGATCAGCCGAGATGGCGGCGCCGATCGCGGTCATGATCGGGATGGGCGGGCGGGTGGTCACGAGGACGGTTCCGCTGGCCAGGCGCCGGGCGGTGTGGAACAGAACCGGAGTCCCCTGCGACGGCGAAGACTGCTGCTGTCCGGCTGGGCCGGGGCGGTGACGATCCGGCAGTGGGGGCGCCGGTACGGCGTGCGGTGCTGAGCGGGAGTCGCTGAAGGCGGACCTGAAGGGCCGGTGCTCGGCGGGTGGTCCGTTCGAGTTGGCGACGGCGACGGGCGTTCGTACGGGTTCGGGCATCGGCTATTGATGCCGATAGGGATGGAAGCGCGGCGGATCTGAGCACGCCAGCGAGGAAGATGATCAATTCGCGGCGCCAGGCGGCGTGAACCGTCGGGTGTCGCCCTGTTGCGTCGTGTGGTGGCCGGTGTGGAGGCGATGGTAGGCGAACCTTGATAATCACGCTCCGAGATCGATAAGAGCGGAACATAATTCAGGTTATGTTCCGCTCCGCGTGCTACGCTCGAAGAAGATCACCTATCAGCGAAGGAAGATCACCCATGAGCGTGCGATCATTTCCGCTGACCCTGCGCGTCGCCGTAAACGGAGCAACGCCAGATGAGATCAGAGAGGCCGCCGTGGCGCAGGCCCTCTCGTTCTTCGGGTCGAGTGCCGAGTTGGACGTCATCAGCGCAGAAGCGGAGCCGGACGGGGAGCATCACAACCGTTACCACGCGACCGTCGTCTTCCGGAAGGTCGCCTGATGAGCCTTGCCAGCGAGAGCATCGGAAAAGATGCCTCCGGTGGGGCAGCCGCGGCCGTACGGCGTCGGTGACGATCGATGACCGCTGAGCCGGCCGTCGCCCGGGGCGAAGAGGTCGCGCTTCCGCTTGTCCTGCCGCCGCTCGTCGTCGAGATCACGCACCTGTGGCTGGAGACCCGCCGGTCGCCGAACACCCGCGACGCGTACCGGCGAGCGATCCGGCCGTGGTTCACGTACTGCGAGCGCATCGGGCTGGACCCGCTGGAGATGTCGGTGCGGCACGCCGAACTGTACGCCCGGTGGATGGTCGAGACCGCGGTCGCGGCCGGGGACGATCCGCCGGCGCCGAAGACGATCGCGCAGCGGATGTCGGCGGTGTCGGCCTGGTACAAGTACCTGATCAAGAACGACGCCGCGAGGTTCAACCCGTTCGCGGAGGCGGGCAGGCCGAACATCCCTCGACGCCGCTCGGAAACGGCGGCCCTGACGGAGGGCGAGGCGCACGCCCTCGTCGAGGCGGCCGACAAGGACCACGGCCGGGAGCGGCTGCGCACCGCGGCGCTGATCCGGCTGCTGGTCCAGGTCGGGGTGCGCATTTCGGAGGCGGTGGACGCGCAGGTCGACGACCTCGGGTTCGCACGCGGCTACCGGACATTGCGGCTGGCGCTGAGGGACGGCAAGCCGCACCACCGGAAGCTGCCGGTCGAGACGGCGTACGCGCTGGACCGGTACCTCGCTGAGCGGGCGCGCCGGGCGGGCGTAGCGCTGCGGGACCTTCGGGGGCCGCTGTTCGCCACCGCCTCGGGCCGCCCGCTCCCGCGGGAGAAGGCGTGGGAACTGGTCCAGCGGATCGCTCGCCAGGCTGGGATCGAGTCGAAGGTGACGCCGCACACGCTGCGGCACACCTGGGCGTCGGTCGCGGAGGCGCGCGGTGCCAAGCCGCGCGAGATCCAGGAGGCTCTGGCACATGAGTCGTTCGAGACGACGCTGATCTACCTGCGTTCGCGGGATCGACTGGAGGAGGATCCTTCGCAGCTGGTGGCGTCGGCGATCGAGTAGGAGGTCTACGTGCCCACGTTGAGAACGAGCGGAGCTGGACAAGTCGGCGTGGGCGCACGCGCCACGGCGATGCGATAAACCTGGGAACGTGGGCCCTCGTTCGGTGTGCGGCGGCTGCCGGTGCTCGGTGGTGAACGCCGAGGATGTCGAGCGGTTCCGGCTCGTGCGCGTCTGGGTGATGCGGCGGGAGAAACCGTCCGGCATGCGCCGCCGCAGGCGCCTTGCCCCCGCCCGAACAGAGGGCAGTGCGGTGGTCTCGTTTTTCCTCGCCGGAGGGCGGGGGCAAGCCTGGCGCCGCGCGGAGTTCTTACTGCACGCAGATGTCACCGGGGATCAGATCGCAGAGGGCTCCGATTGGATCGATTTGGGCTGCGGCTGGTGCTGTGGTGCCGATGACCAGCACCGTGGTGGCGAGGGTGGTGGCTGCGAGGGCGGCCAGAATGCGACGCATGTACGTCTCCTCCAGGGTGGGTAGGACCTGACACTCCATATTTACCCAAAGTAAGATCGTTGCTACTTTACGTTATGGTAAGGGTGGTTGGCGAAGAGGGACTAGGCCCCTTACCTGCCCAAACGCCATTGGATCGTTGTTGGCAGGCGCTGCCAGGCCGTCCTGGGCACACGGTGATCACGCAGTGGGCGTACTCGTTCTCACCTGGCCCCAGCACTACCTATAACCAAAGATCTATGCCATCCCACCACGCCGCTGCGGCAGGGTGACCATATGAGAGCCGACACACACCCGAACGCCGTGCTCACCCGGCGCTTGTACGATCTGATCGGCAATGGCGATCTCACCGGTTATCTCGACCTGATCGCCGACGACGCCGTCTTCCACATCGGCGGCGACAGCATCGTGGCAGGCGAGCATCGCGGCAAGGACGCCATCATCAGGCTCGGCATGCTCGTGCTCGAGGAGACGGGCGGCACCTTCCAGACCGGGCTGCTCTCTGTACAGGCCAACGACTCTTACTCGGTCACTCTGCACCGCTGGACAGCGGAGCGCCGTGGGGAGCGCGTCGAGATGGACAATTTCAACGTCTACGGCTTCGAGCGAGGGCTGGTCGTGGAACGCTGGGAATATGTGGCCGACCAGCGCGCCCACGACGCTTTCTGGCGCCGATGACGGCTCGGCTGACGCCTTCAGCCGTCAGGCGGCCGGGTTCCCAGCGCTGATCTCCAGGTTGCGCACGTATTACCCACTACCAGCGACAAAGCAGCCATGAGAAATGAAGATCACGATTTACGGCTGGAGTGTTGGGGGTGGCGCTGACGGGTGATCGCGACCATTTAAAGGACATCGGATGGACCGAAAGCCGATCTCGCTGGCGTCGCACTGAGACGTTTCTGCAGGTCGCCGACATAACGACAAGCCGCGACAGCCGGTGGCCGGGCAGCATCGACGGCGAGCCGGTCGCGTTCTTGGCCTACCGCCGCTTCCAGCACCCGCGACGCGCAACCTGAAGATGGAGCACAGGTTGGTGGTTCTGCCCGACTATCAGGGGCTCGGCATCAGGAGCCGCCTCTCTGAGTGGATGGGGCAGCGGCTGTACGAGGAGGGGTTCCGCCACCAACGTCCTCGTGATCGGAGAGCACGGTTCAGCTCTCCCTGTGCGGCCGGGACGGGATGCGGCACGTGGCGGCTGCCCGTACGGCATGAGGGCCCGAATCCCGGGAGCGTGGGTTCGGGCCCTTCGCTACGCGTGCCGCTGACGAGGGTTGCGCCTAGTAGACGATGAGCGACTTGTCGTAGTTGAGCACGTCCTGGAGGACCTGGTTGATCAGCGGGGGGTCGGTCGGCGCGGTCTGGGCGGCGGCGGGGGCAGCCAGGGCAGCGATTCCGATGCCAGTGGCGGCCATGACGGTTGCGATGCGGTTGAGCATGTACAGCGCTCCTTGTGCTGATGAGGTTCCGGTTCTTTATGGATGGTTGCCTTAATCCATGTGACAGACCGTAGTCATTGGTTACATGCCGCTATCGTGCGTGTCTGCACTGCATGTCTCACGGTGGGCAGCGAGCGCGCCAACGGCGGGCTTCGGCTCGACGGCTGGTCGGGCGTCCGTGACCAGCCAGTGAAAGCCGCCGGGCACGGCCCACCGCGACGAGCTGTTCACCGATTCGAGGATCACGCCGCGCAGCAGCGGTCCGTCGAGGGCGACCCCCCGTTCTTCGACGAGCAGCGCCGCCCATGGCTGCCGGACGCGCGGTACAGGGAGGCAGGCCGACGTGCGGGCCTGGGAGGAGGCGCAGCAGGCGACGATGTCGGGCCAGTCCCCGCCGAACCTGTGGTGCCTGACCTGGAACGGCTGACCTTCATGGACAGCACGGGACCTGGCCGCCACCCGACGGGCTCTGGCGTCGCTGCGTAAGAAGGTGAAGTCGCGTCCGGACCGGCGGTCGCTCACCTACCTCATTGGCCAGCTCGACAAGCGGGTCGCCGATCTGCGGCGCAGCCCCTGCAGCCTGCCGGGGCCTCAGGAGTTCGAGTGCATGCCCGAGATCGCGTTCGTCGACGCGGGTTGGGCCAGCCTGCAGTCCGATCTGCAGAACCAGACTGCTGGGCGTGCGCGATGTGCCGGCCCGCGTGCTCCGGATCCCCGGCGTGCGGCAGTTCCGTTCCATCCGGAAGAAGATCGCCGAGGCCGGAGACGTGCGCCGTCATACTGGATCACCTCCGCATCACCCCAGCGTGGCGCCGATCGCGGTCATGATGGGGATGGACAGGCCGGTGGTCACGAGGATGGTTCCGCGTGCCAGGCGACGGGCGGTGTCGTAGGTGACGGCGTACACGTAGATGTTCTGGGCGGTGGGCAGTGCCGCGAACAGGGTGGCGGCCAGCAGGTGCGTGCCGTCCAGGCCGAGGAGGAAGCGGGCGGTGACGTACGCGACGGCGGGCTGGACGAACGCCTTGAGGGTGGCCGCCAGGAAGATGTCCTTGCCGACGCCGTTCTCCTCGGGGGCGGTCGTCGTGCGGCGCGAGCCGTACAGGCTCAGGCCGTAGGCCAGCAGCGCGACGGGTACGGCCGCGCCGCCGAGCAGGTCGATCGGCCGCATGACCGTGACCGGCAGCGAGATCCCGCTCAGCGCGAACGCGAGCCCGAGCAGCGAGGCCACCGTGAGCGGGTTGCGCAGCGGGAGCAGCAGCGCCGCCCGCGGCGAGCGGGAGCCCTTGTCGAGGATCAGGAACGAGAGCGGGGTGAGCACCAGCAGCTGGAAGAGCAGCACGGGGGCGACGAGCGCGGCGTCGCCGAGCACGTAGAGCGAGATGGGCACGCCGAGGTTGCCGGCGTTGACGTAGGAGGAGGCCAGCGCGCCGATCGTGGCCTCCCTCGTGGTGCGCCGCCACGCCAGCTTCGCCACCAGGACGAACACCAGCTGCGTGAACGCCACCGCGATGACCTCGGTGAGCAGCACCGGCGACAGCAGCGCGCCGAGGTCGGCCTTGGACACGGTGGCGAACATCAGCGCCGGCGTCGCCACGAAGAACGCCAGCCGTGACAGCACCAGCTCGTCGCTGGCCCGCAGCAGCCCGATGACACCGATGACGTAGCCCAGCACGGCGACCGACACCAGAGCGGCGAACGCCGCGACAACCCCCGACACCCAATACCTCCCAAACTGGACGTTCAGGAGCGTATCGGAGACCTCTCGTGTGGCCTGGTAGAGCACCGGCGGCGCGGGCGGTGCGCGTGCTCGACGGGGCCGAGGGACGGGTGCGCGGCGGGGGCTGAGGGCCGGACCGGGGTCAAGGAGTGCGGAGGGTCGCGTACAGAGAATCCCCAGAAACGGTACGGCCCGGATAGTGCTCACGGGAGCGGGTAAAGCCCGTCGTACGACGCTGACCTGGGAAAACAAGCTGCCGGGCCGGGCATCGCAGGCATCACGGGGCAAATGGGGGATCTTCGGTGACCATCGACGAACCGCGCACTGACGAGCCGTTGACGTCCGCCCTGACGCCGGTCGAGGTCACGTCCAAGGGACGACTGCTGGCGAGCTGGCTGGCGACCACGGACCACAAGGTCATCGGCTACATGTACCTCATCGCCTCCTTCATGTTCTTCGCGTTCGCGGGCGTGATGGCCCTGCTCATCCGGGCCGAGCTGATCCACCCGAACCTGCAGCTGATGACCAACGAGCAGTACAACCAGCTGTTCACCATGCACGGCACGATCATGATGCTGCTCTTCGCCACCCCGCTGTTCGCCGGGTTCGCCAACGTCGTCATGCCCCTGCAGATCGGCGCCCCGGACGTGGCCTTCCCCCGGCTGAACGCGGTCAGCTTCTGGCTGTTCCTGTTCGGCGGGCTGATCGCGGTCAGCGGTTTCCTGACGCCCTCGGGAGCGGCCAGCTTCGGCTGGTTCGCCTACACGCCGCTGTCGGACGCGATCTACTCACCCGGCGCCGGCGGAGACCTGTGGGTCATGGGGCTGAGCCTGGCCGGCCTGGGCACGATCCTCGGCGCGGTCAACTTCATCACCACGATCATCTGCATGCGGGCGCCCGGCATGACGATGTTCCGGATGTCGATCTTCACCTGGAACGTGCTGCTGACCAGCATGCTCGTGCTGATGGCGTTCCCCGTGCTGGCCGCCGCCCTGCTCGCGCTGGAGGCCGACCGCAAGCTCGGCACGCACGTCTACGACCCCACCAACGGCGGCGCGATGTTGTGGCAGCACCTGTTCTGGTTCTTCGGCCACCCCGAGGTGTACATCATCGCCCTGCCGTTCTTCGGGATCATCACCGAGGTGCTGCCCGTCTTCAGCCGCAAGCCCGTCTTCGGCTACATCGGCCTGGTCGGCGCGACCATCGCCATCGCCGGGCTGTCGATGACCGTCTGGGCGCACCACATGTTCCCGACCGGGCAGGTGCTGCTGCCGTTCTTCTCCTTCTTCACCTTCCTGATCGCCGTCCCGACCGGGGTGAAGTTCTTCAACTGGACCGGCACGATGTGGCGCGGGCACCTGACGTTCGAGTCGCCGATGTTGTTCGCGGTCGGGTTCCTCATCACGTTCCTGCTGGGCGGTCTGACCGGGGTGATCCTCGGCTCGCCGCCGCTGGACTTCCACATCACCGACACCTACTTCGTCGTGGCGCACTTCCACTACGTGGTCTTCGGCACGGTGGTGTTCGCCATGTTCGCCGGGTTCTACTTCTGGTGGCCGAAGATGACCGGTCGGATGTTGCACGACGGGATGGGCAAGCTGCACTTCTGGTTGCTGTTCATCGGCTTCCACACCACGTTCCTCGTCCAGCACTGGCTGGGCGTGGCCGGCATGCCGCGCCGCTACGCCGACTACAGCGCCGCCGACGGGTTCACCGACCTGCACATGATCTCCTCGATCGGCGCGTTCATCCTGGGCGCCTCGACGCTGCCGTTCCTCTACAACGTCTGGTACACCGCGCGGCACGGGAAGAAGGTCTTCGTCGACGATCCCTGGGGCTTCGGCAACTCGCTGGAATGGGCCACCTCCTGCCCGCCGCCCCGGCACAACTTCAGCTCCATCCCGCGCATCCGCTCCGAACGACCGGCCTTCGACCTGCACCATCCGCACTTCGGCCGCGCGGCGGAAGTGGAGTGAGCGCCATGGACAGCCTGTCGCCGCAAGAGCGGCTGATCCTGGCGGAGATCGAGCTGGAGCTGCTGCACGGCGGGGCCCGGCTGGCCGGCCGGTTCGAGGAGTTCAACGCCCGGGCCTGCCGGGAGGGCCCGCAGCGCTTCGCCCCGCACGTCAGCCGGTGGGAGGTGGTCGCGATCCTGGCCATTGTGCTGGCGGTGACCGCCGTCCTGACCCTGGTGATCCTCTCCTGCGGGACCGGTCCGGCGGCCGGGTCGCTAGGCTGATCATCGCCCGGGCCGGGCCGGACGGGCGCGGCGGGCCGGATCGGAGGACGGTGTCGCACGAACCTTCCAGGTCGCGTCAGGCGCGGCTGACCTCGTACGCGGCCGTCTCCACGTCGCTGGCCCTGCTCGGCGACGACGAGCTGGCCCGGCTGCTGGACGAGGCGGCCGTCCCGCTCGGCGCCGGCATCGGCGGGACGTCGGCGCGGCTGGAGGTCGAGGGGACGCCGGTCTTCGTCAAGCGGTTGACCCTCACCGACCTGGAACGGCAGCCCGGCAACGTGCGCTCGACGGCCAACCTGTTCGGCCTGCCGCCCTTCTGCCAGTACGGCGTCGGCTCGATCGGCTCGCCGGGCTTCGGCGCCTGGCGGGAGCTCGCGGCGCACACGATGACCACCGACTGGGTGCTGGCGGACCAGTTCGCGGGATTCCCGCTGATGTACCACTGGCGCGTGCTGCCGCACCCGGCGCCCGCCCTGGTCGAGCAGCTGGCCGACGTGGACCGGGCGGTCGCCTACTGGGGAGGCGGGACGGAGGTACGCCGCCGCATCGAGGCGCTCCGCACGTCGTCGGTGAGCCTCACGCTGTTCCTGGAGCACCTCCCGCAGAACCTGCACCAGTGGCTGAACACCCAGGTGGAGGCGGGCGACGAGGCCGCCGTCCGGGCCTGCGCCGTGGTGGACCGGGGCCTGCGCGAAGGGGTGTCCTTCATGAACTCCCGCGGGCTCATGCACTTCGACACGCACTTCGGGAACATCATGACCGACGGGCGGCGCCTCTACTTCACCGACTTCGGGCTGGCCACCTCATCCCGGTTCGCCCTGTCGCCGGAGGAGCGCGACTTCCTGCGCCTGCACCGCACCTACGACGAGACCTACGCGATCTCCTATCTGGTGTACTGGCTGGTCACCGCCCTGTACCAGGAAGAGCGGCGGGAGCTGGTGCGGGGCTGGGCCGGGGGCGGGCGGCCCACCGGGGTTCCCGGGGAGATCGCTGAGCTGCTCTCCCGCGACAGCCTGCTCACCACCGTGATGTGGGACTTCTACGGGAAGTTGCGGGACGAGAGCAGGAAGACGCCGTACCCGGTGGAGGAGGTCCGCCGGATCGCCGAGCGGCCGGCCGCGGGCTGACCGGTCGGGTCGGGGGCCGGTCAGTTCGGGGGATCGGTCAGTTCGGGGGGCCGGTCAGTTCGGGGGCTGGGCAGGAGGCGGCAGTGGCCGGCGCGGCAGTCGGCCAGGCTCTCGACCGCGGCCCGGCGGGCGCGGGCCAGTTCGGCCATCTTGGCGTCGATCCGCTCCACCACCACCTCCAGCCGCCATCGCTCGCTGTCGCAGGTGGCGCCGCCCGCGTCGTGGGCGGCCAGCGCGTCGGTGACCTCGTCGAGCGTGAAGCCCAGCTCCTGCAGCGCCTTGGCCATCCGGATCCGCTCCACCGCCGAGGGGCCGAAGACGCGGTAGCCCGACGGCCTGCGCCGGGCGGGGGGCAGCACGCCGCGGCGCTCGTAGAAGCGTACGGTGTCCACGCTGACCCCGGCCTCCCGCGCGACCTGACCGATCCGCACCGGCCTCACTCCTTGACTCTGGACCTGAGTCCAGACTTTAGGCTGCCGGTGACCGGTGCCACAAGGCCCGTAAGGCCCGAAGGCCCGCAAGGCCGTGAAAGGAGCCTGACATGGACATTCCCCCTGCTTCCACCCCCGTGGTCTGCGACATGACCGACGCCACCGACACCCCCGAGCAGCGCCTGGCCGAATACCGGCGGCTCTTCGGACAGGCCCTCGCCGGGCGGGAGCGGACCGGCGCGGGCATCCGCTTCCGGCTGCGCGCGGAGCCGGGCGTGGAGGCGTGGGTACGCGACCTGGCCGCGCGGGAGAAGGCCTGCTGCGCGTTCTTCGCCTTCGACATCACCGTCGAGGGCGGTGAGGTGCTGTGGGACTGCGCGGTGAGCGACGACGAGGTCGCCCGGGCGCTGCTGGAGGAGTTCTACCAGCTGCCCGACACCATCGGCGGCGATCCGGCCGGGGTGCTCGACCGCCTGACCGGCCGGGGCCTGCGCATCACCGGAGCCGCGGGCGCCTAAGGTGATCGGCATGGCCGTGCTGCGCTCCATCGCCCTGTTCGTCCTGGCCGCCGTCGCCGAGATCGGCGGCGCGTGGCTGGTCTGGCAGGGCTGGCGGGAGCAGCGCGGCCTGCTGTGGATCGGCGCGGGTGTGCTCGCGCTGGGCGCGTACGGGTTCGTCGCCACCTTCCAGCCGGACCCGAACTTCGGCCGCATCCTGGCCGCCTACGGCGGCGTCTTCGTCGCCGGCTCGCTGGCCTGGGGCATGGTGATGGACGGGTTCCGCCCCGACCGCTGGGACGTGATCGGGGCGCTGATCTGCCTGGTGGGCGTGGCGGTGATCATGTACGCCCCGCGCGGCTGACCTCGCGCGGCGCGAAGGTGCGCGGCCGCGCCGTCAGGGAGAGGGGCGCGCGGGCGCCACCGTGCCGTCGAGCGTGTGGGTGCACGGCAGCAGGATCTGCCGCTCGTAGTCGCCGGCCGGGTCGGTGATCTGCGAGGTCAGGAGGTTCACCGCGCGGCGGCCCATGGCGTTGCGGGGGATGCGGAGGGTGGCGAGCGGGTCGAGCCCGGACTCGCCGCCGGGGTCGTCGACGAGGAGGACCAGCGACAGGTCGCCGGGGATCTCCAGGCCGCGCAGCCGGGCCATGGCGACCAGCACCCGGATCAGGCTGACCGCCTCGACGAGGACGGCGGTGGCGCCGTCGCGGACGGTCTGGTCCAGCCACTGGGCGGTCAGGTCGTCGGGACGGGCGAAGACGGGTTCGGGCACCGGCAGCCCGAAGCGCTCCAGGGCGGCGCGGAAGCCCTCCCACCGGTCGGTCTGCGGCTCGTCGCGCTTGGCCTCGCCGAGGTAGGCGAAGGTGCGGTGGCCCAGGCCGACCAGGTCGTCCACGATCCGGCCGGTGGCGGCGCGGTAGTCGCCGCCGACGTAGGAGATCTCCGTGCCGGGGACCTCGCGGTGGCCGATGTAGACGAACGGGTGCCGGTCGGCGGCCAGCCGGGTCAGGTCCTCGCGGTGCGTGTGGTGGCCGAGCAGCAGGCTGCCGTTGGCCTGGCGCAGCCCGTTCGTGGAGCCGCTGTAGATGCGGCGTACGCCGTCCTCGTTCGGGGCCGCGGTGAACAGGACGAGGTTGCAGCCCTCGATCCCGGCCTGCTCCTCGATGCCCTGCAGGAACTCGAAGTAGTAGTCCCGGGCGCTCGTCGGGAAGATCGGCTCGAACGTGTGCACGCCGAGCAGCAGCGGCGCCTGCCGGCCGCCGCCCGCCGCGCGTTGCTGGCCCGCGGAGACGTATTTGAGCTGCCGGGCGGCCCTGAGCACCTTGCGCTGTGTCTCGGCCGAGATGCGGCCGAGGTCGCCCGAGCCGGTCAGCACCATCGAGACGGTCGACTGCGACACGCCCGCCTCCCGTGCGATGTCCGCCTGGCTGGGCCCTCCCCTTGATCGCGACATGCCCCGATTGTGCATTAGCAATAACCGGGTTGTCCACTGCTGATATTTGCAGAGCTATCAGCTATTGACATGCGCATTTGGCCGAGGCTTAACATGTGCGAAACCTGATGGCCTGGCGCAGAGAAAGCAAATAAATTAGCAATGAGTGACATGAAGGTTGATCTGCTGGTGGTGGGTGGCGGGCTCGGGGGAGTGGCCGCCGCGCTGACGGCGGCCCGCCTGGGCCACCACGTGATGCTGACCGAGGAGACGGACTGGCTGGGTGGTCAGCTGACCTCGCAGGCCGTGCCGTCCGACGAACATCCCTGGATAGAGACCCCGCACGTCTCCTCCGGCTACCGGGAGTTGCGCGACCGCATCCGTGACTATTACCGGCGCAACTATCCGCTGCTCCCCGAGGTGGCGGCGCAGCAGGTGCTCAACCCCGGTTTGGGCAACGTGAGCAAGCTGTGCGTCGAGCCGCGGGTGGCGCTGGCGGCCCTGGAGGAGATGCTCATGCCGTACATCTCCGCGGGCCGCATCACCGTCCTGCTCGACACCGTCCCCGTACGGGCGGAGACCGACGGCGACCGGGTGACCGCCGTGACCGTGCGCAGCTCCCGCACCGGCGAGCTCACCACGGTCGTCGCGCCCCTGGTGGCCGACGCCACCGAGCTGGGCGACCTGCTGGAGCTCACCGGCACCGAGCACGTGATCGGCGCCGAGTCGCAGGACGAGACCGGCGAGCCGTACGCCTCCCCGGTGGCCGACCCCACGGACCAGCAGGCGATCTCCTGGTGCTTCCCGCTGGAATACCGGCCCGGCGAGGAGCACGTCATCGACAAGCCCGCCTCGTACGACCACTGGAAGACCCACGTCGACCCCTTCTGGCCGGGCCCGCAGCTCTCCTGGGAGAAGATCGACATCCACACCATGAAGGGCCGGGTCAACCGGATCTTCGAGGGCGACATGGACGCCGTGAGCCTGGCCGACCTGTGGCACTTCCGCCGCATCCGGGCCCGCACCCAGTTCGACCGCGCGGTCATCGACACCGACATCACGCTGGTGAACTGGCCGAACATCGACTACTGGGAGGCGCCGCTGCTCGGCCCCGGCGCCGACCGGGAGAAGGCGCTGCAGCGGTGCAAGGAGCTGTCGCTGTCGTACCTGCACTGGATGCAGACCGAGGCGCCGCGGCCGGACGGCGGCCAGGGCTACCCGGGCCTGCGGCTGCGACCGGACCTGACGGGCACGGCCGACGGGATGGCGAAGGCCGCCTACATCCGCGAGTCGCGCCGCATCCGGGCCCGGTTCACGGTGCTGGAGCAGCACATCGCGGTCGTGGACCGACCGGAGGGCGCCGGGGCCGAGCGGTTCGCCGACTCGGTGGGCGTCGGCCACTACAACATCGACCTGCACCCGAGCACGGCCGGGATCAACTACGTCAACCTGGAGGTCTACCCGTTCCAGCTCCCGCTGGGCGCGCTGGTCCCGGTCCGGATGCGCAACCTGCTGCCGGCCAACAAGAACATCGGCACCACCCACATCACCAACGGCAGCTACCGGCTGCACCCGGTCGAGTGGAGCATCGGCGAGGCGGTCGGCGCGCTGTCGGCGCTCTGCCTGAGCCGCGGCACCGAGCCGCACGCCGTGGCCGACTCCACCGACCTGACCGAGGAGCTGCAGCGCCTGCTCACCGGCACCCTCGGCGTGCCGGTCGCCTGGCCGGAGGACATCGCCGTCATGCGCCCCTCGCAGGCCCGCAAGAACGCCACCCCCACCTACGTCCTGCCCGAGCGGCGCGCATGAGCCCGGCGACCGACGAGCCCGACGTCGTCATCTACGGTGCCACGCTCGCCGGCATCATGGCCGCGCTGCGCCTGCGCCTGCGCGGGCTCAGCAGCCTGATCCTGGAGCCGACCGGGCACGTGGGCGGCATCGTCGCCGGCGGCCTGGTCAAGAGCGACCCGCCGAACATCCTCGCGGCCCTGGCCGGGCTGACCCGCGACCGCTTCTTCGGCGGCATCGGCCGCGAGTACGGCTCCACCGAGCCGCAGTACCGCTTCGAGCCGAAAGTCGCCGAACGCGTCGCCCGGCGGTTG
>NZ_JBQQCB010000166.1:0-19376 GCF_052246675.1 Nonomuraea sp. KM90 | reverse complement strand
CACCTACACGGTCCGGGCCCGCGACGCCGCCGGGAACCTGTCCGGCGTCAGCAACTCCGTCACCGCCACCACCTCGGGCGGCACCGGCGCGCCCGGCCAGCCGGGCGCGGTGACCACCTCGGTCACGAACTCCAGCATCGCGCTGAGCTGGGGCGCCTCCAGCGGCACGGTGACCGGCTACCGCGTGTACGAGGGCGCGACGCAGCGGGCCCAGGTGACCGGCACCAGCGCCACCATCTCGGGGCTCGGCGCGTGCACGACGCACACGTACACGGTGCGGGCGTACAACTCGGCGGGCGAGTCGGCCGGCCGGGACGCCACCGCAACCACGACCGGCTGCGGCAACCCCACCAAGATGCCCGGCGCCCCCTACCTCTACATGGGCTGGGGCAACCCGCCGAACCCGGGCACGGTCATGGACGCGACCGGCGTGCGGTCGTTCACGATGGCGTTCATCCTGTCCAGCGGCGGCTGCACCCCGGCCTGGGACGGCAACCGCCCGCTGACCGGCGGCGCCGACCAGCAGGCGATCAACACGATCAAGTCGAAGGGCGGCAGCGTCCAGATCTCCTTCGGCGGCTGGTCCGGCAACAAGCTCGGCCCCAACTGCGCCACGCCGCAGGCGTTCGCGGGCGCGGTGCAGCAGGTCATCAACGCCGTCGGCCCGGCCGTCGTGGACTTCGACATCGAGAACACCGACGAGTTCGAGAACTACACCGTCCAGGACCGCATCCTGAACGGGCTCAAGATCGTCAAGCAGAACAACCCGAACGTCAAGATCGTCGTCACCTTCGGCACCTCCAGGACCGGCCCGAACAGCCACGGCATCCGGCTGATCAACCAGGCGAGGGCGCTGGCCGTGCCGATCGACAACTTCACGATCATGCCGTTCGACTTCGGCAGCGCCAACATCTACCAGGACACCGTCAACGCCTCCGAGGGCCTGAAGAACGCGCTGAAGAGCGCGTACGGCTGGACCGACGCCCAGGCGTACGCGCACATGGGCATCTCGGGCATGAACGGCCTGTCCGACCAGCAGGAGCTGACCACGCCGGCCACCTGGACCCAGATCCGCGACTGGGCGAACTCCAGGGGGCTGACCAGGCTGGCCTATTGGGCCGTCAACCGTGACCGCCCCTGCCCCGGCGGCGGCGTGACCTCGAACTGCAGCGGCATCGCCCAGGCCGACTGGGAGTTCACCCGCATCACCGCCGGATTCTGACCCGCCCAGCGGCCCGCCCTCCGGGAGGGCGGGCCGCAGTGAGGAACGCCCCCATGAGAATCCGAGCGGTCCTGCTCGCCGCCGCGCTGATCGCCCTGCACGCCACCCCGGCCTCGGCCGCGAACCTCCTGGCCAATCCCGGCTTCGAATCCGGCCTGAGCGGCTGGACGTGCCCCTCCGGGGCGCAGGCCGTGTCGTCCCCGGTGCACGGGGGCACGCGGGCGCTCCAGGCGACCCCGCAGGGCAGCGACCTCGCCCGCTGCCGGCAGGTCGTCACGGTCAGGCCGAGCACGACCTACCAGCTCTCCGCCTGGGTGCAGGGCGGTTACGTCTTCCTCGGCGCGACCGGCACCGGCGGCACCGACCCGCAGACCTGGGGCTCCCCGGGCGCGTCATGGACCCAGCTCAGGACGTCGTTCACCACCGGCGCCGCCACCACCTCCGTGACGATCCACCTCAACGGCTGGTACGGCCAGGGCGCCTACCTGGCCGACGACGTGGTGCTCGACGGCCCCGGCGGCACCCCCGACACCCAGGCCCCGACCGTGCCCGGCAACCTGTCCGCCGGCGGCGCCACCTCCTCCTCGCTGGCCCTGACCTGGTCGGCCGCGACCGACGACGTCGGCGTCACCCGCTACGAGGTCTCGCGCGACGGCGGCGCCCCGGTGGCCGTCACGGGCACGAGTCACCAGGCCACCGGCCTGACGGCGGCCACCACGTACCGCTTCCGGGTCCGCGCCTGTGACGCCGCGGGCAACTGCTCGGCCTACGGCCCCGAGGCGAGCGGCACCACGACGAGCGGCGGCGGGGGAGGCGGGCTGCCGAAGCGGGTGCTGGTGGGCTACCTGCACGCGTCGTTCGCCAACGGCTCTGGATATGTCCGGATGAGCGAGGTGCCCAACGAGTGGGACGTCATCAACCTCGCCTTCGGCGAGCCCACCTCGGTCACCTCGGGCGACATCCGGTTCCGCCAGTGCCCGGCCGCCGAGTGCCCCAACGTCGAGCCCGAGGCGGACTTCGTCGCCGCCATCCGCGCCAAGCAGGCACAGGGCAAGAAGGTGCTGATCTCGATCGGCGGCCAGAACGGCCAGGTGCAGCTCACGACCGCGGCGGCGCGCGACAAGTTCGTCGAGTCGGTCGCCGCGATCATCGACCGGTACGGCCTGGACGGCCTCGACATCGACTTCGAGGGCCACTCCCTCCACCTCGATCCCGGCGACACGAACCTGGCCGCCCCCACCACCCCGGTCGTCGTCAACCTCATCTCGGCGCTCAAGTCGCTCAAGAGCCGCTACGGGGCCAGCTTCACGCTGACCATGGCCCCCGAGACGTTCTTCGTCCAGCTCGGCTACCAGTTCTACGGCCCGGGGCCGAACGGCGCGGCCGACAGCAGGAGCGCCTCCTACCTGCCCGTCATCCACGCCATGCGCGACGACCTGACCCTGCTCCACGTGCAGGACTACAACTCGGGGCCGATCAAGGGCCTCGACGACCAGTACCACACGATGGGCGGGCACGACTTCCACGTGGCCATGACGGACATGCTGCTGGCCGGCTTCCCGATCATGGGCAACGCGGGGAACGTGTTCCCGCCGCTGCGCCAGGACCAGGTGGCCATCGGGTTGCCCGCCTCGCCCAACGCGGGCAACGGGTTCACGACCGTCGCGGAGGTGCAGAAGGCGTTCGACTGCCTGGCCAAGGGGACCAACTGCGGGACGTACCGGCCGCGCGGGGTCTACCCGAACCTGCGCGGCCTGATGACCTGGTCGATCAACTGGGACAGGTACAACGGGCACGAGTTCTCCCGGAGCCACCGGGCCTACCTGAACGGGCTCAGCTGAACCGGACGAGCTGGGTGGGCTTGACCGGCAGGCCCAGTCCCGGCGGCCGGTAGGTGGGCAGCGCCTCGCCGTACTCGTGCATCCAGGCGTGGTCCACCAGCAGCCGCATCCGCCCGGCCTGGCGGGCGCCGTCCGGCTCGGCCGGGCCGGTGCCCCCGGCCAGCCGGTTCACGGCGTCCGCCACCAGGTCGGGGTCGGGCGGCGACAGGTCACAGTGCTCGTCGGGCCCGATGAGCAGGTCCACGTCGGGCGGCAGCGGGTAGATCGGGCGCGGCAGGGCCAGCACGCGCGGCGGCGGCGCCATCGGCCAGCCGTCGCGCACCGCCTCCAGCAGCACCGAGCGCGTCGACCTGCGCGCGAACAGTCCGTCCGCCAGGGCCCAGCTCAGCGCGCCCACGTCCGAACGGTCCTCGCCGCAGGCGTGCAGGCACAGGTACGGCACCAGCGGGATCCCCGCCCCGCCCGCCTGCGCCCACCCGCCGCCGCACCCGGTCAGCACCAGCAGGGCCAGCATCGCCCGGTAGGCGGTGTCGGCGTGCGGGGTCTCCAGCCGCCCCGGCACGATCACGCACCGCCCGCCGGTCTTCTCGGCGGTCACCCCCAGCTCCCGCGCCGTCTTCAGCGCCCGCGACGCGGCCACCCCCGTGTACGCCTCCTGCCAGGCGGGCGTGTACGGCTCGCCCCGGTCCTCGTATCCCGACGGCCAGACCCCCGGCAGCCCGGGCCGCGCCACCCCGTAGACGGCCAGCAGCAGGTCGAACACGGTCGTCAGCAGCTCGTCGCCGTCGCGCAGCACGGGCACGCCGCGCCGCAGCACCCCGGTGCCGTCGTCGAAGCGCGGCAGGAGCACCTCCACCGACTCCCCGCCGTACACGCTGAGCCGCCCGCACGCCCCGTCCACCAGCCCGCCGGGCACGTACGCCGCCTCGCGCGGCCGCAGCCGCACCAGGAAGGGCAGGTCCGTGCGCTCCATGGCATGCCCGTCGAACGGCGTGCGGTCCAGGAAGAACTCCTTGAGCAGCACGTGCCCCATGGCCATGGCCAGCGCGCCGTCCGTGCCCGGCCGGACCACCAGCGTCTCGTCCGACAGCCGCGTCGGATGCGTGCCGATCGCGACCACCTTCTGCCCCTTGTACCGCCCGGCGATCACCCAGGGCGTGTCCGCCGTGCGGACGAGCCGGTTGTTCTCCCCCCACAGCAGCACGTACGCCGCCCGCGCCCAGTCGTCGGCCCCCGGACCGGCGAAGCAGGGCCCCAGCACCTGCTCGGGCGCGCACGGATGCTCGGTCAGCACCGCGCCCCCGAGCCCGCCGACCACCCGCGCCAGCGGCGAGGTGGCCAGCGCCGCCACCCGCTCGGCCCCGTGCTGGGTGGCGGTGTGCACGATGGCCGCCGCCGCCAGCTCCGCCGCCGTCCCGTCGTCCAGCGGCACCCGGCGCTCGCCCCGGGCGAGGCGATATTGCTGTGAGTTCCCTGTGAGTTTCGCCCAGGCCGCGACCGGGTCGCGCAACCCATCTCTCACCTCGAAGTAGAGCCTGACCAGTGCCTGGTTGACCTGCGATCCCCCCATGGAAAAAGTTCAACACAGACGGTGATGTCGTATCGGGATACGTGTCGGCATGTCGGGGATAAGAATTGGAAGCCCAGGTGGCAGCCGCCTCGATGTTGCGGCAGGCTAGAGGCCGCCATGGATTACGCAGTTCTCACGGGGATCGTCCTCGTCGCCGGTGTCGTGCTCGCTCTCGTCGCTCAATGGCGCGATTGGCGACCTCCTCTGATCGTCGCCATCCTCGTGGGTGTCGCCGTACGCGTGCTGATCATGTACACGTCGGCGATCGACACGTGGCAGCCCGTCGACTTCGTCGAGAGCTTCAAGCCCGCGGGCGAGGCCATCCTCCGGGGTGAGGACCCCGTGCTGGCCAGCGAGGGCGGCTGGCACTTCCTGCCGACCATCCCCTACGTCTACGGCATCCTGCTGTGGCTCGGCATCCCGTGGGAATACGCGGGGCGCCTGGTGACCGTGGTCGCCGACATCGTGCTCATCCCGCTGGTGGCCAAGCTGGCCGGCGGCCCCAAGGCGTCGCTGCGCGCCCTGCAGTACGCGCTCAACCCGCTCGCCGTGCTCATCGCCTGCGTCCATGGTCAGGTGGAGCCCGTCGCGCTGGTGTTCGGCGTGGCCGCGTTCGTGGTGGCGCGCGGCCCCGGCGACCCCGACCGGCCCGGTCTGGTCACCGACGTGGTGGGCAAATTCCGCAGGGGCGTCGCGGCCTACGGCGTGCGCGCCTCCATCCCGCGCGTGATCGGCCGTGGCGGCATGCTGCACCGGGCCCTGCTGCCCGGCCCCGGCGACTCGGCCGACCTCAGGCGCGGCGCGCTGACCGGGCTGCTCATGGGCCTGGCGCTGTGCGCGAAGAGCTGGCCGATCTGGCTGATCCCCGGCATGCTGCTGCTCCTGCCCAACCTGCGCTCCCGGGTGGCCGCGCTGTTCACCACCGGGCTGGTGCCGATCTTCTTCCTGGTGACGCTGCCGATCTTCGCGGGCACCTCGCTCGACCAGATCCCCGCGGTCATCCACACCATCCAGGACATCCGGCCCATCGTCGGCGAATACGGCTGGACTCCGTGGTTCACCGGCGGCGACTGGGCCCTGCGTCCCGACCTGGCCTCGTTCGGCACCAACCTCATCTACGTCAGCGTCATCGCCGTCATCCTCTACTGGCGGCGCGCCGACCCGATCGACATGACCACGGCGATCCTGCTCGTCTTCATGGTCATGACGCCCCGGCTCGGCGCCCAATACCTGCTGTGGTTCATGCCGTTCCTGGTCGCCCGGCCCACCCGGTTCGCCTGGCCGGCCATCCTGGCCGCCTCCTTCTGGGCGGGCTACGGCTACCTCTACATGACGCAGTTCGACGTCAACACGTGGTGGTTGCAACATTCGTACTGGTCGCGGGCGTCGATCGTGCTGCTGCCGATCCTCGCGCTGGCCATGCCGTGGGGCCGCCGCATCGCGACGGCCCCGCCCCTGGCCCGCACCGGCGGCCTGCCGGCGCCGACCAGGGTCAAGTCACCGGCATAGGCGCCCCCACAACGTGACCCACTGGTCCGGGTGCACGTGGCCCACGACGGTGTCGCGGGCCACGCCCGCCGCCGCCAGCGCGGCGTCCACGCCGTCGTAACGGGCCTTCAGCGACGCCCGCACCGACCCGCCCACCCCGCCGAAGCCCAGCTCGACCAGCTCCTGGTAGGAGCGGCGGTCGGGCACGAGCGGCGCCGGCCGGCGCTCCAGGCGCAGGATCGCCGAGTCGACGGACGGCACGGGACGGAAGCTCTCCCGGCCGATCGTGTCGCCCAGCCGCCAGCCGAACCACGGCCACGACTCCACCGTGACCAGGCTCCACCGGCCGTAGTCGCCGGAGCGCTTGCGGGCGTACTCCCGCTGCGTGAGCAGCGTCGCCGAGGTCAGGGCCGGCGCCCGCAGGCACCAGTCCACGATCTTCGACGTGACCGAGTAGGGGATGTTCCCCACGACCGCGAACGGCTCGCGCGGCGCCCGCGCGGCCGTGAAGTCGCCCCTGACGACGTCGATGCGGGGATCGTCGCGCGTGCGCGAGGCCAGCCGCCCGGCCAGCCGGGGGTCGATCTCGTAGCCGACGACCGTCGCGCCGGCCTCGGCCAGCGCCAGGGTGAGCGCGCCCTCTCCCGCGCCGGGCTCAAGCACGAGCCCCTCGGGAGCGGCGGCCTTGACCACCAGTGCGACGGCATGCCGGTCGACCAGGAAATTCTGCGACAGCTCACGCCGCGCCCGATCCACGGGCGTCCGGCCGCCGCCGCTGTTCCTGGCCTTCTTCTGGGTGTGTGAATAGTTTCCGTGCGCGAAATTCTGCGCCACAGCACTGCCCTTCCGGGTCCTCGAGATTGATCGGTCTCGAAGGGCCCTGGGCGCGCCTGCGGACGCTCAGCCTCAGGTCATCGCGTCCGCTGACGGGCCAGAGCCCGGCTGCGGCGGATGCGGATGAAAACCTGGCACGTGAACATGCATGACATGCGGGCCACTGTAGGTCGCGCTCGTCCGGGCGGGCAAAGCATTAAACCTGATGCGGATCCGACACCCGATCAAGCACTCTTGAACGGATGCAGGCAACGGTCACGGTCACCCCCGCACAGCTCCCCGAGCTGCTGCTGCACGTCGCCGTGGTCCGGCCCGTGTTCCTGTGGGGCGCGCCCGGCATCGGCAAGAGCTCGCTCGTCCGCGAGTTCGCCGCCTCGCTGGGGCTCGAATGCGTGACGCTGCTCGGCACCCAGCTCGCCCCCGAAGACCTGATCGGCGTGCCCGAGCTGGTCAACGGGCGCAGCCGGTTCGCCCCGCCCGAGTCGATCGCCAGGACCGAGCCCTACTGCCTGTTCCTCGACGAGCTCAACGCCTCCGCCCCCGAGGTGCAGAAGGCGTTCTACTCGCTGATCCTCGACCGCCGGATCGGCACGTACGAGCTGCCCGCCGGCTCCGTGGTGATCGGCGCGGGCAACCGGGCCACCGACAACGCGCTGGCCCGGCCGATGGCCTCCGCGCTGATCAACCGGCTGGTCCACGTCCACCTGCGCGCCTCCTCCGACGACTGGCTGAAGTGGGCGGCCGGCAACGGCATCCACCCGTGGATCATCGACTACCTGGTGCAGCGGCCCGACCACCTGTGGAGCCCGCCGCCGAAGACCGAGGAGCCGTTCTCCTCGCCCAGGGCCTGGCACATGCTGTCGGACGTGCTCACCTCCTACGGCGACGACGTGGCCGACGAGACCCTCGCGATGCTCGCGTTCGGCACGCTCTCCACCGCGCACGCCTCCGCCTTCCGCGCCTACGTCAAGACCGTGCGGCACGCGTACGACCTGGAGGCCGTGCTGAAGGGCGAGGCCCCCTGGCCGCGGCGGCCCGAGGAGCGCGACCTGCTCTACTTCCTGGCCGAGGCGTTCCGCGCCCGCCTGGTCAAGGAGCTGCCCGCCGACAAGCGCGGCGCCTCCGGCCGGGGTCGTGACCTGGGCTTCCGGGCCAAGACGCTGCTGGTCGAGCTGGCCGAGATCTCCCTCGAATGCGCCCAGCTCGTCATCGCCAACGGCGCCGACGGCGCGCCCGTCCTGCCCACCTGGTTCCTGGTGGAGGTGGGCAGGGACGTGCCGCGGCTGATGGCGGCCCGGTCATGAGCCGGTCATGAGCCGCAAGAAGGCCAAGGTCGATCCCTGGCGGGCCGAGGCCATGAACGGCTGGAACGCGGTCATCCGGCTGCCGCTGTTCGAGGTGTTCTCCAGCTCCCTCCAGGAGGCCGACGACGGCGAGCTGCCGAACGACACGTGGGCGATCGTCACCGAGGACGGCTACGTCCGCTTCCACACCAGGCGCCGTGCCCCCGCCGAGGAGTGGTCGTGGGTCTTCGCCACCTCCTGCTCCACCTGGGCTTCGGCCACGCCGACCCGCGGGCCTGCGCGCCCAAGGACATCGACGGTGACCGCCCGCACCCCGCCTACCACGCCGCCTGCTGCGTGGCGGTGGAGCGGTTCCTGCGCACGCTCAAGATCGGCCGCTGCCCCGCCCCGCTGCCCGCCGAGCTGCCGGAGAACGACGAGGTGACGCTGTCCGAGCAGTGGCGCCGGCTCAGCGTGCCCGAACGGTTCAAGCCGGTCGGTGAGCCCGACTTCCGCATCGGCTCCGCGAAGCTGGCCGAGCTCCTCGACTTCCAGCGCTCGTTCGCGATCGGCATCGCCGAGGCGGCCACCGCCGCGCTCGACCGGGCGGGCGAGCCGCGCACCCCCGTCGAGGGGCACGTCAAGGGGCCGTGGGACGTGGCGCTGCGCTGGTTCGCGTCGTCGTACCCGCTGCTCGGGGCGCTGGCCGCGGGCATGAGGATCGTTTCGGACGCGGAGCTGGCCCGGGGCTGGGACATCTCGATCGCCGCGGTCAGCGCCGAGGCCGGCGAGATCTACGTCAACCCGCTCGCCCAGCACTCCGAGCACGAATGGCGCTTCGTGCTGGCCCACGAGATGCTGCACGCCGCGCTGCGGCACGGCGAGCGGGTGGGCATGCGCGACCCGTACCTGTGGAACGTCGCCTGCGACTACGTGATCAACGGCTGGCTGGTCGAGATGGGCGTCGGCGAGATGCCCGAAGGGCTGCTGTTCGACCAGTCGCTCGCCGGCCTGTCCGCCGAGGCGGTCTACGACCGCATCGCCTCCGACCTGCGGCGGGTCAGGAAGCTGGCGACGCTGCGCGGCCGCGGCCTCGGCGACGTGCTGGACCGCCCGCCGCGCCGCGCCGGCGGCTACGTCGACCTCGACGACTACTACCGCAACGCCCTGTGCACCGGCCTGGCCTACCACCAGTCGAGCGGGCGCGGGCTGCTGCCCGCCGGGCTCGAACAGGAGATCCGCGCGCTCGACCAGCCCCCGCTGCCCTGGGACGCCCAGCTCGCGCGCTGGTTCGACGAGCACTTCCAGCCCGAGGAGAAGCGGCGCTCCTACGCCCGCGCCTCCCGCAGGCAGGCCTCCAGCCCCGGCATCCCGAGGCCCGGCTGGATGCGGCCGGAGGAGGTCGTGCGCAGGCCCACGTTCGGGGTGGTGCTGGACACCTCCGGCTCGATGGACGTGCGGCTGCTCGGCAAGGCCCTCGGCGCCATCGCCTCCTACGCCTCCGCCCGCGACGTGCCCCGCGCCCGCGTGGTCTTCTGCGACGCGATGGCCTACGACGCCGGCTACCTCCCGGTCGAGGAGATCGCCGGCAAGGTCAGGGTGCGCGGCCGCGGCGGCACGATCCTCCAGCCGGGCGTCCACCTGCTCGAACGCGCCGACGACTTCCCGCCCGACGGCCCCATCCTGCTGATCACCGACGGCATGTGCGACGTGCTGCGGATCCGCCGGGAGCACGCCTTCCTCATCCCGCAGGGCGCCTGGCTGCCGTTCCGCGCCCGCGGGCCGGTGTTCCACCTGAAATGACGCTTTGAGCTGGCATTGAACTGGCTCGGGTAGACCTTTGGGTATGGACCGACCGGCCAGGGTGCTCGTCGTGGACGACGAGCCGAACATCCGCGCCCTGCTCTCCCAGACGCTGCGACTGGTTTCCTTCGAGGTCAGGACCGCGGAGACGGGCGCGGAGGCGGTGACGGCCGCCAGGGAGTTCAAGCCCGACATCGTGGTGCTCGACGTGATGCTGGAGGACTTCGACGGGTTCGAGGTCGCCCGGCGGCTCGGCGAGCGCATCCCCGTGCTGTTCCTGACCGCCCGAGACCGCGTCGAGGACCGCGTGCAGGGCCTCACGCTGGGCGCCGACGACTACGTGGCCAAGCCGTTCAGCCTGGAGGAGGTCGTCCTGCGCATCCGCGCCATCCTGCGCCGCAGCCGCACCGAGCGCCAGGACGACGTCCTGCGCTACGCCGACCTGGAGCTGGACCCGCAGGCCCACGAGGTACGCCGGGCCGGGGTGCCGGTGGACCTGTCGCCCACCGAGTTCAACCTCCTCGAATACCTGCTGGCCAACGCCGGCCGGGTGGTGAGCAAGGCGCAGATCCTCGACAGCGTCTGGCGCTACGACTTCGACGGCGACTCCAGCATCGTCGAGTCGTACGTCTACTACCTGCGCAAGAAGATCGACAAGTACGAGCCGCAGCTCATCCACACCGTGCGCGGCGTCGGCTACACCCTGAGGATCCCGCGGTGAGGCCCGCCAACTGGACCCTGCGCACCCGCCTGGTGATGGCCGTGCTCGGGCTGGCCACGCTCGGGCTCGTGCTGTCCAACCTCGTCGGCATCGCGCTGCTGCGCGACAACATGATGGGCCGCGTGGACAAGCAGCTCAACCAGATCATCAAGACCGCCAACGTGAAGACCTTCCAGGCGCTCACGAAGATGCCGACCGTGGCGAACGACCTCAGCGAGATCCTGGCCAAGCGCGTCTCCGCGGTCCAGCAGATCATGATCTTCGGCGCCGACGGCACGCTGCAGTTCCGCAGCTCCAAGGACGGCTCCCAGCCCGGCCCCGTCATCGACGAGGACGAGATCGAGATCGGCGTCAACTACACCGTGCCCGGCACCAGCGGCCCCGCGTGGCGGGTCCGGGCCGCGGCGCTGCCCAACGGCGGCACGTGGGTGTTCGCCCAGTCACTGGCCGAGGTGGAGCAGACCGAGACCTCGGCCATCGCCATCGCCGTCGCGGTCAGCGCGTTCGTGCTGCTCCTGCTCGGCCTGGCCGCCGACGCCGTCGTACGCCTCGGGCTGCGGCCCCTGACCAGGATGGAGAGCACGGCCGGGCACATCGCCCGCGGCGACTTCGCCCGCCGCGTCCACGCCCACGACCCGCACACCGAGCCGGGCCGCCTGGCCACGGCCATGAACGTCATGCTCGACCGCCTCCAGTCCGAGATCGCCGCCAGGACCGAGTCCGAGGCCCGCATGCGGCGCTTCCTCGCCGACGCCTCCCACGAGCTGCGCACCCCGCTCACTTCCGTACGCGGCTTCGCCGAGCTGCACCGCAGGGGCGGCGGCGACACCGACGAGGCCATGCGCAGGATCGAGGACGAGGCCGCCAGGATGGGCGTGCTCGTCAACGACCTGCTCACCCTCGCCCAGCTCGACGAGGAGCGCCCGCTCGACCGCGGCTCCGTGGACCTGCTGGAGGTGGCCGCCGACACGATCCGCGACGCCCGCGTACGCGTGCCCGGCCGGCAGGTCAGGCTGGCGGGATACGGCGGCAGGCTCGTGCCCGTCTCCGTCGTGGGCGACGAGGCCCGCCTGCGCCAGGTGGCCGCGAACCTCGTCGGCAACGCGCTCTGCCACACGCCGCCCGACGCCGACGTCACCGTCAGGGTGGGCAGGTCGGGCAGCTCGGCCGTCCTGGAGGTGGCCGACACCGGTCCCGGCGTGCCGCCCGAGCACGTGCCGCGCCTGTTCGACCGCCTCTACCGCGTCAGCCAGGGCAGATCCAGGGCCGACGGCGGGGCCGGGCTCGGCCTGGCCATCGTCTCCGCCATCGTCCGCGCCCACGGCGGCCGGGTCGAGCTGGACACCGGGCCGGGACGGGGCGCCGCCTTCCGCGTACTTCTACCTGGCTATGAGGCGGCTCCCAGCTCGCATTGAACCGCGCTCGGCACATTCGGGGCATGACACGGACACTCATCACCACCATGCTCCTGGCCGCCGCGCTGACGGCCGGATGCGGCGGCGAGCCGGCCGGCACCGGAGTCGCCTCCATCGCCACCGGCTCGGCCCAGCCCACCGCCGGCGCCACGCCCACCGGCACCACCGACCCGCAGGAGCAGGGCAGGCGGTGGGCCAAGTGCATGCGCGAGCACGGCGTGCCCGTGGAGGATCCCGACCCGAACGGCGGCGGCGGCCTGAACGCGCTCGTCCAGCAGGCCGACAAGGGCAAGGTCCAGGACGCCGTCAAGGCCTGCCGCGAGCTCGCGCCGTTCAAGGACCGCGGGGAGCTCAAGCCCGAGGACATCGAGCAGCTCCGCCAGTTCGCCAAGTGCATGCGGGAGAACGGCGTGAACATGCCCGACCCCAACCCCGACGGCACCTTCGGCGGTGACGGCGCCGCGGGCGACATCAAGCGCGACAGCCCCAAGTTCCAGAAGGCGTTCGAGGTCTGCCGCGACAAGTTCCCCAAGATGGGAGCGGCCAAGTGACGAAGGTCGAGGAGACCCGGCTCGCCCCCCGCGCCCTGCCCCCACGACGGCGCAGCCCGGTCCGGGTCCTGGCCTGGGCGGGCGGCGCCGCGCTGCTCGCCGCCGCCGTCGCGGCCGCCGCCATCGGCTTCGGCGGCGACGGCACCGGTACGGCCGTCGCCGGCCGGACACCCCCCGCCACCGCCAAGGTGACCCGCACGACGCTCACCGAGACCAAGACCGTGGACGGCACCCTCGGCTACGGGTCGGCCGTCGCGGTCACCGGCAAGTCCCAGGGCACGATCACCTGGCTGCCCGCCGAAGGCTCCACCATCACCAGGGGCCACGCCGTCTACAGCGCGGACGCCGACCGCCGCCCCCTCCTGTACGGCACCATGCCCCTCTACCGGACCCTGCGGGACGGCGTCGAGGGCAAGGACGTCGAGCTGCTCGAACGCAACCTGGACAAGCTCGGCTACACCGGCTTCGACGTGGACGACGAGTTCACCTGGGCCACCAGGGAGGCGGTCGAGGACTGGCAGGAGGACCTCGGCCTCGACGTCACCGGCGAGGTACAGCCCGACGACGTCGTCGTGGCCGACGGCCGCATCCGGGTCGCCGAGCTGAAGAAGGCGCTCGGCGACCCGGCCAGCGGACAGGTCCTCACCGCCACCGGCACCACCCGCGAGGTCCTCGTCGCCCTCGACGTGGCCGACGAGCACCTGGTCAGGAAGGGTATGCAGGCCACCGTGGAGCTGCCCGACGGCACCACCGTCAAGGGCAAGGTCACGAGCGTGGGCAAGGTCGCCACCGAGACCACCAGCGGCAACGACACCGTCACCACCGTCGAGGTCAGGGTGTCGGTGAGCGGGCTGAAGAAGTCGTACGACGCCGCCCCGGTGGACGTCACCATCGTCTCCGAGCAGCGCGAGAACGTCCTGGCCGTCCCGGTCGGAGCGCTGGTCGCGCTCTCCGAGGGCGGTTACGGCGTGCAGGTCGTGGAGGGCTCGGCCACCCGCTACGCCGCGGTCGAGACCGGCATGTTCGCCGACGGCAAGGTCGAGGTCGAAGGGGTGCAGGAAGGCATGACCGTGGCGGTGCCCAAGTGATCGTCGAACTGCACGACGTCAGCAAGGAGTACGGCGACGTCGCCGCGCTGCGCGGAGTCTCGCTGGGCATCGACCACGGCGAGCTCGTCGGCATCGTGGGCCCGTCCGGCTCGGGCAAGTCGACCATGCTCAACATGATCGGCACCCTCGACCGTCCGTCCGGCGGCACCGTCCGCATCGCCGGGCATGACGTGCTCACCCTCACCGACCGGCAGCTGTCCACCCTGCGGGCGAACGTCATCGGCTTCGTCTTCCAGCAGTTCCACCTGGCCGCCGGCGTTCCCGTGCTGGACAACGTGGCCGACGGGCTGCTGTACGCGGGACCGGCGCTGCGCGAGCGGCGGCTGCGGGCGTACGACGCCCTGGAACGGGTGGGGCTCGGGCACCGGCTCGGCCACCGCCCGCACGAGCTGTCCGGCGGCGAGCGGCAGCGCGTCGCCATCGCCCGCGCCGTCGTCGGCGACCCGCGCCTGCTGCTGGCCGACGAGCCGACCGGCAACCTCGACTCCCGCTCCGGAGCCGGCGTGATGGAGCTGCTGCGCGAGCTCAACGCGGGCGGCACCACCGTGGTCGTCATCACCCACGACCGCGACATCGCCGCCTCGCTGCCCCGGCAGGTGGAGATGCTCGACGGCCGGGTCGTGCCGGAGGCGCGCATGGGAGCCCTGGACGGAGCACGCAGATGACCGCCCTCACATCCGCTCGCCTGCGGCCCCGCGACGTGATCAGGGTCGGCGGGTCCGGCCTGCGCGCCCGGCCGCTGCGCGTGTTCCTGTCGGCGCTCGGGATCGCCATCGGCATCGCCGCCATGCTCGGCGTCGTCGGCATCTCCGCCTCCAGCCAGGAGGACCTCAACCGGCAGCTCGAAGCGCTCGGCACGAACCTGCTCACCGTGTCGCCCGGCCAGAGCCTGTTCGGCGAGGCGTCCCACCTGCCCGCCGAGTCGGAGGGCATGATCGACCAGATCGCCCCCGTCACCGCGGTCACCGCGACCGGCACCACGCCGGCCAAGGTCTACCGCAACGACCACGTCCCCGAGGCCGAGACCGGCAGCATCTCCGTCACCGCCGCCCGCCTCGACCTGCTCGACGACGTCGGCGCCGGCGTCGTCAGCGGCGCCTGGCTGAACGAGGCCACCCACCGCTACCCCGCCACCGTCCTCGGCGCCAAGGCGGCCGACCGGCTCGGCGTCGTCCAGGCCGGCCCCGACCAGCGGGTCTGGCTCGGCGGGCAGTGGTTCACCGTCGTCGGCGTGCTCGCCCCCGCGCCGCTGGCCCCCGAGGTCGACACGGCCGCCCTCGTCGGCTGGCCGGTCGCGGAGGAGCGGCTCGGCTTCGACGGGTACGCGACCACGATCTACGCCAGGGCGCAGGAGGCGTTCGTCGTCGAGGTACGCGACGTGCTCGCCGCCACCGCCAACCCGGAGAAGCCCAACGAGGTCGAGGTCTCCAGACCCTCCGACGTGCTGGCCGCCAAGCAGGCCACCGACGCCACCCTGAACGCCCTCCTGCTCGGCCTCGGCGGTGTCGCGCTGCTGGTCGGCGGCGTGGGCGTGGCCAACACGATGGTCATCTCGGTCCTGGAGCGCCGCGCCGAGATCGGCCTGCGACGCTCCCTGGGCGCCACGCGCGGGCAGATCCGGCTGCAGTTCCTGGCCGAGTCGCTGCTGCTGTCGGCGATCGGCGGGGTCGGGGGCGTGCTGCTCGGCATCGGCGTCACGGGCGCGTACGCGGGCTTCCAGAGCTGGCCCGCGATCGTACCGGTCTGGGCCATGCTGGGCGGCGTCCTCGCCACGCTCGTCATCGGCGGCGTCGCCGGCTTCTACCCGGCGGTCCGCGCGGCCAGGATGTCCCCCACGGAGGCGCTGGCCGCCCCCTGAACACGTCCGATTATTGCAAGAGGACGGCACGGCGCCAGGGGTAGCTTCGCATCCATAACCGGTTTCCCGCTCACGGAAGGAGCTCGCCGAGATGGACGTACTCGATCGGGCGGAGCAGTACCTGCTACTCCACGGGAGGCTGATCGACCGGCTGCGGTTCGAGGCGCTGTTCCGGGACGGCTCCCGCGAGCGCGTGCTCGGCGCGCTGCGCTGCTACCAGAACGCCGACGGCGGGTTCGGCAACGCGCTGGAGCCCGACCTGCGCGGCGCGGGCAGCCAGCCGGAGCCGGTCGAGGTGGCGTTCTGGATCCTGGACGAGCTGGACGCGTTCGACTCGCCCATGGTGCCGGCCGCCTGCGACTACCTCGCCTCCATCACCACCCCGGACGGGGGTGTGCCATGGGTCCTGCCCTCCGTCATGACCACGCCGCGCGCGCCGTGGTGGCAGACGGACGACGACCCACCCGGTCACCTCGTACCGACCGCCGCCATCGCCGGGCTGCTGCACAAGCACGGGGTCACGCATCCCTGGCTCGCCACCGCCACGGACTTCTGCTGGTCGCGGCTGGCCACCCTGACGGAGCCCGGAGCATACGACGCCCAGGCGGCGGTGACGTTCCTGGAGCTGGTGCCGGACCGGGAGCGCGCGGAGGCGGAGTTCGCCCGGCTGCGCGACGCCCTGCTCACCACGGTCGCCCTCGACCCGGAGGCGACCGGCCACGTCCACTTCCCGCTCGACTTCGCGTCGGAGCCGTCCCGGCTGCCCCTGTTCACGCAGGACGTCCTGGACACGCACCTTGACGCGCTGCTCGCCGCGCAGTCCCCCGAGGGGGGTTGGAGCGCCAATTGGTCGATGTGGACGCCGCTGGTCGAGCACGAATGGGGCAGCCACCTCACCGTTCACCGCCTCAAGACCCTGCGCGCGTACGGGCGGCTGCCGGGCTGACGCCGTTCTGTCGGCGGGGTCGCGTACGTTGGAGGCATGTACGAGGAACGGCCCCCGGGGCCCGGCCTCGCCGACCGCGTCGCCTGCGGGTGGCACCGGAGCAGTGAGGTGGCCTTCACCCAGCTCGTGGTGCCCGATGCCTGCGTGGACCTCGTCTGGGGGGCGTCCGGCCTGTTCGTGGCCGGTCCCGACACCGGGCCCATGCCCGCGACCATCGGGGCGGGCGAGACGATGGCGGGGGTGCGCTTCAAGCCCGGCGCGGTGGGCGACTTCCTCGGCGTGCCGCTCCAGGAGCTCCGCGACCAGCGCGTTTCCCTGGCGGACCTGCCTGGCGGGGAGGCCCTCGTGTCCGAGCTCACGGATCACCCGCTACCGTCACCTGCGCTCGCGGCCGAGGCGTTGCCCGCGGCCTGGCTGGAGGAGCCGGGCGTCGCGGCCGGCTCTGGCCTCGCCGGTGAGCCGCGGGCCGCCGCTGGGCTGCGTCACGCCGCCGAGCTGGAGGCCGCTTCTGAACGGCGTCCAGCCCTTGACCCGAGCGCCACCGCCGCCCGCCGCCACGCCGCCGACCTGCACCTCGCTACCGACCGCCGCCTCGCCGCCGAACTGCGCCTCGCCGCTGAAGCGCGCCTGGCGGCCGACCTGCGCCTCGCCGGCGACCGGCGCCCCGCTGCCGGGCAGCGGGGCGCCGTTGAGCGGTCGCTCGCTGCGGAACGACGTCCCGACGTTGAGCGGTCGCTCGCGGTGGAGCGGCGCCTTGCCGTCGAACGGTCGCTCACTGCGGAGCGGCGCCCCTCTGCGGAGCCGTCGCCCGCTGTGGAGCGGCGTCTCGCTGCGGAGCGGCAGGCCGCCGGCGCTCGCCTCGCTGCCGAACCGAGTGCCGGCGGCGCCGGCGACCCGAGCGTCGGCGCCTCTGTCGCGCCGCGCGTCGCGGAGGCCGAGGCACGCCTCCGTGCCCTGCTCGCCGCGGTCAGACGCCGCCTGGTCACCAGCCCCGCGACCAGCCCCGCGACCAGCCCCGCGACCAGCTCGGCCACCGGCTTGGCGACCGGCTTGGCGACCGGCTTGGCGACCGGCTTGGTGACCGGCTCGGTGGCCCGCTTCGCGAGTCCCGTCGATCCCGCCGCCCCAGCCATCGCCGCGGCTCTGAGCAAGGGCCGGACGGTGGCCGAAGTGGCCTGGGACCTCGGCTTCAGCGAGCGCCAACTGCAGCGCCGCAGCGTGATGTCGTTCGGCTACGCGCCCAAGACCCTCCAGCGCATCGTCCGCTTCCAGCACGCGCTCCGGCTGGCCCGCGCGGGCGTGCCGCTGGCGGAGGTGGCGGTCATGGCCGGCTACACCGACCAGGCCCACCTCGCGAACGACGTCAAACGCCTGAGCGGGGTGTCGATGAGCCGCCTCGTCTCACCTGTCCGGCAGCCTGCCTGACACGAGTGCCTGCACCCACTTGGCGCTCGGATCGCTGTCGATCAGCAGCGCCCGCGTCAGCAGGCTCAGCGGAATGGCGAGAATCGCGCCGAGCGGCCCCAGCACGAAAGTCCAGACGATCAGCGAGATGAACGTCATCGTCGTGGAGAGCCCCACGGCGTCTCCCAGGAATTTCGGCAGAATGAACGACTGGGTGACGACATTGATGACGATATAAGCGGCGATGACGAGCAACATTGTCTGCACCCCGCCGTCCAGCAGGGCGAGCATGGCCGGCGGCAGCAGGCTGATGACGAATCCGATGTTGGGGATGTAATTGGCGATGAGCGCGAGCACGCCCCAGAGCAGCGGCAGCGGCACGTCCAGCAACTCCAGGGCGATCACGTCGAGGATCGCGTTGATCAGCCCGAAGACGGTCGAAACAATCAGATAACGCCGAGTTTTGTACCCGAACGTGGCCAGCGCCGTCACCAGTTGCGGCCGGCCGCCCTCGCCGGAGGTGAGGATTTTCGCGGTCCGCGGCGCGTCGAGCGACATCGCCAGCAACAACACGACAACGAGAAAGAGCGCGGAAAGAACGCCGATCAAACTGCCCAGCAGACTCTGTGCCAGTCCGAGCACCCGTCCCGGGTCGAACGCCTCCAGCCCCTTGTTGAGCACCTCGTTGCTGAGACCGTGCGTGGTGGCCCAGTGCTGGGCGTCGGTGAGCAGTTGCTCGAACTGCGCGGTGTACGTGGGCAGCAGCAGGGCGAGCTGCGTGACCGAGATGGTCAGGATGGCGACCATGCCGAGCAGCACGAGCAGGACGATGAGGAACGGCACGGCGACCTGCAGCCAGATCGGGGCCCGCCAGTCGTGGAGCCGGCCGCGTACGGGGGAGACGGCGATGACGAGCACGAGGGCCAGCACGACGGGGCCGGCGATGGAGGCGACCTCGCGGATCCCGAAAAGCACGACCACCCCGGCGGCGATGCCCACCAGGATGATGAGCGCCCGGGGCACGGATTGATCTCGCACGTCCCCGTACCTACCCGTGCGGGGAGGGCGAACCGTCGATTTGACGGTTCCGGGAGGCGTACATAGAGTTCACCAGTCCCACGAGGAAGACGTTGATCGTCGGCCTCACTCGGGGACACCTCCTGACACCACCGCTTCGGTGAGGCGTGCGCGTCCACTCGGATCGGCTGGTAAGTTAGAGGGGTTGTCTCCGAAAGGGGGCGCGGCTTAATTTCTGCAGGTCGAGCGGGTCCGGTCAATTTGACAGGGACTTGAACGGCTGAAAGAATTAAGACACAACGAACGAAGCACAA
>NZ_JBQQCB010000165.1:0-19650 GCF_052246675.1 Nonomuraea sp. KM90 | reverse complement strand
CAAGCCGCGACCCGAGCACGGCAGGTGCCTCACGCTCTGAAACCAAGGCCTCTACCTGCGGGAACGGTCCTCGTCGACGAATTGGACCGAGAAATGATCACCAAGAATCAAGCCGTGGATTCAGGCTGAGGTTCCCCCTCAAGGTGCGGTCACTTCCCGGCAATGGATCTTGTTCCCTGAAGGGAGCCTTCGGGTGGCGCGAGCGTCGAATGCCCGCTCGCGCCTTCGGGGGCCGTCAGGCGTGGTGAACGGTGCTGACCACCTGGCTCCTGGTGGTGGCGGCGCCGGCCTGGGTCCTGATGAGGCGCCCTTGGACGTCCGGCACGGCCTCCGCCGTCCGCCGCCCCATCGCGAACCCTGGCGCGGCTCGACCTTCGCCCCGAGCACCGGCTCGTGTGCCGGCCTGGCCGGCTCGGCCACGGTCTCCCTGGCATGCCGGACGTCGGCCGGGCGGATCCCGCCACGGATCCCTCCTCAGGGAAGATCGTCAAGCCCCGAACTCCGGGCGGAACGCGGCTCGCGCGCATAATCGGCCGCACGAAACAACCCCTAATACGACGAACAGAACATTTCGCACGACTTTTTGGGGGAAATGCGGCGCCGGCACCAGGGAAAGGTAATCGGCCCGATCACATGGGGCGCCCGATCCCAAGAACGATCTACCGGTGGGGGTTCCAGCTCTGTGACGTGGGTGATCGCAGAGAACCCTGCTATTGATGGGATCTGTGGGTTTTGACGGGTTGTTTGGGTTTAAGGAGGTAACTGAGAATATCTGTATGGGTACGTCTGCTTCCGTCTGGGTGCCCGCCAGAAGCGTGGGTGCCGGAGTCTGGCCGATGTATCCATGAACGGAAACGAGAGCAAATGAACACCAAGATTCGGCAGTCGTGGGCGCCGCGCCATGGGCGGCTCGCGGCACTGGCTCTGACCGGCGCGATCGCCGCCGGCGTCATGGCCCTTCCCCTGGGCATGGGGGTGGCCAACGCGAGCGCGGGCTTCCCCTCTGTCCAGGCCGGGGGTCCGCCGGCCGAGCCGGTCAAGCACGTCTCGAAGCCTAGGTACGTCCCGAGGGAGAAGCCGATCCTGCACCACCCGCGGTGGCGTCCTCCGAACATCGACGTCATCATCGACAACGACAACCGGTCCCGCAACAGGCAGCACCACCGCTTCGACCGGCGCCACGAGGAAGTCAGGCGTGACGTCGTCAAGCCGGAGCCGGTGAAGGACGACAAGGAAGACAAGATCGACAAGATCGAGCCGGAGAAGCGCGACGACGGTAACTGGTGGTGGCCGGACGGGCTGGACTGATCCCTCGTCCCGGTGAACCCGCCCGCGGCGGCACCGCGTTCGTGTCCCGGCTCGCCCGTCGAGCCGGGACACGAAGGCGATCGGGGCCGCCGGTGACGCGGCCCAGTGCTCGGCACGGCTCAGCCGGCATCGAGCACTGGGCGGCGCCGGCTCAGGCCAGGCGGGCCACCCCGTCGAGGAGCCGGTCCACGTCGGAGCGGTCGTTGTAGTGGACCAGGCCCGCGCGGACCGCCCCGCCCGTGTCGCGCAGGCCGAGCACGCCGGTCAGCTCCCAGGCGTAGTTGTGGCCGTTCCAGACGTTCACCCCCAGCTTGGCCAGGTGCTCGGCGACCTGGCGCGGGGTACGACCGGCGACGTTGAAGTAGGCGGTGGCCGTGCGCCTGGCCGGCTTGCCGTACAACGTGACGTGCGGCATCGTCTCCAGCCCCGCGACCAGCACCGCGAACAGCGACAGCTCGTGCTCCTCGGCGGCGGTCATCGAGGTCAGCAGGCGGTCGCGGCGGTTGCCCGTGCCCGGCACCATGGCGGCCAGATGATCCACGGCCGCCGTCACCCCGTCGAGGTCGGCGAACGCGGCCGTTCCCATCTCGAACCGCTCCGGCACCGTGTCCGGTGAGGAGGCCAGCTTGTCCGGCCTGATCGTCTCCAGCAGCGCGGGATCGGCGACGACCGCGCCGATGTGCGGGCCCGACCACTTGTACGCGCTGGTGGCGTAGAAGTCGGCGCCCAGCGCGCGCATGTCCACCGGGCCGTGCGGAGTGGCGTGCACGCCGTCCACGTACACCAGTGCCCCGGCCTGGTGCGCCAGCGCGGCGATGGCGGGCACGTCGGGGCGGGTGCCGAGGATGTTGCTGGCCGCCGTGACCGCGACCACCCTGGTGCGCTCGTTGATCAGGCCGGCGTACTGCTCGACCGGCAGCTCCCCGGTGACCGGGTCCACCTCGGCCCAGCGTACGGTGGCGCCGGTCTGGGTCCAGGGACGGACGTTGGCGTCGTGGTCCAGCCGGGAGACCACCACCTCGTCGCCCGGCCCCGCGATGGCCCTGGCCAGGCGGTAGGTGAGGGTGGTCATGTTCGGGCCGAGGAGCACGCCGTCCGGATGGCCGCCGACCAGGTCGGCGACGGCGGCGCGGCAGGCGGCCACGATGGCGTCGGAGCGATGGCTGGCGGGGAAGGCGCCGCCGACGTTGCCGATCCCCGTCCGGTAGGCGGTGGCGATGGCGTCGATCACGGGCCGGGGCACCTGGGTGCCGGCGGCGCCGTCGAGGTAGGCGTAACCGTCGGAGAGCGCGGGGTACGTGGCGCGTACCTCTTTAATGGGGAAAGGCATGATAGGTAGATGCTCACCTTGCGCGACCTCAACCGTGCCACGCTGGCCCGCCAGCATCTGCTCTCCCGCCACGAGGGCGACGTGGCCGACGTCGTGCACCGGCTGGGCGGGCTGCAGGCGCAGGAGCCGCGGCCCCCGTACCTGGGGATCTGGAGCCGGCTGGCGGGGTTCGAGCGCGACGACCTGCACGCGGCGCTGCACGCGCGCACGCTGGTACGGGCCACCATGTGGCGGGCCACGCTGCACCTGGTGACGGCCGCCGACTTCGCCGCGTTCCGGCCGGTGGTGCGGCCCGTGCTGGCCGCCGCCGCGCGCCGCTTCCCGGAGGTCGACTTCGACGCGGTCGTGGCCGCCGCCGACCGGCTGCTGGCGGCGGGGCCCATGACGTTCAACGAGCTGCGGCCGCGGCTGCTGGCGGAGTTCCCCGACGCGTACGACCGCGCGCTCGGCTACGCGGTACGCATGCTCACCCCGCTGGTCATGGAGCCGACCGAGGACCGATGGAGCTTCCCGCGCGAGCCGTCGTTCGGCCTGCCCGGCATCGAGCCGACACCCGCCGGCCCGGAGGCGCTGATCGAGCGGTACCTGGCCGCGTTCGGCCCCGCCACCCCCGCCGACGTGCAGACCTGGTCGGGGCTGGGCGGGCTCAGGAAGGTCATGGAGGGCATGGACCTGGAGCGGGTCGCCGACTTCGCGGGCCGGCAGCTGTTCGACCTGCCCGGCGCGCCCAGGCCGGGCGGCGACGTGCCCGCGCCCGTACGATTCCTGCCCGACTTCGACACCCTGATCCTCGGCCACGCCGACCGCACCCGGGTGCTGGCCGAGGAGTACAAGGGCCGGGTGGCCACCAAGAACCTGCGGGTGAGGGCGGTGTACCTGGTGGACGGGTTCGCGGCCGGGACGTGGCAGATCAAGCGCTCGGGGAAGAAGGCCAGGCTGCTGGTCAGCCCCTTCGCCGGCGCCGACCTCGGTGTCCTGGAGGAGGAGGGGACGCGGCTGCTGGCCTTCGCCGAACCGGATGCTGTCACCCTTTCCCTTGAAGTGGCGGACACAGTCTGATTTGTTCGGGGCGGAGGTGGGACGATGCCGCAGTTGACCGCCCTGGACGCGCAGTTCCTCCATTTCGAGACCGCCACCAACATCGCCAACATCGCCGGCCTGGCCGTGCTCGACGGCGACCTGAACCGCGCCGACCTGCAGGCCCTGCTCGAACGGCGGCTCCCGTACGTGCCCGCCCTGCGGCGCAAGCTGGCCACGGTGCCGCTGGGGCTGGACCACCCGTACTGGATGCAGGAGGACGACCTCGACCTCGACTACCACGTACGCGAGATCGGCCTGCCCCCGCCCGGCGACGACCGGCAGCTCGCCGACCAGGTCTCGCGCCTGCACTCCCGCCGGCTCGACCGCGGTCGCCCGCTGTGGGAGATCTACCTGATCCACGGGCTGTCCGACGGCCGCATGGGGCTCTACACGAAGATCCATCACGCGGCCGTGGACGGGATCGGCGGCGCCGACGTGCTGGCCGCGCTGCTCGACACCAGCCCGGAGCCCGCGCCGGCGCCGGCGGACGCGCCGGAGCGCGACTCGCCGCCGCCCGGGCCGGCCGGCATGCTGGCGCGCGGCCTGGCCAGGCTGGCGACCAACCCCGCCTACGCCGTACGGTTCGCCGCCCGCGCCATCCCGCACCTGGACGAGATCCCCGTCGTGTCCTCGATCCCGGGCGCCAACCTCGTCTCCGGGCTGGCCCGCCGCCTGGCCGGCAGCGGCCGGGCCCCGGACCTGCCGCCGCTGCCCGCCCCCAGGACGCCGTTCAGCGGCCCCCTGTCGGGACACCGCCGCTTCGCGTTCGTGTCGCTGCCGCTGGAGGAGATCAAGCAGGTGCGCAAGGCGTTCGGGGTCACCGTGAACGACGTCGTGATGGCCGTGTGCGCGGGCGCGCTGCGCAGGTGGCTGGCCGCGCACGGGGGCGTGCCGCGCCAGCCGCTGGTGGCGGGGGTGCCGTTCTCGCTGCGGGCCGCCGGGGTCGAGGGGCCCGGCAACCAGGTGGCGATCATGACGGCGCCGCTGGCCGTGCACGTCGCCGACCCCGTCTCGCGCCTGCACCACGTGCGGCACGCCATGCACCGGATCAAGGACCGCTTCTCGCTGGCGCCCGCGCGGTGGCTGCGCGAGTTCAGCGAGTCGATGCCGGCCGCGCTCATGGGGCTGGCCTCGCGCTCGGCGTTCGGGCTGGTCGGGCAGGCCGCGCCGCCGATCAACGTGATCGTCTCGAACGTGCCGGGCCCCCAGTTCCCCCTGTACGTGTGCGGCGCGCGGCTGCTCACCCACTACCCCGTCTCGGTGATCACGGACGTCAGCGGCGGCGTGAACATCACGGCCTTCTCCTACGACGGCTCGCTGGACATCGGCGTCGTGACCGACAGGGAGATGGTGCCGGACGCGTGGGAGCTGGCCGGGGACCTGCGCGCGGCCCTCGACGAGCTGCGCAATGCGGAAGGGAACTTGCCGCATTGATCCCTACGCTGGGCGCATGACCCAGACGTTGAGCCTCCGGGCGCTGAACCGCACGACCCTGGAACGCCAGCTCCTGCTGAGCCGCGCGCCCCTGACGGCCGCCCAGGCCATCGAACGGCTGGTGGCGGTGCAGGGCCAGGAGGTCGACGCCCCGTACATCGGCCTGTGGACCCGCCTGGCCTCCTTCACCCAGGACGACCTGGCCGCGCTGCTGCACGGCAAGCAGGTCGTGCGGGGCTCGCTGCTGCGCGGGACCCAGCACCTGGCGCTGGCCGACGACTACGTGTGGGTCCGGCCGCTGATGCAGGTGATCCTCAACCGGACGCGGCAGGCGGCGTTCGGGCGGGTGACGCGCGGCGTGGACGTCGGGGAGCTGGTGACCCTGGCGCGCGGGCACCTGACCGGCCGCACGCTGACCCGCCCGCAACTGCGCGACCTGCTGCTGGAGCGGTGGCCGCAGGCCGATCCGACGGCGCTGGGCTTCTCGGCGCAGGCGCTGCTGCCGATCGTGCACACGCCGCCGAACGGGCTCTGGGGGCGGGGCGGGGCGACGCCGTTCACGCTGGCGGAGGAGTGGCTGGGGCGGCCGATGGAGTGCTCGCCCCCGATCGAGCGGCTGGTGGCGCGCTATCTGGCGGCGTTCGGGCCGGCGAGCGTGATGGACGTGCAGATGTGGTCGGGCCTGACCCGGCTGCGCGCGGTCATGGAGGCGATGCCATCTCTCCGGAAATATCAGGACAGCGAGGGTCGTGTCCTCTACGACCTGCCGGACGCCCCGCTCGCCGCCGAGGACGTGCCCGCCCCCGTACGCTTCCTGCCCTGGTTCGACAACCTCGTCGTCGCCTTCGCCGACCGCACCCGCATGATGACCGCCGAGCAGCGCAAGGCGGTGTGCGTGGGCGCGGCCGTCTACCCCACCTTCCTGGTCGACGGAACTGTCGGTGGCATGTGGGACCTTAAGGACGGCGTGCTGACGGTCGAGCCCTTCCACCCGCTGCCCGACGCGGTGATGGCGGAGCTGGCCACCGAGGGGGCGCGCCTGATGGCCTTCGCCGGCGTCCAGGAAAGGGAGATCGCATGGTCACCGCCCAGGAGCTCTATGACGACCTCGTGATGGAGCATCTCGCCAGGCCCGAGGTGAGCATGGGGCGCATGTTGCACGCCGCAGGCCTGCGGGTCAACGGGAAGGTCTACGCCTTCTTCGCCCGGGATCGGGTGATCGTCAAGCTTCCCGCGGCGCGGGCGGGCGGCCTGGTGGCGGACGGCACGGCCGAGGTGGTGCAGATGGGGAGCCGGCGGATGCGGGAGTGGGTGGGGCTGCGGGTGCCGGACGAGGAGGTGTGGCGGGGGCTGCTGACGGAGGCGGCCACCTACGTGGAAGGCCTGACCCGCTGACCGCGCGGGCCGGGCGCGGGCGCTCAGCGGTCGGCGCGGACGGCGTACGCGCCGACGGCCGGCTCCAGCAGGCCGAAGACCCGCCGCGCGACCTCGGCGAGCGCGGCGGCGGTCCCGTCGTCCCGCGCGTCGTCGTCCTGCCCGTCGCCATGCGCGTCGTCGCCCAGGTCACCCCCATCGCCCGCATGGCCCGGGTTGCTCGTGTCACCCGCGTGCCCGGGGTCACCTGCGTCACCCGCGGTGCCCGCCAGCATGCGGGACTGCAGGTCGCGGAAGAGCAGCCGGTCGGCCGCGGCGAGCTGCGCGGCCACGGCCCGCGCCGTCAGGGGGTCGCCGGGCGTCTCCGTCGCGAGCTGCCGGGCGAGGGCCTCCTCGCGCTGGTCGTGCAGGTCGCGCAGGCGGGCGACCAGGGTCGGGCTGTCGGCGATCATCCGGGCGAAGACCGGCCCGGTGAAGCCGATGACCGGATCGCGCCGCTCCAGCGCCGCGAGATACTCGCGCCGCACCGCCCCCAGCGCCGACTCCCCGGCCGGGCGCCGCGCCACCGCCTGCGCCAGGCCCGCCACGAACTCCTCGTGGTGGTCGAGGGCCAGGTCCTCCTTGCGGGGGAAATAGTTGGTCACGGTCATCTTGGCCACCCGGGCGGCGGCGGCGATGTCGGCGATCGTCGTCCGGTCGAAGCCACGTTCCAGGAACAGTTGGGTAGCGTGGTCAGAGATGGCCTGCCTGGTCTCTCGCTTCTTCTGTTCCCTCAAGCCCAAGGTGTCGATGCTCATAGCCGCAGTCTTCCACAAATTTTTAGGTTCGACCTTATTTTAGGTTGACCCTCCGCTGGAGGGAACCTAAAGTTAGGCGCGACCTAAGTTTAGGCCCGCCGTCCAACCGCCCCCAAAGCGAGCGAGGAGTGTGTTTTGTCCCAAGCAGCAGAGGTTCTCGAACTGGACGACAACGTTGCCGACGGTGGCACGGCCGTCGGCGCCGATTCGGTCAAGACCTATCTCAAGGAGATCGGCCGCGTGCCGCTGCTCACCGCCGAGCAGGAGATCGAGCTGGCCAAGCGCATCGAGGCCGGGCTGTTCGCCAGAGAGCGCCTCGACACCGAGCCGGGACTGCCCGCCGGGCTACGCACCGAGCTGGAGTGGATCGCCGAGGACGGCGAGCGCGCCAAGCGCCGCATGCTGGAGGCCAACCTGCGGCTGGTGGTCTCCATCGCCAAGCGTTACACCGGGCGCGGCATGCTCTTCCTGGACCTCATCCAGGAGGGCAACATGGGCCTGATCCGGACGATCGAGAAGTTCGACTACCGGCTCGGCTACAAGTTCTCCACCTACGCCACCTGGTGGATCAAGCAGGCCATCACCAGGGCCATGGCCGACCAGGCCCGGACGATCCGCATCCCGGTGCACATGGTGGAGCTGATCAACAAGGTCGCGCGGATGCAGCGCCGCCTGCAGAGCGACCTCGGGCGCGAGCCCACCCCCGAAGAGATCGCCAAGGAGTGCGAGCTCGAAGTGGAGCGGGTCGCCGAGATCCAGGGCTACGGCCGCGAGCCGATCTCCCTGCACATGCCGCTGGGGGAGGAGGGCGACAGCGAGTTCGGCGACCTGATCGAGGACACCGAGGCCGTCTCCCCGGCCGAGGCGGTCTCGTTCACGCTGCTCCAGCAGCAGCTGCACGCCCTGCTCGACCAGCTCTCCGAGCGCGAGGCCGGGGTCATCAGCATGCGCTACGGCCTGACCGACGGCAAGCCGATGACGCTCGACGAGATCGGGCGCGTCTACGGCGTCACCCGCGAGCGGATCCGCCAGATCGAGGCCAAGACCATGTCCAAGCTCCGCCATCCGTCCCGCTCACTGGCCCTGCGCGACTACCTGAGCTGACCGCCCGCCGCCGCTTGGTTACGAGGTGCGGACTGAAAGGCTGCGCAAACGGGAACTCAAGACTGTCGCCACAGCCCTTTGGGAGGCGATGTGGCTGGCCTAGATTCCAAGGCGTGAAACGCTCTCGTTCGAGCCTCGTCCACCAAGTGACGTACGCGATCAAGAATCCCCACAAGATCCCTCCCCACGTGCGGCGGCTGGCCCGCGACACGTGGTTCAGGCTGCGTACGCGGGACCACGTCTCCTATTACCGGGCCGTCATGAGGTCCGACACCGCCCGCGACCCCGAGGGAGCCGTCGGCTCGCACAACCACCGGCGGTGGCTGGCGCTGGGCCGCATGCAGTTCGACTACCTCGTCGAGCACGGCCTGAAGCCGGAATGCCGGATGCTGGAGATCGGGTGCGGCAACCTGCGGGCGGGCCACCTGTTCATCGACTACCTGCACACCGGCAACTACTACGGCATCGACATCTCGCCCGACATCCTCATGGCCGCCCAGGACACGCTCGTCCAGCACGGGCTGGGGGAGAAGCTGCCGCACCTGACCCCCGTACGCGACCTGCGGTTCGCCTTCCTGCCCGACGAGCACTTCGACGTCGTGCACGCCCACAGCGTCTTCTCGCACTCGCCGCTGGAGGTGATCGACGAGTGCTTCGCCCACGTGGGCAGGGTGATGAAGCCGGGCGGCTGGTTCGACTTCACCTTCGACCGCACCGAGGGCAAGGAGCACCAGGTGCTGCGGGAGGACTTCTACTACCGCACCGAGACCCTCATCGCGCTGGCCGGCAAGCACGGGCTGCGGGCGGAGTTCATGGAGGACTGGGAGCGGCTGCCGCACAAGCAGTCGAAGATCCGCGTCACCAGATCGTCGTAGCAATACTCAGGTGCGGACGATCCGGGGCCGACCCTAGGGTTGGGGCACGTGAGAGACATCCGGTCACTGCCCAAGGCCCACCTGCACGTCCACCTGGAGAGCACCGTACGCCCCGGGACCGTGCGCGACCTGGGCGGCGCGCCCGAGCCCGAAGGGGTGTTCAGGACCTTCAGGGAGTTCGCCGACCAGCGGGCCCGGGTGCGTGAGCTGCTGCGCGCGCCGGAGCACTTCCGGCGGATCGCGCTGGAGTTCTGCGCGGACGAGGCGGCCCAGGGCACCCGGTACGTCGAGGTGACCTTCACCGCCGCCTCCCACGGCGAGCGCGTGGGCGACCCGGAGATGCCGCTGGAGGCGGTGCTGGACGGGCTCGCGGAGGGGCAGGCCCGCCACGGGATCGTGTGCCGGGTGCTGCTCGACCACTCCAGGCGGCGGCCGGTGGAGCGGTTGTGGCGGACGTACAAGCTGGCCGGCCGCCACGACCGGGTGATCGGGATCGGGCTGGCCGGGGACGAGAGTCACCCGCTGGCCCCGTTCGCGGAGGTGTTCGACGCGGCCCGGGACGCGGGGCTGCACCTGGTGCACCACGCGGGCGAGGCGGCCGGGGCGGCCAGCATCCGCGAGGCCCTCGACGTGGGGCACACCGAGCGGCTCGGCCACGGCATCCGGGTGCTCGACGACGAGACGCTGGTGGCGGAGGTGCGCGAGCGCGGCATCCCGCTGGAGGTCTGCCCCACCTCGAACGTCCTGCTCGGGCTCGTGCCGTCGCTCGCCGAGCACCCGCTGCCCCGGCTGCGGGCGGCCGGGCTGGCGGTCACGGTCAACACGGACGGGGAGACGGCGCTGGCGGAGGAGTACACCCGGCTGCGCGAGGTCTTCGGGTACGGGGACGGGGAGCTGGCCGCGCTGGCCAGGGCCTCGATCGACGCCTCGTTCGCCCCGGAGCCGCTCAAGGCGGAGCTCCGGGCCGGGGTGGACGCGTGGCTCGCCGCCCCGCCCACCGCCTCCCCACCGGACGCTTCGTGACCGCCGCGCCCGGCGGGGGTGTGGCGCAGGACTCCGTGGCGGGTGGTCCCCCGCCTGCCGGCGTTCTGGCTGCTTCTGGCGCGGCCGGGCGGCGGATGGGGCGGAGGGAGGATCGCATGGGGGCGATGGGCGATGGGTGACGGGCTGCCCGCGACGGTGCTGGAGGCGGTTCTGGGGCGGTCGGGTGGGTCGGTCCTGAGCTGTCGCGCCGAGCCGATCGGTGGCGGCAGCGGGGCGGCGACCGGTGCGGTGGCCAGGCTGACCGGGATCGCGCTGAGCGGGGGAGTGGAGGTGCCGTTCCGGGTCGTACGCAAGGAGTTCCGGCCCGTACGCACCGGGCGGCCCGAGTCCCCCGGACGTGGCCGCTCGCCGGCTCGGGGCGTGGCAGGCGGGCGCGGTGGTGCCGGACGTGCCCTGGCTCGGTGGCCACCAGCTCGCCCAGCGCGTGGCGGCCACCGAGTGGACGCCGGTGGACGCCGACCCGCGCATCGAGCGGCTGTGGCGACGGCGCGACGAGCTCCTCACCCGGCTCGCCCGGCTGCCGGCGGTCCTGTCGCACGGTGACTTCTCGGCCGGAAACCTGATCGCGCCAGGGTCCCCGGACGGCGCGACGGTGGTGCTGGACTGGGCCACGCTGGGAGCCGGGCCACCCGGGGCGGACCTGGCGGCACTGGCGCTCAGCACGTCCACGGACCCCGTGGAGGACTTCCTGACCGGGGCGGACGGGCGGCTGCGGCGGGCCGACGTCGAGCTGGGGTACCGTGCGACGCTCGCCCTCACCGGCGCGGGACGGGTGCACTGGATGCTGTCGCGAGGAATGCAGCTGCCCGACGGCTACGAGGAGTTCGTGGTGTCCCGGGCTCCATGACCGGATATGGCCAGCCTCCCGCCCCGCAGGCTGCCTAGACTGCCTCGCCATGACCTCCGAACAGAGCCGTGACCTGGTCAAGGGCGCCTGGCGGGCGTTCTCGACCCGGGACCGCGACGTGATCGCCTCCTTCTTCACCGAGGACGCCGAATGGCTGGCGCCCCCGGGCAACGCCACCGCCGTCGCCCTCGGCGGCTCGCACCACATGGTGGGCAGGGATGCGATCATCCACTTCCTGACCGTCGACTTCCCCCGCCTGTTCGTGGCCGACGTCTCGCTGACCTTCCGCGGCTTCTACGCCGACGGTGACGTGGTGGTCGTGGAGGAGACCATGGAGGCCACGCTCGCCGGCGGGAACGCCTACCGCAACGACTACTGCTTCGTCTTCGAGCTCCGGGACGGACGGATCCACCGGGTACGCGAGTACATGGACACCGCCAGGGGCCGCCGCATGCTGGAGGGAGCCGTGCCATAGCCGATGGTCATGGCGACAGGTCTTGGACGGCAAGCGTGGGCCGGGCACAGCATGAGGGCATGACGATCATGATGCGCGTGGCGGCGAAGGTGGTGGCGCTCGCGGCGGTGGTGGTGGCCGCGACGGCCGGCTGTTCACAGGGCCCCGGACCCGGCGCCACCCCGCCCGGTGGCACAGCCTCGAGAGCCACCTCCACGTCCCCGCCCGGGACACCTTCAGGCGGGACCGTGCCGGAGGGGCAGCGGGCGTTGGTGGAGCGGTTCGTGGGGGCGGTCAACGCCGGTGACGAGGCGGGCGTCAGGGACACCTTCGCCCCCGAGGCCCGGTTCGACAGCGTGGGGCGGATCTACCAGGGCCGGGCGGAGATCATGGACCGCTTCCTGGTCCCCGAGGTCATCCGGGCCGGTGGACGGTACACGTTGCTCGCCCTGACCCCCGGCCGGGAAGGGCGGGTCGTGGCCGAGTACGACTACGACACCGGCGGCGGCGGCCGCGAGCACTTCACCTACGACTGCGAGGTGCGCGCGGACCGCTTCGCCGACTGCGTGGGCCGTTACGTGTGAGCGATGCGGATCACCGCGGCCCCCAGCGGCTCCAGCGTGACCTCGCCCGCCACCGGCCGCCCGGTGAGCAGGTCCGTCCCCTCCCCTCCCACGGGGACGGACGCGCCCGCCTCGGCGCTGTGGTTGAGCAGGAACACGTACTCGTGCGTGGCGTCCCCCCGCACCGAGCACTCCACGTGCGCCGGAACGCCCTCGAAGCGCGAGCGCACCCCCGCCCGCGCCACCGTCTCGGTCACCACGGCGTCGAAGGCGTCCCGCTCCAGCAGGGTCGCGAAGTAGACGACCCGCCCGGCGCCGTACCGGTTCTCGACCACGGCGGCCCGCCCCTCCAGCAGCCCGTCCGCGTACGTCGCCAGCGCCGTCCCCGTCTCCAGGTGCAGGTCGTCGCGCCACCACGTCGCGGTCGCGCGCCGCCCGTCGGCGAACGACACGGCGAACTCCTCGTGCGGCCGCGCCGGCCAGTACTCGTCGATCTTCGCGCCGATGAGCCGGCGGAACGCCCCCGGGTAGCCGTCCGGGCGCACCCGGTTGTCGGCGTCCACGACGCCGGAGAAGAAGGACATGATGACCGTGCCGCCGTTCCTGGCGAACGCGTCGATCCGGGCCACCGCCTCGTCGGAGATCAGGTACGCGTTCGGCACCACCAGCACCTTGTACCCGTCCAGCGACGACCCGTGGGACACCACGTCCACGGCGTGGTGCCGCTCCCACAGCGGCGTGTAGTGCCGCATCACCGTGTCGGTGTAGCTGAAGTCGGACCGCGGCAGGCCGAAGACCTCCTCCAGCCCCCACCAGCCGTCCCAGTCGAACAGGATCGCGATCTCCGCCTGGGAGCGCGTGCCGGCCACCGGGGCGAGCAGCTTCATCTCCCGCCCGAGATCGGTGATCTCCCTGAACGTGCGCGAGTCCGGCCCCGAGTGCGGCAGCATCGCCGAGTGGAAGCGCTCCTGGCCGCCCCGGCTGGCCCGCCACTGGAAGAACATCACCGAGTCGGCCGCCCGCGAGACCGCCTGCAGCGAGCCGAGCCGCATCCGCCCCGGCTCCTTGACGATGTTGAGCGCCCACTGGCTGACCGCGCTGCTGGACTGCTCCATCAGCATCCACGGCTGCCCGCCCTTGAGCGAGCGGAACAGGTCGTAGTTGAAGGCCGCCGACACGTGGGAGTCGGCGTCGGCCGGGTTCGGGTAGATGTCGAGCGCGGCCGCGTCCTCCTCGGGCGCCCACTTCCAGTAGTCGGCGTGGCGGAAGAAGCGCATGAAGTTCGTCATGACCGGGATGTCGTCGCGGAAGGAGCGCACGATGTCCCGCTCGGCGATGTAGCACTCCAGCAGCGCGTCGGAGGTGAAGCGCTTGAAGTCGAGCCGTCGGGTCGGGTTCATCCAGTTACGCGGGATGTGCGGGACGTCGACCTGCTCCCAGTCGGTGTAGACCTGACCCCAGAACCGGGTGGTCCACGCCTCGTTCAGCGCGTCGAGGGTGCCGTACTTGCGTTGCAGCCAGCGGCGGAAGTTGACCGAGGCGGCCTCGCCGTACGACGTGGGGCCGTACTCGTTGCTGATGTGCCACATCGCCAGCGCCGGGTGGAAGGAGTAGCGCTCGGCCAGCTTGGTCGTGATGTTCGCCGCGTACTCGCGGTAGATCGGCGAGGACGGGTCGTAGTGCAGGCGGTTGCCGAAGCCGAACGGCTGCCCGTCCTCCCTGATCGGGAACACCTCGGGGTGCAGGTGCGTGAGCCAGACGGGCGGCGCCGCCGTGGGGGTGGCCAAGTTGACGCTGATGCCGTTCTCGTGGAGGAGATCCATGATCTCGTCCATCCAGCCGAACTCGTACTTGCCGGGCTCGGGCTCCAGCGAGGCCCACGCGAACACGCCCAGGCTGACGGTGTTGACGCCGGCCTCGCGCATGAGCCGGACGTCCTCCCGCCAGACGGCACGGTCCCACTGCTCGGGGTTGTAGTCCCCGCCGAAGGCGAAACCGCCCACGCGCCGCCGGAAGGCTTCCATACGTGACATTTCAGGTACTCCCGTTACTGGTGATCGTCAGGGCTCGACAGACACGGTCGTCAGGCGCCGCTCGTCGCCGGTGAACGCGTACACCGGGCCGGTCACCAGCACCGTGCGCTCCTCGACCACGTCCGCGACCGAGCGGCGCACCGACACGCCGACCTCGCCCGGCTCGACCACGCGCCGCCCGTCGCGGCCGGTGAACGACAGCAGCCGGGCCGGCACGTCGAAGGCGACCCGCGCGCTCTCGCCGGGGGCCAGCTCGACGCGGGCGTACCCGACGAGCTGCGCGAGCGGCCGGGTGACGGAGGCGATCCGGTCGGAGGCGTACACCTGCACGACCTCCGCGCCCGCCCGTTCCCCGGTGTTGCGCACCACCACCGAGCAGCGGATCGGCTCCCCGGCCCGCACCTCCGCGGCCACGGTCAGGTCCGCGTAGGCGAAGCTCGTGTAGCTCAGCCCGTGCCCGAAAGGCAGGGCGGGGGCGGGGTCGAGGTTGCTGACCGAGCCGGCCGCGCCCAGCCTCGGGTGCAGGTAGCTGTACGGCTGGCCGGCGGTGCCGCGCGGCATGCTCATCGGCAGCCGGCCCGACGGGTTGACCGCGCCGCTCAACACGCGGGCGATCGCGCCCGCGCCCTCCTCGCCCGGGAAGTACGCCTGTACGACGGCGGCGGCGTCACGGAGCAGCCCCGGCACCGCGTACGCGCGGCCGGTCATCAGCACCACCACAGTCGGCGTGCCCGTGGCCAGCACCGCCTCGGCCAGCTCCGCCTGCGCGCCCGGCAGGTCGAGGCTCTCCACGTCGCAGCCCTCGCCCGAGGTGCCCCGGCCGAACAGCCCCGACCGGTCGCCCAGCACGAGGATCGCGACGTCCGACGCGGCGGCCAGGCGGGCGGCGGCGGCGATCCCCGAGCGATCGCCGTCGTCCACCCCCGTCCCCCGCTCGGTCGCGAGCTCCGCGCCGGGCAGTTCCGCCCGCAGCGCCTCCAGCAGCGTGGGCGCGGCCAGCCCCGTCTCCACATCGGGGAAGTGCGGCAGCACATGGTTGACGAAGGAGTAGCAGCCGAACAGCGCGGCCACGTCGTCGGCGTTCGGCCCGACGACCGCGACCTTCCTGCCCGAGGCGTCGCCGAGCGGGAGCACGCCGTCGTTGGTCAGCAGCACGACCGACTCCTCGGCCAGCCGCCGCGCGACGTCGCGGGAGGCGGGATCGTCGAGGTCCACCCGGCCGTCTTCCGGACCGTTCGCGGGGCCGTTCGCGGGGCCGTCCACGGGGCCGTCCACGGGGCCGTCCACGGGGCCGTTCACGGGGCCCTCTTCCGCGCGGCCCGGCTCGGGGTCGTAGTCGTCGTCGAGCAGCCCGAGCCCGGCCTTCTGCCGCAGCACGCGGCGCAGCGCCCGGTCGATGAGCGCCTCGTCGATCCGGCCGGAGGTGACCGCCCGCGCCAGCGGCTCCAGGTAGGCCACCCCGGTCGGCAGCTCCACGTCGATGCCCGCCGTCAGGGCCTGCACGGCGGCGTCCTCGGCGTCGGTGGCCACGGCGTGCAGCGTGTGCAGGAAGGCGACGGCGAAGTAGTCGGCGACGACCGTGCCCTCGAAACCCCAGTCGTCGCGCAGGACGCGGGTCAGGTAGTGGTCGTCGGCGGCGATCGGGACGCCGTCGATCTCGGCGTAGGAGTTCATGACCGAGCCGGCGCCCGCGTCGCGCACCGCGACCTCGAACGGGAACAGCAGCGTGTCGGCCACCTCGCGGGCGCCCGCGTGCACCGGGGCGAGGTTGCGGCCGGCGCGGGAGTTGGAGTAGCCGACGAAGTGCTTCAGCGTCGCGATCACGCCCGTGGACTGCAGGCCGCGCACGTAGGCGGCGCCGATGGTGGCGACCTCGTACGGGTCCTCGGAGACGCACTCCTCCACCCGCCCCCACCGCTGGTCGCGGATCACGTCGAGCACAGGCGCCAGACCCTGGTGCACCCCCAGCGCGCGCATGCTCGCCCCGATCCGGCGGCCCATCTCCTCCACCAGGTCCGGGTCGAACGACGCACCCCACGACGGCGGCGCAGGATAGGTCGTGGCCCGCCACGCCGCCAGCCCCGTCAGGCATTCCTCGTGCACGAGGGCGGGGATGCCGAGCCGCGTGTTCTCGCGCAGCCAGCGCTGCCGCTCGGCCAGCGCCGAGCGCGCCCAGCCGGGATCGACGGGCCTGGTGCCGAAGTGGCGGGTGATCTGTCCCAGGCCGTCCCGGGCGAACGCCTCGAACTGCACGTCCTCACCCTGCATCGAGTCCTGCAGCGGCGCGACGACGCCCTCGTCGCGGTTGACGTTCAGCCACACGCCGACCAGCTGGGCGAGCTTCTCGCCGAGGGACATGTCGGCCAGCAGTTTCTCGACCCGTCGCAAGCGGCGCTCGGTGATCTCCGGCCGCTCAGCACGTGCAGGCATACACCCTCTTCATCGTTGATAGCGCTAACAAAACGGTGGTTCGCAATGCCTGGACCGACCGGAAAGTTTCTGGTTAACTTTCCGAAAGGTTACCGTGACATTGCCGAACCGTTACGCTAGGCTGCCGCTCGTAGCCATGTCAACAGTCTGGGTTAATTGCCGGCATTTCGCTGGTCGGGCCAGGTCAGAGGGCTGTCGTGTTTCAAGGTGGTTTTCCGAAAGTCGAACTCGCCGGTGTCGCCGGATGGCGGCACCACGGCAACAGGAGGTCATGTGCCTCGAGCCACGCTGGCTGACGTCGCGGCGGCGGCCGGAGTGTCGGTGCCGACCGTCTCCAAGGTCCTGAGCGGGAAGAAGCACGTCTCCGCCGCCACCAGGGACAAGGTTCTCGAAGCGGTCAGGACCTCCGGATACGAGGCCCCGCGCCCGCCCAGCAGGCCCAGGGTCGGCGTGGTCGACCTGCTCATCGACGGGCTCGGCTCCCCGTGGGCCCAGGTGCTCATCAGCGGCGCCGAGAAGGCGGCGGCGCGGTGGGGGTTCTCGCTCGTCGTGACCTCCTCCGCCCGGTCCGACTTCGACCTGCGGCGCTGGATCGGGATGGTGCGCAAGCGCAACACCGACGGCATCGTGCTGGTGCTCTCCCGGGCCGACCAGCGCGAGATCACCGCCATCGAGGAGCTCCTGCACGTGCCCCTGGTGCTGCTCGACCCGGTCGGCCAGCGCGACCCGCGCCTGTCCACGGTCGGCGCCACGAACTGGCTGGGCGGCGTCATGGCCACCACCCACCTGCTGGAGCTGGGGCACACCAGGATCGGGTTCATCGGCGGGCCGCTCGACACGCAGTGCACGCTCGACCGGTACGAGGGTTACCTCGCCGCGCACCGTACGTTCGGCATCGACTCCGACCCGGCGCTGACCCGCTACGGCGACTTCCTGGTCACGGGCGGCAAGGACCTCGGGGGCTGGCTGCTCGACCGCGACGACCCGCCCACCGCCGTCTTCGCCGGGAACGACCTGCAGGCCGCCGGCGTCTACCAGGCGGCCACGGAGCGGGGCCTGCGCGTGCCCGACGACGTGTCGGTGGTGGGGTTCGACGACTCGATGTTGTGCGACATGCTCTCGCCGCCGCTCACCACCGTCCGGCAGCCGCTCGACGACATGGCCAACGAGGCGGTCCGGCTCGTCGCCGAGGAGCTGACCCATCCGAGAGGGCCCGCGGGCACCCGCATCGAGCTCGCCACCACCCTCGTCGTCCGCGGCAGCACGACCCGCCACCGCTGACCGTGCGCGGGCCCGATTAAGTGGGCGTTTAGTGCTGTCTGATGTGGACCATGGAATCCCAGCGGTTGGGACGTGCTTCCTGGTTGCGGACCGGGCGGCGGTTCGGGATCACCCTGTCGAGAGTGCGTCCAGCCGCCATACGCCGTGGCAGTCAGGTGACTTCGCTGGTGACGGGGTCGCGGAGGACGGCTTACATGTCCATGTCGGAAGGAGGTGGCGCCGTTGATACTGGTGGTGCGGCACCACCAGATTTGTCCGTGCCGTTGCCTGCTGACGGGCCAGAATATCGCGCAACACCTCGGCGGTGATGGTGACCTGCTGATCGCCCCCCGTCGCTCGATGCCGTGAGGAACCGCTCGGACGTTAGATAGAGCTACTCTGGCGGAAGTCCCGACTTCGGGCACGTCTCGATAGTTAGCCGAATCAAATCCGGCTCATGGAAGGGCGTGGAGTATGCACAGCACAGCAGTCCATACGACTATAGGCCCCTGGCCATCTCCCTTCCGGCGGTCAAGAAGAATAATCCGAACATCAAGGTCTATGCGATAAGGGTCCTGTACTGATGGATCCGGCATAGCCCTTCCGAACCAGGTGGTGGGTGGTTCCGGGCAGCGGAGCCACTCACCACCTGGTTTCAGCCGTACCAAGCGTGAAGGATCAGGAGTTGACGATAAGACGGGTGCTCGCGACGCTGGCCACCCTGTTCTGGATGTGCTGTGGTGGCGGCTGTGCGACCTGCGCTGTTTCGCAGGGGTCGCCGGTTACCATACCGAAGCCCGATTCGCCTGCCGATGTAGTGGTCCGCGCGTATCTCGCGGCCATCGCGGCCCGTGATGCCGAAGCGGCTCGTACATTGTCGGAGCCATCCTATTACCGGCGCGTCCATGGCTGGCTGAATGATGAGGATCCGATGGACACCTGGACCAGCGTGAAGGTCTCCGAGGTCAGCGGGCCGGTCCCTGACGTGTACGGCCGTGGCGGTTATCGACAAGTGCAACGGGTCTACGTCCGTATTGAGGTGCGCCGGTGCAACGAAGACCCCCCGAACGATGATCCCCATTATCCGTACAGCTTTATGACGGGGAGGCAGTCGAATGACGCACCCTGGAAGATCATTGATTTTGGCGGGTTGGGTTGACGCGCCAGGGGTTCGCGCATGTACCGCTCCGCCCGGCACTCCCGCGCGTACCCGTGATCACCTTCACCAGGGCGTCTGCGACGATGAGCTTGGCCACGCCCGCCTGCCGGCTGTGCAGGCGCCTGGCGGCTTCCCGACGGCGGGATATGCCGGGGTATGTGGCGCTGTCCGGGCTGAAAGAGTTCCTCCGTCCCGCCCGATCACGTGAGGAAAGAGGAGCCGAACGATATGCCCCCAAGCATGCAGCAGCTACCGGCCCTGACCGCTGCTTATCGCAGTCACTATCTGGGGGCGATGTCCATGCACGGCTAAACTAAGCGAGTGTCACGCGGACAAACTCGTCCTGGTCAATTACTCCTCCACCGGGCTCGGCGTGTCCCTATGGCTCGCCCGTTCCGTCATCGGCGCTGCCGGACCACGGTCATGGTTGCACCCGAGTTTCGCAGTTCGCGGGCACATAAGCCTTGATCGTTGAGCGAAAGTGCTGGTCGGCATGGTTGTGGATAACTTCCGGAGTCCCAAAGTGTGGGCACACGACCATTCGTGATTATGCTGCGG
>NZ_JBQQCB010000164.1:0-19771 GCF_052246675.1 Nonomuraea sp. KM90 | reverse complement strand
AAAACCTGGCTCGCCGAACTCGGACCCGGACCCGGCATGCCGCTCTTTCCAACCCGGGCAGGCGGACGGCTCTCCCGTGACGCCGTCGAGCGGCTCGTCACCAAGCACGCAACCGCAGCTGCGGACAGCTGCCCGTCGATCAAGGAGAAGAACGTCACCCCGCACACGCTCAGGCACACCGCCGCCATGTCACTCCTGCACGCCGGAGTCGATACCTCGGTCATCGCCCTCTGGCTCGGCCACGAGAACACCGAGACCACCCAGGTCTATCTCCACGCCGACATGAGCATCAAGGAACAGGCCCTCGCCCGCGTCCAGCAACCGGGCACCAGCCCCGGACGCTACCGACCGCCCGACACCCTGCTCGCGTTCCTCGACACCCTCTAACCACCGCCAACAACAACCGGGTTATGCCGATCCAGGAACTGCGAACTACCCGCTGACCAGGGAATCCAACAGCCGGATCGGCATAACCCGGGCCTCGGCATAAGCCGACGACGCCGTCGTGCATTGCGTGACCGAGCGGCAGGCACGTCAGGTGCTGGCCGCACTCGCCGAGAGAATGGAACAGGTCGGGCTGCGGTTGCATCCCGGCAAAACCAAGATCGTGTACTGTCGGGATTCGAGGCGGCGAGGCTCGTTCGAGCACATCTCGTTCACCTTTCTCGGCTACACCTTCCGCCCTCGCAAGGCCACCTATCCGGATGGGAAGGCGTTCACGTCCTTCCTGCCCGCGGTCAGCGCGCAGGCGCTCAAGGCGATGGGTCAACGGCTCCGCTCCTGGCGGATTCACCGGCGCGGCAGGTCCGATCTCGCTGAGCTCGCCGGATGGATCAACCCCATCGTGACGGGCTGGATCACCTACTACGGCCGGTTCTACCGGTCGCAGCTGTATCCCCTCCTCCGGCACGTCAACACCTACCTGGCGCTGGGCCCGGAAGAAATACAAGCGGCTGCGCTCCCTCAAACGGTTCAAAGCCTGGTGGACCGGGATCCTCGATCGAGACCCCGGCCTGTTCAAGCACTGGGCCTGGGAGAGCCAGTTCCTCTGGAAAGGATGAGAAGAGCCGTGTAACGGGCGACTGTTACGCACGGTTCCGTGGGAGCCCAGGGCTGCGATGCCCTGGGCCACCCGACCCTCTGATCTTCGCATTTGCCTGGTTGGCACCGATGGTGATTTATCACGCACAGCAGGCGGTGGCGGTATGGTTAGCCTGCGATGAGGGCATTGGCCTCCGTGATGAGCTTCTGTGCGGCGTCGTCAGGGGCCATCCGGCCGAACAAAACCTCATCGGTGTACCGTTTGAGGATGTCCTCCATGGCGCTGGCGCCCTTCGGCGGGGCAGCGGGTGGGTCCGTGAGTCCGCCCTTGATCTCGTCGAGGAAAGCTAGCGTCTTCTTGTCTGCGTCGGGAAGCTTGTCCCGCACGGCGGCCAGCACCTTGGAGTTGGCCGGCAGGCCGCGGTCGCTGAGGATGATCTGACCCGCCTCCGGGTCGTTGATCATGAAATCGATGAACTTGGCAGCCTCGGTCTGGCGCTCAGACTTCGCCGAGGCGGTGTAGAACATCGCGGGCTGTAGGAACATGCCGCTTGCGGCGGCACCCCGTACCCGCGGCATCCGCAGCAGGTCCATTTTTCTACCGCCGGCGGCCTTGGTGATCGCGCCGAGCTCGTTGCTCCACCACATCCCCATCGCGCCGTTGCCAGTAGCGAATAATGACCGGTCCACGCCGTGGGCGCCAAGCTCAATGCTCTTGGCGGCGTCGGGAGAGCCTTTGGTCTTGATCAGCTTCCGGTGGACGATCCACCAGGCCTTGATCGTATTGGGGGAGATACCGAGCTTGTTGCCGTCGTAGAGGGATTCGCCCCGCTGAGCGGCGAAGATCTGCAGGAAGGCCGGGTTGAAGGCTTGCTGCGTGCCGTAGACCTTGCCACCCGTTCTTGCGGTGATCCTCGCGGCGAAGTCGATGTAATCGCCCCACGTCCACGTGGTGTCGTGGGGAAGCTTCTGCCCCGCGCCCTCGATCGCCCTCGGGTCCGCGACCAGGGACCAGGTGTTGACGCCGGTGGGAATGGCGAACTGCTTGCCGTCGATGGCACCGGTGGCCAGCACCCTAGCGTCGACGTCGGCGGTGGTGACCTTGCTGGACAGGTCGGCGAGCGTGCCACGATCGGCGTATTCCCGCAGGCTGCGGATCTCGATCGTGATGACGTCAGGCGCATCGCCGCCCGCGACCTTCGTCGCCAGCATCTCGTAGTAGCTGCCGAAGTCGGAGAATTCTCCCACAACATCGATGTTCGGGTTCTTTGCCTCGAACCTCCTGATCGCCTCTTCAGTTCTCTGCTGCCGCACGTCAGTGCCCCAGTAGGAGAAATGCAACTGGATTTCGCCGCCCGTGCTTTCGCCACCGCAGGCCATAGTGATCATCACCACAGTAATGGCCAGCATCGCTGCGGTCCACCTCTTCTTGCAGGAGCGCACGCCTATACCTCCGGGAGGGTGTAGGACCTACTCGATCCTCTGGCGATAATGCCACGGGAAAGTTCAGCAACGAGCCGAAGATCAGCTCGAGCGCAGTGATTGGCATGATGAACATCGGGCCTCGCTACAGCTCTCTACTGGAGTCAAAGAATCCCGAGAGGCTACAGGGCAGTGAAGCTGGTCGGAAATCACTGAGATAGGAGAGTTCATCTCCTGGCACCCTTGGGTGCCGGGCGTTCGTTTACAACTGTCAACCGGTCCTGAGCCACTCGCAACGCCACTTCCACACATCTTAGCGTCCACAACGGCAAGCGTGGCGGGACCAATCAATCCAGCAGCGTGGTGAACATGCACAGGCCGCATACCTGGACACCGCGAGAAGATCAATGCCAGCCAAGCCATAAAGCCAAGGCTGGTCAACGAAGCCTTGCCGGTCGAGCGTCTACCGGGCTCGCATGGGAGACCACTGCATGGATCACGGAGAGGTCGGGTACCACTTGTCATCTGACCCACGCCATCATCCAGCCTCCATCTGGTTCAGGGCCTTGTCGTCGGTCTCGCCCACCAGATGTTCGAGTATCCCGGCTCACAGACCCGCCACACAAGAAAGCTGCCATAACATCGAGTCCATCAGAGATTGAATCGGTCACGTGGCCACGCCAACCAGCGACCTAAACGGGCAAGCCTCACGACCCCATCGTGTAATCTCGCATGCAGAGCTGTACGCCTAGCTGGAGCAGCGCTGGCAGGACCCACCCACAGAACGCGTCTCCTGGTCGAGAGAGTCAAGCACGCAAGGTCTACCCTTCGCAGCTGAATCAGCTGTCCTCGATGGAGTCTGACCGCTCAGCCTCGTCCTGGTATTGATATTCGCGCCATCGGGAAATCTTCCCGTCCCGTAATTGGACGATAACGATGCCATGGTATTGCCGAAGCCCGCGGAAGGTGTACTCACCAGTCCCGATCTGGCGCTGCGTATCGAAGGCAAGATGATGCCAAATCATGGACTTGGGGACTGAATCATCACCGGATGACTCGTACAGTGCTGGCAAGCCAGCATACCGCTGCCGGTTCATCGCGTCGACGTAGACAATGTCGTCGGTGAAGCACCTTACCGCTGCAATGGGGTCTGCGGAGCTCCATGCGTCTGCGAGCGACTGCATCAGATGGTCGAAGCCGGCCTTGTCCATACCGCTCCTCTTGCTACCTGTACTCTCCGGCTCAGTGGAGGGCGTTGGGTTCCGCTACGCAGGGCATCTACGGGCGCCTCGGTACCGATCGGCGTGACATCGAGATCTCTCTACCCATCCCTTATTGTCGCCGGTCCGCCATAAGTCGCTCCCGCGCACGCCGGGAGGGGCGTTCCACGGAGATAAGCCTTGGAGCCGACGGTATGCATATGTCCAGCAAAGCGATAAGCGGCCCGGAAGTTCAGGGCGGATTACCTCCGAGCCACCTATCACCCCTCTCCCGGACTGGCACGGGAACGCGACTTAAGCCACCACAAGCTGAGCGGTCATGCGCTGATTCGCACGACCAATCTCCCGTAAATTTTCTTCAACTCCGCTGGCCTAAGGTGCTGATAATTTAAGCGAATCAGTTTCCGAAGGCAATCCTATTCCCTGCCAGTTATCGTTGCTTTCCTGCCAGACAAGACATGGGACGGTTCATGAGCGCCCCATGACGGACCTTCGTGTTGCCTCCAGGAACTCTGCTATGGCCACGCAAGGCAACCGGCAACCGGCAACCGGCAACCGCGGAGACGATATTCCGGTCCGAGCTGGATGTAGCGATCTCGGCACTGTTCACCCAGGCTGATCGCAACCCACCGGGGAGTAGCTGATCAGGGCAGGGCCACTACCGCGAAGCACGCTACGAAGATTGAGTGAGCATGCTTGACCCGCAGGTGGCGACCTCGCTGGGGTCGATACGTTCACCTGGCGCACAGATCGTGCCGACGGAACCGTGCTGGTCGACGTGGGGGATGCCGAGCGGGCGGAGCTTTCCGTTGGCCTTGCGAATGTGCAGGCGCCGAATCGACATCGGGTCCCAAGACGAGCGAGAGCGGTGCACCCGCTCCGCCACGTACGCCCTAACCTCGGAGGTCAGGGCGACCTGGCCATCGACCCCGGCCGTCCAGTGTTGCGTTGCGTGACCTGGCGGACGTGAGCAGCGTGTTCGACCAGGACCGCACCATCATTTCCTGCTGGGACCGGGCCGAGGCCTTGTCCTGCAGGTATACAAGACCTCCGACCGGGTCGGCCAGGTCGTGAAGGCCCGCGCGCGGGAACTTCGCAGACCTGTCATCAGTGCGGCCTCCGTAACTTGGCGGCCGGGGGCGAGACCAGGCACGCCTGCGTCCCCGCGTGCAGTTGGGTCGGTCACGCCGAAACCAACGCCGCGATCAATATCAACAACGCCGTCGGAATGCCGGTGTCCGGACGTGGAGACCTCGGGCTGCCCGATCCGCGACGCGTCAACCCCCGCACGCCGCTCAACCGCGACGCGACGGAAGTGGCTCCGGCCTTCAGTCCGGGGAGGTGTTCAACCGGAAGTCATCACCCTGGCCTGGCCGAGGTCGTCGCCACCTGCCGACCCACCCATGTCGTTCGGGAAGATTTCATCACCGAGTTCGATGCGATTGGCCGACGACTCGGCGAGACCTACCCGCTCAACCCGACACTCGGCCACCCAGTGCTGCGCCGGCTCGGCAAGGGGAATGACAGGCCTTCACGAGGCCCTCAACGCCCTCCTGCCAGCATCCGTTCGTGTCTGCACGGAATGCGGAATCCCGCAGTGGGGCGGGGCGTTCGTACTTCCTCATCTGCGCCAGTTCTCCGATGGCTCACCTACGACCTGAACGCCGTCACCGCCGGCCTGTCCCCAACACTGGAGCTCCGGCCAAGCAGAGGGCCGGAACACGCGCGTGATTAAACTGATCAAGCGGCTGGGGTACGGTCGGGCAAACTTCGACCTTCTCCGGAAGCGGATCCTGCTACGGAACTGACAACGTCACAAGATCAGCGACAGAGCCCGTCTACCTGTACCTGACTCTGCGCGACGGGCCCGTTACGGCCCCAGAGCCGCCATCGAGTCCACTATCTGTCAGATCGTCAATCGCCTGTCACCTCTGGTGAGGCTGGCGGGTGGGCCCGTTGTGGCGAGTCGTTGTCGATCCGGTCTCCGGGTCGGTGGTTGGCACGTGAGACGACTGTGGTGCACGACCTGTGCCGCTGCGCAGCCGGGCGGCCTCCGCGGCCCGATTCTCCGTACCCGACCGGGGGGCGGCCGCGCTGGCATGGTCGGCGGAACTCATGTTGGTCGGTGAGGTCGGAGGAGGATTGGTGGCAGGGCGTGGTATGTCGGATGTCGCTCTCTTGGCGGCTCGAGACAGGGCGAACCGGCGCAGATTTCTGCGGGTGACGGACTGCGGGGCGGTGCTGCGGTCGGCGATGCGCTCGGCCTGCTGCGCCGGGCCCTCTTGTACTCGCTCCGGCAGCCTGTCCAGGAAGGCGAGGATGCCGTCGCGGGGTGCGGCGATGCGGATCACCCGATCGGGCGAGACCTGGACGCCGAACCAGATCTTCGACAGGTCTTTGCTCGGGGCGATGTGGAGGCCTTTGATCTCAATATGCCGCGTGGTGCCGGCGACCAGGGCATCACGAGGCGCCTCGATGCGCCCGCTCCAACCGGACACCACGAGTTGGACCATGTCCGCGTCGGCGCGGCTAGTGCGCAGCCACGCCGTCTGTGTTCGGTCACGGTTGCTAAAGCGGGTGATGACCTCAAGCTTGGAAGTGATGGTCGCTGGCCGCTCTGTGGAGGGTGATCGTTCGGGCGTGACGCTCAGCCCACGGTTGCTGTTCTTCCGACTGTCGCGGATCGTTCGGGCCCGGTAGGGCAACCTGCTGGCGATCGTGGCCGCGGCATCAGGGTCGGAGCGCTTCAGGATTCCCGCGACCAGGATGGACGGCCGGTACTCCTCCTCGGCGGCTACTGCGCGCACCGTGGCGGCCGGGGTCTCAGCAGGCGTATCGGAGCTCATGTCCTGGTAGCGATCCCAGGCGAGCTGGCCACGCGTCAGGAGAGAGCCTGCTGTGTTGGCAAGCTGGCTGAGCCCGAAGCCGTACAGTGAGGCTTGCTGTGCGAGCAGAGTGTGCAAGGCCCCACGAACGATCAACTGCTGCGCTTGGGCGCGCTGTTGGGCGACGAACTCAGGCCGGAACCGCTGTCGGGTGCCCTGTTGGCCCTCATATGGCCGGTCGGGGAATTGGCGAGTACGGGCCCACCGTCCGTCGCGCCTGAGGGTCGGTGGGATGACGGCGTAGATGATCTGGTGGTCGCCGACGTAGCGGGGCCGTAGACCGCTCAAGTCGTAGTCGCGTGCTGCGGCACGACTGGCGGCGCTGGGTTCCGGTCCGCCGGATTGCCGATCGCGGGCGTCCGTGGGCTGCGGGCCGCGCTGGGCCAGGTCTTGCAACTGGTGGGCGATGGACGTTTTGACGTCGCCGAGGGGGAGTGCGGTGAATTCCCGCATGCCCGCTTCGGTGAAGCGCAACTCGTAGCCACGGTCGGCAGGCAGCTGGGTGGTCAGGCCGCGTTCGAAGGAAGCGAGGTCATACGATTCCTCCACCGCGGGCTTCGGTGTCCTGGGATGAGACACACCGTTGCCGGTGGTGTTGCGTGTTGTCCTGCCGACGACGTCAACCACCACGGCTCCGCTGGTGGTCGGGGTGCCGTCCCGGTCAGGGATGGCCCGCGAATAGCGCAGTGGCCTTTCAGCGCCGACCGCACGCTGGTAGGCCCGTGTCCGGTAGCGCAGCGCGTTGACGTGGGCGGTGATGGCGTCCTCAGACAGGGGCTCGAGCTGCACGGTGAGTACTTGTACCGCGTCACGGCCGGTGGGCGAGTGCCGGGCAGGCAGGATGCGGTACAGGATGCTTCCGCGCGGACTGAGGGAGACACGTTCGGCGATGAGAGAGCGCAACTGATCGGGGGACGGATCGGCCGGAAGCACACCGAGCACGTGCAACGTCGATCGCGGTAATGGGTCAAGGCCATGGGGGGAGCGCCGATCCTGAGAGGGCCTGACCCCGCCCGCATGCGCGTCGAGCTCAGCCGAGGGGGTGAAGAGGTATACCAGGTCGCGCCCGTCACCCAGGTGGGCGCGATACAGGTGCTGAAGGTCAGGGTTGGCCGAGGAGACGCGGTCGTGCCACCCTTGCTGCTCCCAGCTCTGCAGTTGCGTGATCTTGGCGGTGATGAGGCGATCCAGAGTGTCGATGACGCGTGCTTGTAGCGGCTGCGGCAGCGCGGCCAGTTCGGTGTCCATCTGCGGAGCCACGCTGATGAGGTTGCGGGCGTTCGGGTTGAGAACGGCGCGCAGCCGCTCCTCCAGCTGTAGTTGCCGCCGGCCGGCTGCGGTCAGGGTGCTGGTGGCGAAGAATGCCTGACGCCAGACCCCTCCCAAAGAGCCCGGGTCAGCCGCGACGGGGCCTTGGCTGCCCGCGATGTCATCGATGAGGCTGCGAAGACGGTGCAGTGCCTGCACGCGGTCGCCGACGCCCAGGTGCGTGTCGTAGGGCAAGGCGTTCAATTTCTCGAGTGCGTCGCCCTCCCAGATGAGGTCCCGCTGCGGCTGGGAGGGGCGGAGCGTGCGGGACGGTCTGCGGTAGCTGCGATCGCCCTCGACGACATCGGGCCGGAAGAAGTCGCGGGCGTCGTCATCGACGTCACGTCGGCTGGGGGCGACAGTCCGATCCGGCTGTCCGTCGGCCCAGGCTCGCTCTCCATCGTCGCGTTCCCCCCACGGTGATGCCTGGCGTTCGCTCATGGTTGTGCTCCGGGGTCACGCGTCCGCGCGTAGGGATCCGCCGTCTCCTCGAGGGAGAACGGCAGGGAGGCCATGACCGCCAGTTCTTCAGGGGAGACAGGAATGGCCGCATCGTGTGCGAGCCGAAGCCGGTATTCCGCCATGAGCTTTTCGAAGAAGTCCAGGGAGAGCAGAACCGCTTGCTCCCCGGTGGCGGTGTTGATCAGCTGAGGTTCTGCCTCGATACCTGCGGCATCAAGATCGATGACACGTTCGGCGAGAACACCTGAGACGGTCACGGGAGGCGGGGTTTCAGGAAATTCAATCACATGTACGTTTATAGCGCGCCAACACACATTCTAACAATCAGATTGACCATGCTTTGACAATCGAGTCAACCCGATCACGGATTAGCTAATAGTGTCTCCGCTTTGACGCGCCACAAGCGGGAGACGATGCACACCGCAATGCCGCTCATCGCACCAGCCCCCACGGGATACGTAGCTGCGGTGCCGGCCGAGACGACCTGATGCAGGTCTTGCGACGCGGCATGAACGCATGCCATCCCGCATGATGAGCCGGAGCGCGCCCATCGGTCCTGGGAGCCACGTCAGCGGCCGCGTGCACACGCCGGCACGGCGGAGAAGCCATCACCACCGGGACGGATGACCGTTGCCCGCGCCGTCCTCATCGCATCGCAGCTCGGCACCCAGAATGGTGTTCACCGCGAGAGTCGCGTGTGATCGGCACCCTGATTCCTGACTACCGCCCGCGAGATGGGGATCGGGAAGGTACACCATGACATCGTGCACACGCCCGGTGTCGCATGGCTGGCCGTTGTCGACGTAGGCGAGCCGCGCCAGGTTACAGGTATCGGCGAAAGCCAGCGCGGCGTCGGCTCCCTGTTTCCCCTCGCGCAGGGCCTCGATGGCTCGTCGAAGGTGCCGTACGGTTCCCGGGCTGAACGGCTGGTGCTCGGCGTCCAGGGCCGCCTGGACTTCCTCAGCGAGGGTCTCGAATTCGGCACGCAGCTCGAGCAGCCACCTGCTCATGTCGCCATCGTAGGTGTCCAGCGCATCACGGCGTCGACTTCGCGGATCGGCGGGCAGCGCCTCGGGCCCGACGACACCTGGAACCAGCAACTGACGCAGGCTCAATTGCAGGACATGCACACCCGCCAGGCGGCGACTCACACCTTCTGGTGAGAGGTAGTTGACGATAACGGCCGGATCGTCTCTGGTGGCGATCTGTCCATCAGCGGTGGCCGGCAAGACGGTGGTCTCGGCGATGATGGCCCACCCGTCGTCCCGGTTCGGGTCGGCGCCCAGCTCCACCGTTGGCTCGTTCATGACAACAGGTGTCGCCGGGTCCATTCCGTTGACGACAGGAGCCAGGTCACCTGTGGTGCCGATGATGTGTGACCCCATGGCCATGGTGTATCACACGTGGCGGACAAATGAGCCGATGGGGCTGCAGCAGTGGTACATCACCAGCGTGGTCACGGATGCGGCCCGGTGCGACACCCGCCGCGGTCCCCACAAGAGGCTGCCGGTCCGAGCGTGAAGTGCTACGACCCGCTCCATCATCGGTACGGTCGCTAGCGCGATGGACGACGATCGAGCACGCCGTTAAGTGCCAGGTACGGCGAATCGCTCCTGCGGAAGGGTAGGTGCGGACGCTGCACAATCGATCGCAGGGTCGGTTCGGGGTTTCCTCGGACAGAACAGCAACCGTCAACGCGAAAGGTTGTGGGCCACGGCACGCACGAGGACCAGTGATGAGCGGGCGGGGACGCGCGGCGTGGCTTGGGACCGGGCGATAACGACCGGATGGGCGTCCGCCCTTCACGAGCCGCGTCGTTGCCGCGGTCGTGGCGGGCGAGGCGGAGTGGCTGATCGATGTGCTGGGCGTTCGGGTTGGCCGGCCGGGCCTGTTGCGGTGGAGGAGGTAAGCCGTGCTGCCTGTGCTCGCCCGGTTGTCATGGCCTCCCTGAGTTGCGGCAGCCTCTCGCGGCTGATCTGCACGGTGTAGCGACCGTCGTGATGAGCGACGGCGCCGCTGGTGACGAGTGCCGCCAGCAGGTCTTGTGCTGCTTGGGGGTGCATCCACAGCTTGCTGGCGAGGAAGTCTGCCGAGACTTGCTGTGCTTCGATGATTTCGACGAGGGCCCGGGCGAATTGCCGTTCCGCCGCTCCCATCGACGGGCCTGTGGGCACGGTGTACCGTTTCGCCGACGTGGATCGTGGCGGCCTAGGGTGCTTGCCAGCAGTCGTCGTGGGGGTGACGTCCTGGCCGGTCGGTGCTGTCGCTGCTGGCACATCCGGCGTTGACCTCGTGGTGCTGGGGTGTTCGCCGATCCAGTTTTGGAGCCGCCAGGTCAGGACGTGGGCGGCGTTACGCGCCGGATCCGATAGGTCTTGCCGCAGCGGCCGCTGAGCGGTGACCTCGGCGAGGACGGTGCCTGCGGGGTAACCGAGTTGTTCGATCCGCAGGAGTTGGGCGGCAAGAGCCGGCCAGGCAGGGTCGGTCAGGATGTGCTCGGCGTCGACGGGATCTGGCACCGCCTGGTGCACGGCTTGACGGAGATCGGTGCGTTGCGACGGTGAGGTGTCCGCCGGCAACCCGTGGTGGTGTGCAGGGTCTGCTGGATGCGGTCTCATGCCCATGAGGGACGCGCCGAAGGATGGCTGAGGGGGCGATGGTGTGGGTGCGGCAGGTAGTCGAGCGGCCGCTCGTTGGAGGGCGTCGTGGGTCAGCCGCGCCACCCGAGCCTGTGCTGTGCGCTGGGTGGCCTGGTAATGCGCGTGCATGGCTTGGATGACGAGGGTGGCGGTCGCGATCAAGGCGAGAACGACGGCGTTCTCATCATCGTGTCCCACCATGGACGTGGTGGCCAGCATCGCGCGGAGTGCGGCGCGCGTGCGGCGCGCGGCGAGGTTCTGTTCCCGCCACGGTTCTCTGCCGAGACGCTGCAGGTGCCGGGCCGCCATATGCAGGTCGGTACGGACTGTCCCGGGTGCGCGGGCGGCGGTGACAGTCATCAGATCGGCGAAAGCGCCGGCGGTGGCGGCGGCCTCGGGGCTGCTTCCTTGCCGCATCACCGCGAGGGAGTCGCGGGCGGCCTGGCCCGCCCGCTGCCAGGCCTCAATGCGGGCCTGTCGGCGGTGGGCAGGCTGGACGGCAGCTGCGGCAGGTGTCGCCGTGACATCAGGTGGCGTGGCCGACCATCGGCGGCTCACCTGTGGGAGCGACAAGTCCGGTGCGAGCGTGGAGCCGGAGAACCAGATCGGCTCACCGGCTTTGTCGATATCTCCAGGCATGGCAACGGCGTATCCCTCGACCACGCCTGACGCGGCCTGGCGCACTTTGATCTCGACCCGGGTTCTGCGCAGGCGGTCGAAGAAGTCTGCCTCGCCGGTGGCGCCGATGGCGGCGAGGCGGACGGTGGAAGCTAACTGCTCGCGGGAGGGGATGCGCGGCGGTCGGGCCCGCTGAGCTTTGGCGTGCTCTGCTCGCTTGGGCACCGATGCCGTGGTGTGGTCGGCCTCGGAGGTGAGGCGTAAGCCAAGTTCCCGTTCGATGGCGCGCACTTCATTTCGTAACCGGTACCAGTCGCCGTGCAGGTCCGGTTGTCTGCCGTCTTGTCGCACCAAGGTGGCGACGATGTGGATGTGGTCCTCGGCGTGGCGGACCGCGATCCATCGGCATCCGGCCAGATCGTCGTCGGGCGCGATGCCGCCCGCGGCCACCAGGCGCCGGGCTACCATCGCCCATTGATGGTCGTTGAGGGGCGGATCGTCAGGAGCCAGGCGTACCGGGGTGTGCCACACGTGGCGGGCCACGGTGCCGTCGTAGGCCTCGATCGGCCGATCGAGGCGCCGGGCCAGCCGGGTCACGGCGGACTCCCGCAGGCTGGGGGGCGCGTCGGCCGGGTCCAGTTCGTGACCGTCCCATGAGGCCACGAGGTGTGGATCATGATGTTCGTTATGACGGCCTGGCCCGTACAGATACCGCAGCAAGCCGGCGGTTCGATCGCCTCTCAAGACTTTGGCGATCATTGCTGCGCATCCGCGATGGTTAACGCGTCGGCGGCCTGCTCGATGCGTTGAATGGCAGTGCTCACCTGCTGCAGGAGATGCTGCGTTCGCCGATGCCCTGTGCCGTCACGGTGCGCGGCGGCTTGTTCCAGGTAGCCGCCGATGCGGTGGAGGTCCATCCGGGCTTGAATGAACTCTGCTGTCGCTGCGGCCGGTTGCCGCTCCTGGAGCGGGGCAGGCTCCAGCTCCTGGCGAGCCGCCGCCAGGGACGCCAAGGCCACGAAGGCGCCCACATCAAGGTCCTTACGCTCGGCTACCAGCTTCAGTGCAGCTATCTCGGTGTCATCGAACAGAAGCGGTCCGACACGATGTCCGCGCGGTTCCCTGCTCTTGGACCGGCGTCGTGGCACGGCACCGATTCCTTCCATCGCATCATGACGCAGGTCAATACCATTTGTATAGCGGAAAGTCAGACGCGATCTTAGCAAACTTGAGGATGCCTGGCACGTTTACTCCGGTTAATCTACTAACTCGCTCCGCTCTCACATCCAAACAATCTTCGCAGAAATACGTGACAGGACACTCGGTGTTCAGCGACAGCGCTTCTGGAGGCGAAGCCTGGCGGTCGGACTCCGGCATGATCGACCTCCCGCTGCGAGGGTGGCGTCACGAGGTGCTCGAACCGGAACGTGAACGAGTCAGGTGCCCACCAGTCCGGCGAATAAAGGAGTAACTGAAGAGGCCGCTCTCGCGATGTCGGTCAGCGTCACGGGCGGCTGGACGCGAATCCCTTCGTTACCTGCGCCAGACGACGACCTTGCCCTTAACCACGAGCGGCTTATCCTGCGGCCCCTTCACATGTTCGGTGATCCAGGTCGCCCGATGCTGCTGCAGGCGTGGATGCCACTGATTCCTCCAGTGCCCGCGCACGACCCACCGATGTGACCAGTCCACGGTGGAGCCTTCACCTGCACCCGCGCGGGCCCCCACCTTGCGCCGCAGCGTGACGAGCGTGACCGGCGCCGGCGGGTGGTTGTCCTTCTCGAGTCTTCGACGCAGCGCTCTGTACGGGTGAGCGTCTGTGTTGGTCGCCAGCGGCTGCTGCATGAGCGTCCACATCGCGCGTGCGTACTTGCAGAGCTCGGCCGACTCGGCTGACATGGCGCCGATCTCGACGCTGTATGAGGTATTGAGCGGCCTACCAGTAGGTATGAAGGACGCGGAGTTGACCGGACTGAACGGCGTTGGCATCCACTCCCGTTCATCAGCCGATACGGGCGCCAGCCAGGTGAAGAGCAGACCGTCGTCATGCTGTTCGTCAGCGTATTGGTTGGCGGGAAGCACTCGATGGGCCGGGCGCCAGTGAAACCCGATGAATGGGTGATCTAAACCGCATTCGATGTCGCTGCAGCGCTGGGTGAACGGCTTCCCCAGGAGGAGAAAACCGTGTGGTGCCGGCGGTTCTTCCAGCAGCACCTCCTCGTCCGGCATGGTCGAAAACGCTCCATTGACGAGCGTGACCATGTCTGGCGCCACCCAGAAGTTCTGAGCGGCGCGAAGGCTGCCGATCTCCAGATCGGCGGTGTGGTCGATGCCCTGTTTCCGAAAGCCGCTCTCCGTCTCGGCCATGATCTTGCGGTTGATCGGCATGTCGAGGAAGCGCAGGTATGCCCGCTTGGCATCGAGGGTCTCAAGTGCTTCTTGGTGAACGGAACTCGATGGTGACACTGGAGCGCCATCTGGGCTGAGGGGCATGTCTCGATGATGCGACACACGCTCAGCTGGTGGAAGCATCAGCGGGAGTCTGATGCCAGGTCTGCACACCATGAACAGGCGAATCCCGTCGTATGCTCAGCCATGGGGCGATCAGCGCACCGCCGGGTCGCGGCGTCGGCGGGCGGCGCGGATCTCGGCGTCGGCGACCTTGTCGTCCAGCAGTGCGTAAAGCTGGGTGGTTTCGGTGGAGGCGTGGCCGAGGAGGCGGCGGACGGCCTCGATGGAGACGCCGGCGTTGATGAGTTCGGTGGCGTGGGTGTGGCGCAGCTGGTGGTCGACATCTACCCCGCAGCTGCAGTAGCCTGCCCACCAGTGGTGGGCGGCGTCGTAGGACAACGGGCCGCCCGAGCCGTTGATGTTGGCGCGAAACAGCGGCCCGGCGGTGTAGCCGGCGCGGGCCAGGTACGGCTTGAGCAGGGTGACGTAGCCGCGGTCGTCGAGCAGGACGGTGCGTACGCTGCCGCCCTTGCCATGAATGCGGACGTGCTCGTCATCCATCCGCAGGTCCAGATCCTCCACATACAGACCGCAGACCTCCGAGGCGCGGGCGCCGCACACGTAGGCGGTCTCGAACAGCACCCGATCCCGCAGCCGGTCCAGCGGCAGGTCCCTCCGCGAGCAGACCACTGCCAGCACCTTGGCCACGTCGGCGGCGGCCGGGCGCGGCAGGTTCTTGGGCACCTTGACCGTGTGGATCCGATCCATCGGGTTGGCGTCCGAGAAGTCGTGGCGGACTGCCCACTTGGCGAAGGAGGCGACGGCGGCGCGCTTGCGCTTTCGGCTGGCCGGCGACAGCTCGGTGAGCTCGCTCAGGTAGGCGCGGACCGGCGTGGCGGTCAGCGCGGCGGTCTCCTCGCCGTGGTGGGCGGCGAAGGGGATCAGGTCGCCGCGGTAGGGACGTCGGGTGTGCGTGGAGGCACCGGCGTTGGCCAGGTCGGTGAGGAAGTCATCAAGGTGCCGGGCGAGCGGGTGGGCGCGGCCGAGCTGGTCAGCGATGACCAGATCCACGCTGCCGTCCTCTATTGTCCGCGGAGTTGCCAGATAACCGGGAAACGAAGCCTCCGCGGTGAGCTGCTCTCGCCCAGCTCGCGCGACGTCGGCGATCGCTATCTTGCCAGATAACGAAGGTTATCCCGCCACCCTGCCATCGGGACGCCTCCGGGCTCAAACTCGGCACCAAGCTGTGGCTCGAGTAAGACTTCCCCGTCTGCGGTCATTACCTGATGAGGGAGTCGTCGAAGGAGAGCCTGTGTGCTGAATGATGAAGAGTTTGCCGCGATATTCAACGCGTACCGCCCTCGGGTGTACGCGTACGCGGTGAGCAGATGCGGCCTCCAACTCGCCGAGGAAACAGTCAGCGAGACGTTCATGGTCGCTTGGCGGCGGCGTGACGAGATGCCGGCCAAAGCCGTGCTGCCGTGGTTGCTCGGCGTCGCGCGCAACGTGACCCGTGAGCTCTATCGGGACGAGCTTCGCCGGGCCGCGTTAGACGAGTCGCTGCGGGTCTGGGCCGGGAGGACCAACCCGGACGTGGCTGACGAGGTGGCCGAGCGAGCCGCTGTACTGCGCGCGCTAGTCACGCTCAGCGACGCGGACAAGGAGGTCCTGATGCTGATCACATGGCACGGGCTGACCTCGGCACAGGCAGCCAAGGTGGTGGGGAGCACGCGGTCGGCCTTTTTTGTGCGGCTTCACCGGGCCCGGCGGCGGCTGGAGGCAGCCATGAACGATGCGATGACGACACCCCGGCAGCGTGCTCTCGTCCCTGAGGAGGAGTTGTGAAGCGGAGAAACGTACTGGATATCCTGGCAGCCGCCCGCCCCGCCGATCTGGACGGGCTAGGAAAGCCCGCGATCATCGAGCTTCCGCACCGGGACAAGCGGCGAGGCCGGTGGATCGGAGTGATAGCCACGGCGCTGGCCACGGCGATGGTCATCGGTGTGGTCGCGCTACCCCGGCTGATCGAGGGCGATGTGCTCACCGGCCACACGCTCAGCAGCCCTGCTGCACAACTGCTGGACGCGGTGGCCGAACGGGCCGCCGCACAACCAGACGCCTCCGGCCGCTACTGGCACGCGGAGGGCTACCTCCTGGGCGAGGAGATCATCGATACAGCGGCACCCCCATACCGGATCAAGACCCGAGTCCAGAGGAGCCGGTGGATCCCTCGGGACCCGGCGGCGCCTCTGATTCTGGCCCAGCGTGGCATGCCGTCCTTGCCCGCCTCAACGGCGGACAGGGATGCTTGGCGGCGGGCAGGCGCGCCCAAACTCTGCGGCAACGACACCGACTGCGACAACGACGTGTCCCCGCTCAGTCGTACCCGGTACAGCTTTCTGCCCAGCAACTGGCCGTTCAGCGCAGAAGGGCTCACGCTCCCCATCAACGAGCTGCGCGCCCTGCCCCAGGAACCAGGCGCGCTGAAGGAACGGCTACTCTCGTTCTGGCCCGCCTACAGCACGAGCATGGCGAGCTGGCCGTCACCGCCTGCGGGAACCTCGCTGCCCACGAGGGATTCCTGGCTCCTAGATCTGTCCTTGGACCTCCTGCAGCACGGGCCCATTTCGGCGCGTACCCGCGCCGCCCTGTACCGGATGGTGGCAGACCTGCCAGGCACTCGTGCCCTGGGCCAGGTTCGCGATCGGGAAGACCGCTCGGGAGTCGCCGTCGGATGGACGAACATGCTGGCGGACGGACAGACCGAGCGGCGGCTCATCGTGGACGAGACCGACGGTGACCTGCTGTCGATCCAAGACGTCATCGTCAAGTCGTGGACTTATGACCCACCGGGCATCACAGGACTCACCGGCCTCCCCGCGGGCACCGTCTATCAGGAGTTCGTCTCCCAACGGTCGGGCTGGACGAACACCCCTCCCCAACTCCCCGAGCAATGTCGCGGCCTCCCGGCCGTTGCCGGGAAGTCCTGTGTCGGGTGATTGCGTGATGCAGCCTTTACGGAGTGGTCCAGATTGTCCCTGCGCGTAGCCGCCGTCCGCCTGGCCCACATAAGCAGAAAACCCACATTCGCGCGCTGTCTCGTTTGGCCAGCAAGATGCAGGACTTCGTAGAGCATGCCGGGCTGATGTACCAGACAAAGGGGATCGCTACTCGGTACAGGGCGGACCCCTGAAGGGGTGCTGACCTGCTGCTTCGCGAGAACGGTCAGCGCGATTCGGGGCGTGTCATCCGGTAGTTCGAGGGCGAAGGTAGATTCTGGGCATATGTGGGCTGCCCCCACCTCGGCGCCCGATCAGAGCCAAGGGCGGGCCATCGTTGGCGCTGTTCACCGAGCTCTCGTCCACCTACCTGACTCCGCTACTGACATTCAGCGTCGCGGTCTACTGACACTCATTCCCCTGTCGCTCAGCATCTGAACCAAGGGGTTCCCGGCGTGCACCTCGGCCATTTACCCTGATCTGCCATGGAGGACAATGGATTGGAAGGACGGGCACGAACGCTCCTGGAGCGAAAAACGAATGAGCGCGTGGCCACGATCGTGACGATTGACCGGCTCGACCGGCAGATCCTGAACCTGATGCGTGAGCGCGCTCAGGCGTACGCCGACGCGACCGGCAGACTTGGTATGGAGACGCACGAACTCAAGCAGCTCGGCATCAGCGCCTCGCCACCGCTGCCGCGCGGCCGGCCACGAGCCGCGCGGGCCGGCCGGGCCGGCGGGCCATCGGCTGCCGGAAGAAGCGGTGGCGAGGCCGAACCCGGCGCCCCGGCGGACCAGGCGGCGGAAGCCTCCGCGATAGCAGCAGCGGACTTCATGTCAAGGTGAGGACTGTTGCCCTGGACGCCGCTTCCACCGAGTGTGTTCACCGCATCCCCGTGCTGTGTCCAGGACAGCCCCGGGCCGTCCTGGACACAAGGTGTCAGCTCGGTGCGGAGGCTCGAGGTCACGCACACATGGGGCGGCGAACTGCGGTCACTGCCTCGTGGCGGAGCTGGGCCAGCTGACGGTGCGCCTCGGAATCGGGGGCGATCGCCGAAGCAGGCCGCCGCGCCGCAGGCGTGCCTTCCGGGTGCTGCTGCGTCTGCGAAGTGTCGGCCGGGTCGGGGACGACGGACTGCATAAGAAGCTTCACCAGATCGGTGATGTGTACCAGCAGTTCCACCGCGCGGGCGTCGCTGTGCATCAGGGTGGCGGCGTGGACCGGCTGGCCTGCCGCCGCGCGGCCGGCCAGGACATCGCGCTCGGCGCGCCAGGCCGACAGGTCTTCGAGCAGGAAGCGCAGGCTTGTGGTCATGAGGTGTGCCTTTCTTCTCGATGAGGAGGAAAGAGGGTGCGGAGCCGCTGACCAGCGGAGCTGTGGAGAGCCCACCGTCAGCAGGGCAAGCGCCGACGCCGGGCAGCGGCGGCGCCTTCAGCGAGCGCGGATGCGAGATCGTCCGCGGCCAGGTCGTCGACGTCGAATGCTCCGTCGCCGAAATCCAGGGTCAGGCTGCCGGACCCATTCAGGCGGACCGTGGAACGGCCGCTGGCTGCCGTCCAGTCGGAGAAACTGCTCAGGGTCTTCTCCTCGGGCATGACCGGGCCGGTGATGCGCTCCGGTGATAGCCGTGGGCACCCCGCTGGCTGCTACGACGGAGTGGGTGCGCACCAGGCGAAGCGGGTTCTCAGCCGCGCCAAGCGGCGGCATAGCGGGCGGGTGGTGAGGAGTCAGCGTGCCGCGCACGCCGGGTACTCCGAGCGCTGTTCGGGAGGGCACAAGCGCCACGTGCGCCGGTCCACGACGCGCTCCCCCTCGTGGTCGCCGTCGCGCAGGGTTAAGTACCACTCAGGGAGACTGCGGTGGACGTTGATGTAGGTAGCGGTACAGGTGGCGATGGTCCGCTCCGCTGCCTACGGTAGTGATCTTCCACGCGGAGCAACTGGTGGTCGTCCACGTGTACGGGGGCTGGTACCGCCGGTGGACGACTCGCCCGTGCGTGGGCGGGGGCTGCGCAGCTGGGGGTCAGCTGGGCGATGAGGATGACGATGGGGCCCGTTCTGCGGTCTGCCATGGATGTTTCCTCCTGGGGGATGGTTGGCACGGCAGGCACGGCTGGCCGGTGCCGGCCGTGCGGGAGGGGATGCACAGCGAGCGGCCGTCCGGCTTTGGTGCTGGGGACGGCGGCTGGCGCTGCTGTTGCTCGCTCTGGTCCTCGTCCATCGCGATCACCATCGATTCCTGGGCGGCGTTGCTGCCGGCGGGCGAGAGCGGCGTGCAGGCGCAGCAGGTGGAGGCGGTGCGAGGATTCGACGACGTGTTGCCGCGTCGATGCCTGACCCTGTTGGGGGTTCTGGACGCAGGACGGAATCAGCGTGTCCCAAATCTTCGGGGTAGCAGTTTGCGGATGCCAGACGACCGCCCCGCCTCATGCGGACGAGGCAGCTGGTGCCAGCGGGTGCGGACACGGTGCTGTTGATGTCGCCACGGCGTACGTGTCTTCGGGCGGCGGCCCTTGCGCCGGCGGGGGTAGCGGACCCTGATCGTGCGGCGTGGCGCATTCGGGCCTGGCCGCCTCACTTTCGGCAGTTGCTGGTATCCGCAGGGGCGAGCGCCCCCGAACTGGTCGGTGAAGGCGTAGGGGACGACCTTGTTCGGCTTGTCCAGGACCCAGGCCAGGATGGGGTCGCCGCGCCGGCATTGAAAGGTCCAGATGCCGTTGTAGG
>NZ_JBQQCB010000163.1:0-20076 GCF_052246675.1 Nonomuraea sp. KM90 | reverse complement strand
CACCAACGGCCGGCGCAGCCGGCCACGGTCGCGGCAACAACTGTCCCGGTGATGCCTGCACGCATGTCCGGACCCTACGCGTCGACGGCTCAACGGCTGATCAGCGTTAACCCCTGCGTGATCAAAGACGCCGACCCGCGATGAGGAGGTCTGTCCTGCTCCGGGTGGCATTTGATGGTGCGGGCGCTGGAGACAGACCAGAGCACAGCAGACAAACAGGTCGACGTGCCGCCGCGGGCCGCCGGGATCGTCCCCGGCTCTGGGGGTGCCCAACATCGTGCGCATCCGCCTGGCTCGTCGCGGCGAGGGCTCCATCGCTGAGGCACTAGCTGCGAGCGCTCTGGGCCAGACCGCCTATCCGGGCGCTATTGCTGCGGCGATTGACGAGGGCGCCGACCCAGATAGACCAGGCATGTCGCATCGTGGGCGCCCCATCCACCACGTCTCTTCGCCAACCCTGCCTGACCTCCGCGGAAGCGCCGCGCACACTGGCGTCGAGCTGGTCCTGGTCAAGGAGATCCATAACGTCAACCTGGCCACGCGCATCTGGGCGGAGGTCTTTGGGCTTGGTCCCGCCCCACGGGGTGAGCAGGTCGGGTCCGCCGGCTCGGCGAGCAGTTCGAGCGCGGGGCGGCCGCCGTACCTGGCGGGCGATCTGGCCGGCCAGGCGGCACTGCTCGCTGTTGGGCGTGCTGCCGTTGAGCAGGCTGGCCAGTCGGGATACGTCGTGGGTGCTGGCGCCACGATGACCACCACGGGGCCGTCGGTCTCGTTGTCGTACGCGCGGGTCTCGTACATGGTTTTCTTCAGCGTGATCTGGCGTGGAACCCCGGGCGTTTACGCCCGGGGAGGAAACGGCAGCGCGGGAGGGCCTCCAGGCCCGAGTGGTGCCGTGACAGTTGCACGCCGTGAGCTGCTCAGCCTGGCCGTTTCTGGTTCTCGATGTATTCCTTGATGATCGACAGCGGGGCGCCGCCGCAGGACGCGGCGAAGTAAGACGGAGACCAAAAGTGCCCGCCCCACAGATATTGGCGGACGTGCGGGCCGAACTCTTTGCGCAGGAGCCGGGCCGAGACGCCTTTGAGGGAGTTGACCAGGACCGACAGGGCGACTTTGGGCGGGTAGTGGACCAGCAGGTGGACGTGGTCGTGCTCGCCGTTGAATTCGACCAGGACGGCGCCGAAGTTGTCGCATACCTATCTGTGTGATCGCCGACCAGATGATCATGATTTCGCTGTTCTGGGGCAGCCGCCGCCAGGTATCTGGACCGGCGATGCGCTTCACGGGCCCAAGATCGCAGGTCGAAAAACGTTTCTCTTCGCGTTCATCGACGACCACAGCCGCCTGGTCGTCGGTCATCGGTGGGGCTATTTCGAAGACACCGTCCGCCTGGCCGCCGCGTTGCGGCCCGCGCTCGCGGCGCGGGGCGTCCCGCAGATGATCTACTTCGATAACGGCAGCGCGATGGTCGATGCCTCGGTGAAACGAGCCGCGGCCCGCCTCGGCATCAAGATCGCGCATTCGGCGCCGGGCCGGCCGGAAGGCCGGGGGAAGATCGAGCGGTGGTTCGGCGAGGTCAGGCGCCAGTTCCTGGTCGAGATCGCCGGTGACGGGGAGACCTCAGGGACGAAGGTCACCAGCCTGACCGAGCTGAACCGGCTGTTCACGGCCTGGGTGGAGACCGCCTATCATCGGCGTGTCCACTCCGAGACCGGTCAGACACCCCTGCAGCGATGGATGGCCGGCTGCGCGGACGCGCCGTTCCCGACCCCGACCCCGGCGGCGCTGACCGAGGCGTTCAAGTGGAGCGAACGCCAGCAGGTCTGCAAGACCAGCACGGTCCAGCTGTTCTCAAACTTCTACCAGGTCGACGCATCCTTGATCGGCCGCACCGTTGAGCTGGTCTTCGACCCGTTCGATCTGAACATGGTGGAGGTCCGCTGGAACGGCAGGCCGCAGGGGATGGCGATCCCGCAGGCCATCACCCGCAACGCCCACCCCAAGGCAAAACCCGAGATGCCCCCGGCTCCCGAACCGACCTCGACCGGCATCGACTACCTGCGCCTGCTGGAGACCAGCCACGACCAGCACGTCGCCACCGGCATCAACTACGCCGCCCTTACCGACCCCCGCCGACAAGCCCCTGACCAGGACAGCGGCCACGATGTTGACGAAGAACACTTGGGCGATGACGCGCCATGACCGGCGAGAACGACCCCCAGTCTGGCATCGACCCCGGCAGCGATCCCGCAGCCGACCCCGGCCCGCCCCAGCCCCTCGACCGGCCTGCCTCGCAGGTCGCCCCGGTCCTGCCGACCCCAGTACCTGACTCCTCCAGCACCCGCTCTGCCCGGCCTCGGCGGCGAGAAAGTGACGACGACTCTCCCATGATGGACAAGCTCCAGGGCTACTTCGGCCTATCGAAGACCCCGTTCGGGCGGGGCCTGGCCCCCGCCATGCTGCACCGCCATGCCGCCCACTCCGAAGCCATCGCCCGCATCGCCTGGTGCGTCGCCGAACGAGCGTTGGGCGTAGTCACCGGCGAAGTGGGAGTCGGCAAGACCGCCGCCACCAGGGCCGCGATCTTCGGTCTGGACCCGGCCCGGCACCTCGTCATCTACCTCGGCAACCCCGATGTCGGAGTACGCGGCATCCACACGGCCATCGTCACCGCCCTGGGCGGTTCCCCAAGAACCAGAAGGCCACCCTGATCCCCCAGGCCAGCGACATGCTGGCGACCGAACAGGTGGAGCGGGGCCGCACACCCGTGCTCGTGATCGACGAGGCGCACATGCTGGCCCACGTTCAGCTCGAGTCGGTGCGTATGCTGACGAACTTCGACATGGACAGTTCCTCCCCGTTCGCCACCTTGCTGATCGGCCAGCCCACCCTCAAACGCAAGATCAAGCTCGGCGTGCTGGCCGCCCTCGGCCAGCGCATCTCCGCCCGCTACCACATGACCGGGATGACGCCCGAGGAGACCGCCGACTACATCCGGCACCACATGACCCTCGCCGGCCGCTCCGACCCGCTCTTCAGCGACGACGCCATCGCCCTCATCCACGAAACCGCCCGCGGCTATCCCCGCTCGGTCAACAACCTCGGACGGCTGTCCCTGCTGGCCACCTACGCCGCCGGCAAGACCATCGTCGACGAATCCGCCGCCCGCACCGCCGTCAACGAATCCGCCGCGCCAGAGTGAGCATCACCACGCCAGCTTGAACACCACGACCTCGCCCGAGCACCCTCGGCGGGGTCGTTCCACATCTGACCATGCTCAACGCCGGTGTCACCTTCATCAACATCTTGAGTGACCGCGCACACCTGGTCACCGCGGCCCGCATAATTCAAGGTCACTTTCGTGTGGATATGGCCGTATTGCAGGGCGGCGGCGATCAGCCCTCGCGGGCGGCGCACGATGAAGCGGGCCAGCGTCCGGCGGAAGCGGGAGGCAATGATGCGGCCGTGGGGATCGGCGGGAATCGCTGGGGTGCTGTCCACCGGGCGAAAGTGCGTGTTGATCCAGGTGATGAAGCCGTCGATGTCGTCGTTCATCGACTTCCCGTCGCGGGCGTGGACTTCGGCCGGGCGGTCCTGGCGGGCGACGACCAGGCTGGCGGGGAACAGCAGGGGGAGATCGTGTAGATCTTCCAGCAGTTGAATGGCCTGGTGGACGACATCTACCACAACCCACGGACGCTCCGGTTCCGTCGCGCCCGGTGCGTCTGGAGCGCGGTCGTAGCCCTTGCCGCGAAACCCATGGACGAGGAGTTCTCCGGTCTCCGTGTCGATCCCGCGGCAGCCGCGCCGCAGGTTGAGGACTTCGCCCGGCCTCATCCCGGACAGGTAGCTGATTGCCGCGAATAGGGCTGCGCTGAGTAGCCGGACCAGCGTGGGCAGCTCATCGACTGAGATCGGGCGCGACCGCCAGGGACGACCCCCGATGGTACCGGTGATGGCGCCGATAGGACTGCCGACGCCAATGGGGAGAGCGCTGGTGGCCAGCAGGCGCCTTTGGCCCGCGGACAATCCCGCCCGACTGGCCGGTGAGATGCCGACGAGCCGGAGAATGTGCCCGGTGTTCACCATCGGAACGCCGGCGGCCGGATCGAGGCGCCCGGGCAGTGGTCGCCCTTCGGCGCGGCAGCGTTCCAGAAAGCGCGGCAGACGCTGGCCGAGGGGTGCCGCGAAACTCAGCCTGCGAGGGATGATCACCGGCTTCAAGGGCCGCGTACTCTCGCCGAGCACCACAGATGTCCGGTCCCATCTGCTCGATCATCACCAGCGCCCAGGCCAGCAGTGCTTGCATCGAGTCTTCGGCGATGCGCGGGGTCTTGTTCTCGGTGTTACGCAATGCGGTGACGCCAGCCAGCTCGTTGGCGCTCTGGCCCGGCCAGGGGTAGGGACACTCCAGGCGGCAGGGCGCGGGCAGATGATCGCGGAACAACCACAGAGATCGGACAGTGCTCAGCAAGTCGGCCTTGCGGCCTGCAGACCGTTCCAGAGCGCGTACGTGTGCCAGGAGCACCTCCAGGTCTGACTCCCGCAGGCGGCGCAGGTCGTGCACCCCGTGCTGGTCGAGCCAGTGGGCCAGCGTCCGCATGTCCATGATCCATTGGGAGAAGGTGCCGATACTGGCCTGCTGGCCGGGAGTCTGCCGACCGGTGGGGTCGACGGGGACCGGCTGGTCAAGCGCGGCCAGGAAGAAGGCTTTGAAGTGCGGTCGGAGCGATTCGGGAAAGGTCGCCCAGGAAATGGCGGTGACGGCGATGTGCGCGTCGCGGTGAGCTGGAGCCAGGTGCCAGACGTCATCGCCGTAACGCGATAGGCGCGATGCGGGAGTGCCCAGACGCAGCGGGCGGTTGCGCAGGATGACAACGTCCGCCGAGGGCCAGGGCACCGCCATCGGGTTCTCATGGGGTTGCGGGATCCCGTCCGTGAGGGGGAAGGTCATCGCAGGTCCATCCTTCCCTCCATCAGGTCCTCCACCAGCTGCAGCTGGGCGGGGGTAAGGGCTGTCCGGGCGCGGGCCTGCTCGGTGGGCCCGTAGTGGTCGAGGATGTCCTTCAACCGTGCTGCTGTGTCCTGGTAGCGGACGCTCCAGGTGGCGGGGTCGAGGTTGGGGCGCAAGGCGAGAATACGGTCATGCGTGGCGAGCTGAACCGGGAGGTGGTGCGGGAGAGCCCGTGCGTTCTCGCATGTCAGGCAGACGCGAGAGGATTCCATGCACGACGTCCCGGGCGGGGTGCGGGGCCCGGCCAGGTGGTCGGTGCAGGCCGTGATCGCCGTATCCTGCGCCCCGCTCAGCATCCGGCCAAGCGTCTGGGGAGCAAGACCTGTCTCTGCGGCGGCGGCATCGAGGTCCGTCTCGGCCCGGTCCACCACCTCCTGGGAGACCACGAGCACGCGTTCGATGGTGCGTGCCTGCTCGACTTGGGAGCGCAGGGCATCAGCGACCACGATGCGGCTCTCCGCCCGGATTGCGAGACTGCGGCGCAGATAGTGGTCATGCAGCGTGTGGCGGCTGTGAGCCACAGGACGGCGCCGCAACTCGAGCGCGGTCTGGCGGATCCGGCCGCTGTGAATCGCGGGCTTTCCGCCGGGCTCGACATGGCTCCCGTCGGGGAAGCCGTTGGCCAAAGCCCACTGTCGCGGCAACACCACCGTGCTCCACGGCTGCCCGGTGCGCTTCTCGGCCTTCGACGCCCAGCAGATGAATGCGCTCGGGTGACCGGTTAGATGCCGAGCCACGGCCGTCAGTTCCAGCAGTAGCTCATAGATCCGCAGCGAGGAACGGAGCAGAGGGACCTCGCGCTGCCCAGACTCGATGACCTCGCCCAGCGAGGCGGGAAGATCCTCAAGGGCGACGATCACGTGCTCGCGCTCTGGGCCGCGGCGCGGCTTGGACTCCTCCACCAGCGCGACCCCATAGGCGCCGGCAGCGCCGTCGGGACGCGTGTGGGCCGCAGGCCATCGCGCGACGGTGCCGAAGTTCTCTGCGGTCAAGGCGGACAGCAGCAACGCGAACGCGGTCGCCTCCGGCTGGCTCAGGCAGAGCATGGCGCGCAAGGCGGCGGTACCACCGGCCCGCACGACCTCCTTCCGGTAACCACCCGACGCAACGCGCGGCAGATCCCCGGTGACACAGAACTGCTCCAGCAACCTGCCCTGGAGGGCTTCGCGATCATTCAAGCCCTCGTCGCCGGACCTATAGCGGGCCAGTAGCAGGGTTCCTGTGCGGATGCGGTCGCGGGCCAGGCGGATGGTGCGGCGCAGGGCCGTCATGATGTCCTGCCACTCGTGGTCGGTGTAGTCGAGCACCGGATCAACGGGCGGAACCTCCGGCAGCCGGTCCGCATCAGGTCGTCGCGGGCGGACGGCACCAGATCGTCACAGTCGCGCAGCAGGACGCGCAACAGCTTCAAGTGTGACCGGAGGACGGCAGGCGAGTCCGAATAGCGGGCTCGGAATGCCTGGATGTGCTCAGCAGTCAGGTCGGCCGGAGTTCGCGGCGCGGCGTCGCACGCAGCCAAGGCCCGTGCGAAGAACCGGGCGGCGTAGAAGTAGTTCTTGGCCATCACCGCGCCCTTGGTGCCGCTTCGTGCGCTGAACTGCTCGCTGAGCCTGCACGCCAGCCATTGCTGCATCGGCACGGCCACCGGAAACGCTGAACAGTCGAAGCTGAGCTGCGCACCGGTCCTCTCCTCGAAGAAGACGACCGTCGTCCCCTTCATGGTGGCCGGCCGCCGGTCCGGGGCCTGCCATCCCGGCCCAGGAACTGCGGCGCGGCGGCCCCCGCGCCCTCGTCCCGCCAGAGCTGTCACCGCTCGGCTCCGGACTGGATCGGATCGAGGGCTGCTCCGGTGGATGCCGCGAAAGCCCGCACCAGAGCGTCCACTCCAGCCTGCTCGTCCTCGTCCAGAAGCTCCATCAGGTAGGACCCCCGCAACCCGGTGAATGGCTCGAGATAGTGCTCGCGCGTGGTGTCGGGATGTTTATGCCCCATCAAAACCGCCAATTGCAGCCACAAGCCGCCCAACTGTTCGCGCAGGTCCGCAGCCTCGCGCTCGCTCAGGCCCTCCACCCGTTGCTCCTCCACCAGGGACAGCAGTGAAAACCACCGCAGCGCGAAGCTGTGTCGCAGCATGTGGGGTGTGGCCCACAACGGGCACGGCCGCACTTCCCAGCCGTGCTCCGCCTCCCGTCCGCCTACGACCTGGTGGGTCTGTGCCCAGGCGCGGGCGACGCGCTCGTTGGCCGCAGCGAAGGTGTCCTCCCAGCTGTAGGGCTTCTTCGGCAGACCGTTGATCGACAGCCAAACCCACAGTGGTTCCAACCCTGCCGGAGTCCGGCGAAACAGCAGCTGCCTCTCGTCGTGGGTCAGCACATCCAGCGCGATAGGTACCGGGCCGTCGCGCCCTTCGACGTAGAGCGCACCAGCGCGGGCATTATGGCCGACCACGATCCGAAGGCCGTGCAGCCGCTCGTAAAGGCCCCGGCGCTGCACCCGGGCGACAACCTCCGCACGAGATCCTTCGATCGGATCCATGTACGCCTCCACCTGCTGCAAGGCACGCCGGGGAACCCAGTAATACCGCCCTTCCTTCGCACCCTTGATGCACTGCTCCGCCAGCCAAGCCCGGTGCAAGCGCCGCCCCTGGGAGTGGGGCAACTCGACGTCCAGCACACTCGACCACTCGCGTAGTCGCAGACCCGTGCCATACAGGCCGTCAACGAAGGCGACGTCGCGATCCTCATTGAAGCCCCGCCATCCGGATCGGCGCAGCCCATCAAAGCCGTAGCCGCGCAGACCGACGTCCCGCCACTGTGTCAGCGCGGGCCTCAGCAGCCACTTAACCTGCCGCCGGCTGGAGGCGGCCGGACGGAGCGGATCCCGGCGGCGCCGATAACCGCTCTCCGACGGCACACCAGCCGCCCTGGTGCCAGCCGGCACGGTAGGGACCGGATTGCGAATCCCGTAGCGCGCGCTGGCCCAGGTGAAGAAACTGTTGAGCCCTGCACGATCGGTGTCGAAGGAGGTGGCGCGGATGCGCTCGTGGGTTGCGAAGATCCGTCAAACGCCAGTCCTTGAACGCCTCGACGTCCCCCGCGGTGGCCTTTATCCCATGAGCGGCCGACCACATCCAGGAAGTCCAGCCAGACCACCAGCGTGTAGGCGTACCGCCGCCAGGTCAGCATCCCCGAGACGGCCATCGTGCAGGTACGGAAAAACAGATTGATTCGCGCGTCCGGCCGAGCCGAGGGAGAAGTCAGGATCGGAGTCCCATGACGAGCCCCGTTGCGGGCCGCTCGTTGATGGACGTCACCGAACCTTCCAACGTCAGGATCATCTGTTTCTGGAGGCGGAACCGTGAAGTCATAGAAGTCCACTCTCCAACGGACTGGCTCGTCCATGAGACCTTCCCGAAGCTGCTTGATCCGACAACTTCGGAGAGCCTAGAGAACGCACGGGGACCGGGCCAGGAGAGGACGTGCTCAAGCTACGATGACCACATGACCGCTCCCCAACACCGCGCGCAACTCGCTGATCGCGTTCAACGACTCGAAGCGGCCGCCTTTAGAGTCGGTGTCGACGTTGGGGATATCAAGACCGCGGTGGAGCAACTCCCCAACACCATCCGTCAGGAGATCCTGGAGTACACCGAACCCGTGTTCGGGGAGATCATGGCCGGCAACGCTTCGCTGGCGACGAAGGGGCACCTCGATCAGCTTGAGCAACGCCTGAAAGACCTGATGGAAACGCGGTTTGGGCAGGTCGACGCCAAGCTTGACCGACTCCTGGCGGCCCTGCCCGAACCGCCCTCGAGCCTAACCTGACCCGGGCAGGCCGCACTGGCCGTAGCGCGGCGGTCAAGGTAGGTAACGGTGCAGGTCGCATCATGCGATCTGAATTTATACGTCCTTCTTTCCGGTGAGCGGTGGGCGCCGGACGGGCAACTGCAGAGTCCTGGCCGGGGTCGCGCCGGGTCTGTCGGCGAGCGTCACCGCTTCGACCCGCGCGTGGAGATCGAACAATTCCTTGTGGAGGGGGCGTTTTGCTCGCCGACCTCCACGTCCAGTCGAGCATCCCGCCCAGCCAGGCAGCGAACCGCTCGGCGAGCTCGTCCTGCGCCGGGTCGGCCAACAGCGGCTCGTACACGACGCCGCGGCGCCCGCAGCTTCGGCACTCGCCGGCCACGCGCTGGCCCGGCTGCGGGCCGGGAGCGTCCCAGTCCAGCTCCACAGGCAGCTCACCGTCGCGGGTCATCACCGGGCAGAACCCGTCCTCGCCTTTGCGACCCACCCGCTCACCGGGTTACCCCGACCCGCACCGGCATGCTGGTACGCACCACCGTGGTGTCGTCATGCAGCCGCGCGGAGAACACCACTGCCACGTCCTGCGGCTCGGCGAGGATGGCCTGCTGGAACGCGTCTGGATCGTCCAGATCCGAGCTCATCCGGCAGTAGGCGACCAGCGGGTGCAGGTCCTCGGTGCGAAGCTGCTCGCCCAAGCTCCACCGTTCGGCCACCTCCTCCAGCCAATGCTTCATGCCCGACTCGGGGTCCTTGAACTGTTCGGCCAGCAGCTCCACCGCGCGCATACGACCGGGCACGAGCATGGGGTCTGGCAGATCGGGAGCTTCCCCTTGTGGGCGAACTCGATGTTGTCGCGCTTCCACGTGCCTCCAGCTCGGCCAGGAGCTGCCGGTCGACGGCCACCCTGTGCAGCAGCAGGAGCGGCGCCTGCTGTATGAACGCGGTGTCGGGGGCGCGGTCGACGCGGGGCGGCTTGGGCGAGGCCTGGCGGGTGAGCAGCTCGATGGACGACAGGCGGAAGCGGGTGAACGCGATCGGGTCAACGGCCATGCCAGCCTCCTGCGCGGCGCGCAACTGCTCCAGGAACGCGGCGGCCGGGTTGTGGTGATCGCTGCGTACACCCCGGCGGCGGCTGAGAACCCGGTCCAGAATCCGGTAGAAGCGGCGTATGCCGCGGTCGCGTCCGACCGCCCGGATCTTGTGCTGCCGCAGCCACAGCGCGCCGTCGTGCTCGTGCTCGATCTGAAGGCCGAGCGCTTCGCCGAACAAGGCGGCGCGGCGGGCCAGGCGATGACCGCAGCCGCTGCTGATGTACCAGAACCGGGCTTAGGTCTGCGCTTCCTGCATGGGCGGGGGAGCGGGCGGACGTCTCACCGGGGGGCACCTCTCCACGGGGGTAGAGGGGAAGGTAGTCGATCCCGCCGCTTAACGTCCTGGAGAGGTCGAGGCCACAGCGTGCGATGACGTAGTCAGAGTCTCGATGGGCGAGAGTCGATGTTGATTTACGGCTGCTCATTTTGAGCAGGATGTCCGGGCCATGCTTTAAGCAGGGCCACTTGTTGACGCGAAATCTTAAATCTGTGATGTAAGCCCAACTACAAAGTCGGGTACAGTGCTAAGTACATGCTAGCGGTGAACATGTTCACGGGATGAACTTGTTCACGGACGGCAAGCCCTCTTACCAGGGCGAACAGCAGGAAGCCCCGCACTGCGCGCCGGCAAGCGACTAGTGCGAGGCCCCTGGGACGTGGTTCCTCCTTTCCGCGGGGGAGCCTGGCATCAGGCCGGGGGCTGGTCCAGCGAGTAGGTATCTCCTGGGCTCAGCCACCGAGCCTGATGAAGATGGTTACCCCGAGGTTGACCGCCGTGAGGGCGAGCTCCTGCGGGGCGGGCCATCTCCGGCTCCGCCACCAGTGCTTGATCTTGTTCTCCTTCTTGTCCACAGCGCGACGACCCTTCTGTCCGGTTCGTCGGCCGGCTCCAATCGGCCGGTCGACAATCGAGTCATCCGGCCGGCCAGCAAGAGAGCGGGAAAGAAGTTATCTCCCACGTTAAGTCACCGGTAATGGCGGTGGGCCCGAAAGCCGTGTTACAGGTGATCGCCATTTGAGCCCGCGCTACGTTTTACCGACGCTTCGCCAGGTCATCTCCCGTGGTAGATGGTTTTCGATCTAGAACGCAAAACGCCTAAAATCACCTACTATGACGTGCATCACATTCTTGCTTGCGACGGAATCACAAATACGAGAAGCATTCACAACCCCACGCTCACACCGCCACAGAGCCTGGCGCTTCCGGCTGTTGGCAGCCTGTTGTAGCCTCCCCATACGGCTGCACCGCGAGCCGCCTTCCCTGAGCGGGCTGCTCTGCCACGCAGAGCAGCCCAGCGCATCGGGTCGACCACCGGCCGCGACCCGCGAGCGCTGCTCGGCCCCGGAATCGACACCCGCGGCCCCGGCCCAGGCGGACGCGGCTTCTTGGTGGGGCCCGGTTCTGTAGTGGACGGCGGCGCCTACACGATCGAGCGTGACCTGCCGGTCCTGCCGTGCCCGGCTGGCTGACCCGCCTCCTGGCCATTCCCGCCGCGAACCCGAAGGAGATCCGCTGATGGTTCAGTTCCGCGCCATGGACCCGGACCTGTCCGAGACGCAGGCCGTGCTGCAACGCGTGATCGAGGTCCTGCCCGCACGCTCCGGACCTGGCGGTGGGGAACCCGACCAACCTGGGGCCGGCGCGGCGGTGGCGGCCGATTCGTGTTCGAGGTGCTCCCCGTCCCGGACCAGGGACTCGACGCCGACACCGCGGCGTTCCTGCGCTGACCCGTGGGAGGTGACGGACAGTAGGTGCTCGCCCCGGCGATCCGGCAGCCCCGATCACTGCGCGTGATGGTCAGGTGGTCTGCTCGCCGGCGCTGTCGCCGGCTTCGTGCGGGTCGGCCAGGTTCACGATCCCGACGTCGTCCTCAAGTGTGCGCTTGGCGTCGTCCATGATCGGTTTGCACCGCTTGAGGTAGTCCGGGCAGTCGCCGGTGTGGTGCTCGGTCACCACCAGGTCCCCGCGCCCCCACTTGATGGTGGCCACGTCCGGCGTGGCAGGCGTGGCCTCGCAGTCGGCGCACACCCGCGTTTCTCGGCGGTACTCGTCGTCGGTCATCTACGCCGCCTCAAGCATCCCCTGGTTGATCGCGGCCTGGCAGCACGCCGCGATCAGCATGGTCGGCATATTGGTGCCGTCGTCGTCGAAGGTGCCCGTGCCGATGTCGGAGAACATGACGTTCTGGGCGCCGACCGCTGTCCCGGTGAGGAAGGCGTACAAGAGGAGACCGCAGTAGGGGCGGCCGTTGTCCTGACGCATGTGCAGGAGCTTCTCCACCCGCTCGGCGATCTTCTGCGACATCACCGGACCATCAGCGGCGCCGGCCAGCGCCGGGCGGCCGTACTGTTCGTACAGGCGCGGACGGTTCGGGCAGCCCAGCCGCGCCATCGCCTCGGCCTGGAGGTGCCAGTAGCGTCGCCTCACGTGTCTCAACATGCCCAAGAGGACGCCTACATCGTGCCGGAGGTTGCCCTCTGTCAGGGTATCGTCACTCGGGAGCAGATCCAGGTGGATGAGCGCCGGGGGCAGCGGCGGACAGGCAACGCTGCTGGCCCGCATCGCCTTCCGGAGCAACGCGATACGGGCGACCGCGTGCTCAGCGGCCTGCGCGTGCCGCCGAGCGGCGTCTCGCCACGCCTGCCGCTGGCCGCCGGTGCGGGCCTCGGAGATCGCGGCGGCGCGGGTGCGGGCCGACCACTCCTCGACGAGCGCGTAGTGGTCGCGGAGTAATCGCAGTTCGGCCCGCGCGTCGGCTCCCTCGTCGGTCACGCTGGCGGGGGCGGGCGCGGTGCCGTCAAGCCACGCCAGCACCTCATGGGCGCCGGCGTCGATGCCGGGCAGAACCTCCACCCGCTCGCCGCTGCCGGCCGGGGCAAGCAGCAGCGGTGGCGGCACCTCCAGCGCTTTGGCCATGACGAGCAGCTCGTCCACGCTCATGGTGAGGAGCTGCAGGGCTCGTTCGGTCGCGAGGTCCATGATTCAGTCCTCGTCTTTGGTGTCGTGGTGGACGGTGCTGCGGGCGATTTCCCAGTACGGCACCGAGCTGTTCCGCATGTCGGTGATTGGCTTCCGGTCCGGCTCGTCGTCGAAGATGTTGGTGACCTGCTCGCTGCCCTCCAGGCGCAGGATCCCATGGTGGGCGGAAACGAGGGTGGTGTTCGCCCAGCGGATGCCGCTCTTGCCGGCCATAGTGACGGTCTTGCCGACGAACTCGTCCGGGTTGCGTTCGATCTTCCGGCCCTGGAAGACGCGCTCCGCCTGGGCGGCTTTGCGGGCCGCGTCGAGGAGGGGAGGACCGTGCTCATCCATCCAGGCCTTCAGCAGGTCGTGGTCGGGGTTGGCCGCCAGCACGGCTCGGTGCTGCCGCGCGGTACCCATGCCTCGTCGAGCTGCCCCGGCCCCGAGCGGTAGGGGAGGTTGGCGGGGTGGTGCTCGAGCAGCGTCAGACACTGCCGCCACCTCGCCCGCCTCGACCAGACCCTCGCGGTCGGAACCCCGAGTTAGCCAGCAGGGTCACCCGTATAGGGAGACCAGGGCCGCCCAGATGTTGTGGATCCCGTTGGTGACGGACACGCCGATGCCGGTCTCGGTGGCCACCACCAGGTGGCCGGGCATGTCATCGGCGTGGAGGGCGCGCCAGACGGTGATGTGCGCGTACCCGCTGCCTGCGGGGAAGTCGGGGGCGCGGTACTTCCACCACGACTGTGTGCAGGACGAGCTCGGTGGGGCGGGGGAGGGGGCGGATCCCGCTTATGGGGTGGCTCCGGTGAGGGTGGCGGCCGTGGCGAACGCGGTCTTCAGCTTGCCGAGGCAGCCAGACCCGGAACCCGGGATGCTTGTGATGTCATCGTCGGTCAGGCCGTCGAGATGCGCGAGCGTGCTGATCGGCGGATCCGCCTTCGCGAGAGGGCGGGTGACGTGCCAGGTCAGGCCGAGCAGGGCGGCGATCTCGGTGGTGTGGGGGAGGCCAGCCTCATCGATGAAGGCGGCGGTGCGCTGCGCCGTGGGGGCGTTGTTCTCTTCGGCAGGGATGGCGGCTGCGGCCGGGCGGTTGGAGCTGGCCGATCCGGTACGCATCAGCATGGCCAGCGGCTCACGTGTTGGCGCGCCAGGCAGCCAGTGGGCTGAGTTGGGATAAGGGATCTACAACGTAAAGGCCGACGCTTTGGTGCATTATGTTGAAGCACAAAACAGACGCTCGCCGACCGGGGGAGCGGGGGAGGGGAAGGGGCAGGGCTCCGGTCGGCTGCGCCACGGGCTCGGCTGCATAGCTGCCAGGGTGGTGACGGTTTCCGGGCGCGGGGTGCGCACGATGCGTTCCTGGTCACCGGTTGCCTACAGCGGGGCGGCCTGTCCTTAGGGCGGGGGAGACGTCATATGCTGCTGAGCCAAGAGCGTCCTCGGGTTCAGTGAGGGGCGCAGTTCGGCTGCACGCCAGGAGACCGCACGATCAGGTCCTGCCCACGACGCTGGCCGGCACCGGCTGCTGGCCTGCGCCGTTGTCGTCGAATCGCCGATTGCCACCGCGCCATGAACGAGGCCGTGCTGAACCCGCCGCCCGAGGAGCCGCCACTCCGCAGCTTCTACGTGGCGCGCGAGCGCGCGAGCGGTCGGCCGGCTGGTGAACGCGGTGTTCGAGGAGGCGGTGGGCGGAGTGGAGAGCAAGCGGACGGTCCGGCCGGACGGGTCGGAGGAGGTGCAGGTGACGCCGCCGAACAGCGCGCGACCTCAAGGCTTTGGTCCAGCTCGACCCCGAAGACTGGCAGCCAGGGTCGAGCCCGAACGCGGCCCCGGTGGAGGTGGCGCAGATGCACGGTCGTCGCAACACGTGTGATCAATACTGGCGGTGAGAAGCATAGCGAGACGCTCGGCCGGTGACACGCCGCCGTACCCCGTTCGCCGCCAGTACGGTCAGCAGTCCGGCTATGCCTCATGCGGAGGGCGTCGTCATGCGAGCCATCTTGACCCCTGATCTGTCGTGACGGCCAGGTTCGCCTGCGCGCCGGCACCCTGTACGCCGCTTTCGACCGAATCCAGGAAGAGCGCCTGATCAGCGAGGACCGGGAAGAGATCGTCGACGGCCGGGTGCGCCGCTCCTACCGGCTGACGGGCGACGGTGCGGCGAGACTGGCGGCGGAGGCCGAGCGGATGCGCAGGCACGCCAAGGCGGCCACCGCGCGCCTGCGCGCGATCGGCTCAGGAGGAACGGCATGAGCCCGCTGGAAGCCCGCTACCGTCGCCTCCTGGCCGCCTACCCGCGCGATCACCGGGCGCGGCATGAGGAAGAGATGATCGGCGTGCTCCTGGCCGGGGCGCGGTTCGGCCGGACCCGTCCCTATTCGATCGACGCGGCGCGGTGCGCGTCCACGGGCGGCGAACCTTCGGTCCGGTCTCCGCGCCGGCCTGGCGTGCCGGGCTGGCGCTCGCCGTGGCGCTGTGGCCGTTCGTGATGCTGACAGGCGTGCCGGCGACCGGACTGCTCCAGGGTGCCGAAGCCGTGGGGGGCGCGGGGGCCGTCGCTGTGGAGCGGCCGATCTGGATCCTGTATCTGGCCGAGCCGATCGTCATCGCGGCCCTGCCGGTGCTGTCCGTGCTGCTCGGCCGACGATGGATCGCCGTGCTCGGCGTGGTCGCGTTCGTGCTACATCAGGCAGGCCATCCCGTCTCTTGGATCTGGACATGTTGCTGTTCCCCAACCACGACCCTGCCCTGCTGGCCCAGCTCGCGACCGTCGCCATCGCCTTCGCGCCCGCAGTGCATCGCGCGATCTCTCTGTCGAGTTTGTCCGGGGTGCTGTGGACCTTGGGGGTGTACATGACGGCGCGGACAGCCAGGACGTCGTCGGCTTCGGGCGCGGCAGCCGATCCCTGCCTGTTGAGGTGCGGGGCGAGTTGGTCCCAGCGGGTGTAGCGGGGCAGGCAGAAAAGCAGCTATTTTTGTCAGCAGAAGCGCTTGTTTTTGGATACTCGGCGATTCACATTGTAGGTGATACCGCCGAAATTGAGAGAGGCGCCCTGGGTAATTTATCTACTTCCCGCAGTGTCGGGTGAATCGGAAGGTGGCATCGTGCCAACGATTTATTAATACATGCCGTAGTGTAATCGTTGTATAGGAGAACTATGGGATTATTCAAGGCCGTATCGCGAATTACAGTCATTCTCGCTGCTGTGGCAAGTGCCAGTCTGGCGATCCCCGCAGCGCAGGCGTCGGATGGCGACCCTTCGATAGGTAAGACATGCGGCGCCTACCGCACGATGGAGGGTGACTGGGCGAGTCTCCAGTACTACCACTGCGGGTCGAGCTACATCATAGTCGAGGTAGACTATCGCGAAGGCGACAATGGCTTCGTATGTGTGTTGCCCTGGCAGGATAAGTTCCTAGCGTATTATATATACGCCTCCAATGCCTGGTATGTTCGCCCGACCGATTATTGTTAAACGAGGTGAATCCGTAGGGTTGGCGCCTGGTGCGACAAATGGGCCGGACCAATGACAGCCTGGCTATTCCCCTAGGATACACGCCGCAGGCTGAGAAGAAACGCATGCGCTGACCGGGACGGCGCTGCACGCAAGCCCGCATATTCTCCTGACATAGGCGCTGAGGGGCGTTAGTCTAGCTCCTCTGTCAGGGGTTCGTCGGCACCCCGATGGCCTCGAGAAGGGCGGGGGCGAACGTTCAAAGACGCCTTCCCGCGCACGCGTTCGCCCGCCGCGTCGTTACGTCCCGGAACGTTACCGGGTAATTGATCTCGACCGGTGAACCCGTAAGGCTGGCTGCCTCTGCAAACCGGGAGGTAGTTGTGGCTCGTCCACCGGATGTGTTCGTCCGGCCCTTGTCGATGGAGGAGGGCCGCAGGATCCAGCGCATCACCCGGACCGTCAAGGACCCGGTCAAGCTGCGCCGGGCGATCGTGGTGATGATGTCCGGGCAAGGCCAGAGCGTCCCGGACATCACCTCGTTGATGCAGGTCAGTGACGATTATGTGCGCGATGTCATCCACGCCTTCAACGAGCGGGGGTTCGACGCGCTGGACCCAAAATGGAGCAGGGGCCGGCCCGCGGCGATCAGTGAGCAGGTGCGTGAGCACATCTGCCTGATCGCCCGGACGGTCCCTGCCGAGTGGGGCATCACCGGCCACTCCACCTGGAGTCTGCGCACTCTGGCCGAACACCTCATCGCCCGCGGCGTGGTGGCCGCCATCAGCCGCGAGCACCTGCGGCGCATCCTGCGCAAGAACGGGGTGAGCTGGCAGACCACCACGACCTGGAAGGCGTCCAACGACCCGCACTTCATCGCCAACATGCAGCGGGTACTGGAGTTATACGATCACCCGCCCACCGGCGGGAGAGTCATCTGCGCCGATGAGTTCGGCCCGCTGAACCTGATGCCCCGCAAGGGCAAGAGGTGGCGGCCGGCCCGCAGCCCGGCCCGGCTGCGGGCCACCTACCACCGCTACTGCGGCGTCATGCACATGATCGCCGCGCTGGATCTGGCCACCGGCAAGCTGTACTACCGCATTCGCCGGCGCAAGCGGTGGCGCGAGTTCTTGTCCTTCCTGAAGACCCTGCGCTCGCGGTGGCCCGGCGAGAGGCTGTACGTGATCATGGACAACTACTCGCTGCACAAGCACCCCCAGGTCCGCGCCTGGGCCGCCGACAACGACGTCGAGCTGGTGTTCCTGCCCACCTACGGCTCATGGCTGAACTGGATCGAGTCCGAATTCGCCGCGTTGCGCTACTACGCCCTCAACCCGGGTTCCGCAGTTCGTGTCGCCACTGGTGACACGCACCACCCTGGCCTCGGACGACGTTAAGGATCAAGGTGTCGAGCGGTGTTCCCAGTGACACGGATCGGACTTCCTTGTGCCACCACCGCGAACGCCGCTTACCTGGCCTGTTGCCCATAACCGTGTCACCAGCACCACCAGGAACTGCGGAACTCCGGCTCAACGGCACCGACCACCGCACCACGAGGAGCAGAACACGGCGATCGGCGGCTACGTCCGCTGGCGCAACGCCCGCGCCCAGCCGAAGACCAGCTTCGCCGCCAGCTCACCCATCCGAAGCTGGACCAGTTATCCAGCCAAGGTTGCGTGACGCGCCACTAGTTCCGCCGAGTGAGCACCCACTCCCAGGACTCGTCACCGCCACGGCCGCGGCTCGCAGTGAGCTGAATCCCGCGATTGCCATCTGCGCTGACCAGCACAAGGCCGTTGTTGAACTCGCTCCCGCACGTGCCCGCGCACCCCAGCGCCAGCACGTTGTCGTTGTCAGCCCAAGCCAGCCGCTGCAACACGACCTGCCTGCCTGATATCGACGGTGGCATGTCGCGGCCGAGCACCCGCTTGCCATCGGGCGAGACCTTCGACCAGGGCGAGTACTCGATGTACTGGTCGCCGGCCGGGTCATTCTGTCGCGTGCCGTCGAGGCTCAGCCACAACCTGTCGGGCATGGTGTCGGTTGGCTCCCAGATCATGGACCCGTCCAGGCTCCAGCCAAGGTCCTGGCGGCCGTTCATGTTTCCGGGCTGCCCATCGCGACCGAGAGGCGGCAGCGGGTGGTAGATGGCCTCGCCGGTGGCCACGTCGATGATGTAGTAGCCGATCCGAGGACTGGCGAAGTTCTCGATGGAGAAGGAGTCCTTGCCCATCCGCTTTCGGCTCTGCTCCGGATATTGGGAGTACGCAGTGGCCAGGACCTTGGTGCCGTCAGGAGACCAGACAGCCGAGCCGACGTCGTGCTTTAAGTTGATCCAGGTCAGGATCTGCCGGGTGTTCATCTCGAGAATGCCCACCCGCCTGCCGATCTTCTCTCCCTGGAGCACCGCCGCGAGTTGGAGCCCCGGTGCCACGTCCAGCCAGGCCCACGCCGTCTTCTCGTAGCCGTCGGTTCGCGGGTCGTACAGGTGCCAGGTACGGCGCAAGCGCTCCGCATTGTTGGGCAGCTTCTCCAACCAGGTGGTGAAGTACGCGGAGACGGCCACGTTGCCCGCCGCCACAAACTTCTTCGGCGGCGCGTTCTCGATGTCCGCTCGCACGTCCACAGATGTCACCTTAGGCCGGACGGGCACACCCATCCCGTTCGCCGGACGTACGGTCGTGTCCTGGCCGCGCAGACCGACGGCGAGCACGGCTACGACGACGGCCAGCCCGGCGGCCAGGACGGTCGCTGCGACAGGCGGCCAAGCGCGCCGCCGTAGCGCCCGGTCGGCCAGGTCGTGCGGCACCCGTACCTCGCAGGCCCACTCCTTCATGCTGTCGCAAAGCAGTCGGTTCATGTGGTGGCCTCCAATTCCGCGGCCAGTTCGGGGGCGATCTGCCGGAGCCGGGCAAGTGATCGCTGCGTGGTGCTCCTCACCGTGCCGACCGAGCAGCCGAGCATGTTGGCGATCCGGTCTTCCGACAGGTCCTCGAAGTAGCGCAGCACCAGCACGGCACGCTGCCTCGGGGTGAGCTTGGTCAGGGCGTCGCGCAGCACTATGCGCCGTTCGCTTTGCTGCGCGCGGTCGGCTCCCGGCCGATCGGGCGGCACCACCTGGATGACCTTGCCGCGCCGCCCGATCATGCGCCACCAGTTCACCTTCTGGCGGTACATGATCTGGCGGACGTATGCCTCGGGGGCCTCGACTCGCCGCCACTTGGCCGCTAGCTTCGCCAGCGCGGCCTGAACCAGATCTTCGGCCTCATGCTGGTCGCCGCTGGTAAGCATAAACCCGAGTCGCATCAAGGCAGGAGAGCGCGCAGAGACGAACTCGCGGAAGCCTTGCTCATCCGCTGCGTTCACGACCACCTCCAAACGTGTGAATGACACCCCTAAGACGCGGGAAATCTCTCTCGCTATGCCTGTCCTGCCGGACGATTTGCGAATGAATCGGGGTTACGTCCTTTCCGACGGCGACACCAGCGATGGTTAAACGCCGAAAGCCGGACTCTGATGCGCGTCATCGCGGAGGATCTGCGAAGAAGCGGCAACTGCGGAAACGGACTGGAGGGTGTCTGAAAAGGGTCAGAGCGAGCGGCCGCTGTGGCGGTGTAGAAGGATCTAATCCGTTCATAGGTTTTCGGACTTTCTGGGATGGTCTGTGGGACGATTCATGCATGGCGAGGTTGGGACGGCGGGCCAGCTATGAGGAGCGTCTACGGGCGTGTCAGCTGATCGAGAGCGG